>JAHFRW010000073.1 GCA_023266055.1 Gammaproteobacteria bacterium | reverse complement strand
CGTCAGCACCTTTGGCGTAAATGCCTCCACCCATGAGTCCCCAGGTACCAATGCCATCCCAGGTTTGAGTGGGTGAGGTGGGGTACAGGTCGGGCAGGCCCAGCCAGTGGCCGAATTCATGTGTATAAACCCCTAATGGGTCCACGGTGTCGCCATCTTGGGTACCGGTTTGAGGCATGATAATGGCTTCGGTAATGGGGATGCCGTCTGCAATCAACGGCCCGGTAATTGCGCTGTTACCGGTGCTGAGGGTGGTGTCGGAATAATACAGCGACCATATGTCATTGGGAGAATTGTTGCTGATGTCGGTTTCTTCTCCGGCACCGGCATGGATAATTAAAATGACATCATAGGCCGTAAAGTTAATGTCTGCGTCTGCCGCTCGAACGCTGTCGACAATCAGGTTTTCAATGTATGCCGGGGTTTCACCCCCATATTGCGCCATGGATTTTGGCAAGCGATAAACAGCAGGTGAGATCGTGATATCGAGCGTCAGTTTGCCGTAGGACACTTCTGAATAATAGTTGATGAGTGCCAGCCGGTTTTTATTGACCCAGTAATCAGGGTCATTATTGTGGGCATAAAGGGGGTCTGTCCAGAGGCCAGTGCCGGTTGTGGTAGGGTCTGCATCTGCGGGGAAGTCCACGCGCAGGAACAGTACCTTGGCGGTGGCGGGGTACACTGTGGGCGCCACCGCCCGCGTGCGGTTTTGCGTCAGCGCCCGTTGCGGGAACGGAGTACCAGGCTTGCCGATAAAAGGTTCGGGTTTTCCCGAAATATGAGGCGCGGCCCACGCCGGGAGCGATATAAGACATGTCAGGCAAGTGACAAGAAGGGTTAGTGTATATCTTGTCATAGACCGCAATCTAACGTGTCTGGAGTGTGAGATACATCGGCTTAATACGCGACCCTGTTCCGACCTTCCGACTTGGCTTGATATAGCTTTCGATCAGCGCATTCAATAAAATTCTCAATGGATCGTGTTCCATTACCCGTGTAGATACATACGCCGAATGACGCCGTGACGGACAGATCGCCAACGCTGGTTTTAATGGGGCGTTGGCTGATGGCATGACGAATCCGCTCGAAAATTCCGGGGTTAATACGTGCAGAGTCGGCATAATACATGGTGATGGCAAGCTCGTCTCCTCCCATGCGGATGACGGTATCGGTGGGACGTACCTCGCGACTTAAACGCTTGGCAAACGCTACCAATACTTCATCGCCGACGGTGTGGCCATGCGTGTCGTTGATTTTTTTGAAGTGGTCAATATCGACAATGGTTAGACAGGTCACGCCGCCGCGTGCCAGCGTTTCTGACAACAGCGCCTGCAGGTGGGCTTGCATGTAGCGGCGATTGCTAAGCCCGGTCAGCGCGTCGGTCGTTGCCATCTCCTGTAACCGTTGATTGGTGGTAGTCAGTTCCTGGGCGGTATCCAGCAGGGAGTTTTGCAGGGTTGCGATACGGCCCGCACCTCGGAGGCGTGCCATCAGTTCACGTTCGTTCACTGGTTTTGTCAGATAATCATCAATACCCCGTTCAAAGGCGACTTCCAGATTTTCGATGCCTTCCTTGGCGGTAAATAATATTACGGCAGTATAGTGGTTGTTTTCCTCGTCCTGCTGGCGGATACGATCCGTGAGTTCCAGGCCATCCATGCCGGGCATAATCCAGTCCGCCAGTACAACATCGGCAGGATGGCTGGCGAGCAAGGTCAGTGCTTCACTGGCGCTGCTGACCACGCGTATGTCGTGGTAACCATTTTTGGTAAGTGCAATGCGAATGGCTTCACAGCTGATCGGCATATCGTCAGCGACAAGAATGGAAAGGTCATTTTGGATCATCAGGGATTCCCGCAGAACGCACTGTATTTATTATGGCATGCTTTCAGGGGGTGTCCAGTGTCGGTGTGCAAGCAGGGTATTGCAGTCTGTGCCAGCCATTGACCACGGCACAGAACAACTGGGCCGTTTTTTGTGCATCATAAATAGCCGAGTGTGCTTCATCACTGTTCCATGCCAGACCAGCGGCCTGCACGGCGCGCGCCAGCACGGTTTGACCATAGGCAAGTCCCCCCAGGGTGGCGGTATCAAAGGTGCTGAAAGGGTGGAAGGGGTTACGTTTGATTTTTGTGCGGGCGACGGCCGCGTTGACAAAGCCCAAATCAAAAAACGGGTTATGCCCGACCAATATGGCGCGTGTACAACCGTGTTCCTTGATCGCCTTGCGCACAGCATTAAAAACGGTTTGCAGCGCGTCATCTTCTGTTTTGGCAAGGCGAAACGGATGATAAGGGTCAATGCCGGTGAATGCCAGCGCCGAAGGTTCCAGGTTGGCGCCTGCAAAAGGTTGTACATGGCAGGCATGAGTTTCGTCAGGGTGTATCAGGCCTGCGTCATCCATGCGTAGCGTGACGGCAGCGATTTCCAGCAGAGCATCGGTTTGCGCATTGAAACCCGCCGTCTCCACATCCACGACAACCGGCAGAAATCCGCGAAAACGCCGGGCAAAAGGGGGTTTGGTGTCCTCAGTCATGGCTCAGGGTCCAGTTTATATTTTCACTGGCGCGGAATGGCACCACTACCTTATTGTCGACATCGCCCGCCGCGTCGTTATTGAGCATGTACGTATCAGGCGCCCGCCAGGCATTTTTATGCAGGGTGATGCGCGCAGTGTTGCGCGGCAGCCGATAAAAATCCGGGCCATGAAAACTCGCAAATCCTTCCAGCTTATCCAATGCTCCTGCCACTTCAAAGGCTTCTGCATAAAGCTCAATGGCGGCATGCGCGGTGTACATGCCTGCGCAGCCACAACCGGTTTCCTTGGTGGAGCGGGTGTGGGGCGCGCTGTCAGTGCCGAGGAAAAATTTCGGGTTGCCACTGGTAGCGGCGGCGACCAGTGCACGTCGATGGGCTTCACGCTTGAGCACCGGCAGGCAGTAATAATGTGGGCGTATCCCGCCGGCCAGCATGGCATTACGGTTGAGCAATAAATGATGTGCGGTAATGGTGGCTGCTACATTGGATGATGCCGCTGTGACAAAATCAGCCGCTTCCTGGGTAGTAATGTGTTCAAAGACGATGCGCAATGCCGGGAAGCGCAGGGTCAGGGGAATCAGATGGCGTTCAATGAAAATGCGCTCCCGGTCAAAAATGTCGATATGGGTATCCGTCACCTCGCCGTGAATCAGCAACGGCACGCCGTGTTCCTGCATGGCCTCCAGTGCGGGCCAGGTTCTTTCCAGTGCCGTGACACCCGCATCCGAATGTGTGGTGGCGCCGGCGGGATAGAGCTTCACTGCCGCGATATGGCCGCTGTGCCGGGCACGGATGATTTCCTGTGCCGGGGTGTTATCTGTCAGATACAGCGTCATCAGTGGCTCAAATGTCACGCCCATTGGCACCGCCGCCAGAATCCGCGCCCGGTAGGCCAGTGCCATTTCGGTGGTAGTCACCGGGAGTTTGAGGTTGGGCATGACAATGGCGCGCGCGAAGCAGCGCGCGGTGTGTGGCACGGTGGTTGTCAGCGCTGCACCGTCACGCAGGTGCAGATGCCAGTCGTCGGGGCGGGTCAGGGTGATATGTTGCACGGGCAGGATCCAGTGAAAGCAGTGAGGGTTATTATGACATTTTTCAGGGTGATGGGCTAAAAAATCATCCAGAGTATGCTTCAGGCTTCAGGCCAGCAATTTCCCACTGTCCAGCCGTTCCAGAAACCACATCAGCGCCTTGCCGGTGTGGCTGCTGCGCCAGGCAGTAAACAGGCGAGGGATGGGACAGGGATAGGCCACCGTTTTCATTATCAGTCGTCCGGTGACGAGATCATCTTCAACCAGTGAGCGTGGCACGAACCCCACACCCAGTCCGGCACGATGTGCATCCAGTTTGGTGCGCATGCAGGGTACGGTCAGGACATCCTGGCCTGTCAGCAAATATGAAGTGCGTGGTGGCAGGTTGCGTGAACTGTCAGCAGAGGCGATGGCGCGGTGTTGCGATATTTCTTCATTGGTGAGGGGAACGGTTGCGTTGGCGAGGGGATGGCCAGGGGGTACCACAAAGACAAATTCCATCTCCCCCAGCGCGCGCACGGTATACCCTCCCCCCGGTGGTCCTTCACCGCTGGCGCCAATCACTAGATCGGCGCGTCCTGTTGCCAGTGCATCCCATGCGCCACCCAGCACCTCGGTAATAATACGCAGTTGAGTTCCGGTATTTTCTGCATAAAAGTCCGTGACCAAAGGGTATATTTTGGACAGGGGAATCAGGGTATCAACCGCCAGCGTCAGCTCCGCCTCCCAACCTGTGGCGACACGCTTTACGGTCAACTCCAGCTCCTGTGCGGCGCGCAGCAGATGGTGCAATAATTTTTCGCCGGCTGGGGTGAGTTTGGCGCGGTGTCCGCTACGGTCGAATAAATCTACCTTTAAGTCCTGCTCCAGCTTGTTCACGGTATAGGTGATGGCCGAGGGTACGCGATACATCTCCGCCGCAGCGGCCGCGAAGCTGCCTTTACGGGCGATGGCCTCCAGTACTGCCAGGGCATCAAGGGTTAATCGCATCGGAGGGTCTCCCGTAAATTCACTGAAATCACAATGATGGCGCGTAAACAGCCGCCGCCCTCGCGTTTTGGTTGCACGTACTTAGAAGCATTTATATTCAAGTTCAAATTTTCTGAAAAAGCCGTTCGAAATTATTTAATTTTATATTGCCAACTATAAGCCTAACATACTGAAATAGTATTCAATAATATTGAAGGAGGTTGCCGGGTGATCACTTTGCGTAAAAGCCATGAACGTGGCCACGCCCACCATGGCTGGCTGGATGCCTACCACAGTTTTTCCTTTGCTGATTATTACGACCCGGCACACATGGGTTTTTCCAGCCTGTGTGTGCTCAATGACGATCGGATAGCCCCGGCCAGTGGTTTTCCTGCACATGGGCATCGGGATATGGAAATTATTACCTATGTACTGGAGGGTACCCTGAAACATCAGGACAGTATGGAGAATGGTTCCGTTATTTTACCCGGTGATGTGCAGCGCATGAGCGCGGGTAGCGGCATTACCCATAGCGAGTATAATCCTTCCCGTGATGAACCACTGCATTTACTGCAAATCTGGATTGTGCCTGATAAAACCCGTATCGAGCCGGGTTATGAGCAAGTACATTTTACGCAGGATCAAAAACGCAATCGCTTACAGTTGATAGCGTCACCGGAGGGGTACGAGGGCTCGGTCAGCATTCACCAGAATGCGTACGTATATGCTACCGTGCTGACACCTGGGCAGGGGGTAACGCATACCCTGGCAACGCAACGCTGTGCGTATGTGCATGTGGCGCGTGGTGAAATGGTACTGAATGGACAACACCTCAGTGCAGGTGATGGTGCCCGAATCATGCATGAGCCAACACTGACATTGTTGACACACAGCAGTGCCGAAATTCTGCTGTTTGATCTAACAGGATGTTGAAAAGGCCGTGCAGAGAAGGCGTGTTGTAGCCTTTTCTGGTTTATTCAGCCCCTTCGTGAATCAGAGTGAGAGATTAAGGAGATGGAAGTGATTGATAAACGAGCAGTAACACAAGTACCAGTGCATGATATTATTGCACAACGCTGGAGTGGTCGCGCCTTTGATGCGAGCAAACCCGTGAACCGTGAGCACACCCTCGCGCTGCTTGAAGCGGCACGCTGGGCGCCTTCATGTTTTGGTGACGAACCCTGGCGATTTATTGTGTGGGACAAAAACCGCGATGCCGCCACGTGGCAAAAAGCCTTTGCATGTCTGGGGGAATTTAACCAGCAGTGGGTGAAAAATGCTCCGGTCTTGCTCTTGGCAACCGCCAACGCCTTGTTTCGTGAAAATGGCAAACCCAATCGCTGGAGTCAATATGACACGGGCGCGGCCGCTGAAAATTTAAGCTTGCAAGCCACCGCATTGGGGTTAATGGCCCATCAGATGGGTGGTTTTGATGCCGAACAGGCGCGGCAAACATTTAATATTCCCGCGCAGCATGAATGCATGGCCATGATTGCAGTGGGTTACCCGGCAAAACCCGAAACGTTGACGGAAGACCTTAAATTGCGCGAACTGGCGCAACGTCAGCGTCGACCGTTACAGGAGTGTTTTTTTGAAGGCACATGGGCCACACCCATCAATGATCTATAAAGGGTTTTTCATGAATAAAAAAGCTGTCACCCTGGCCGCCTGCCTGTGGGCCGCATTCACCAGCGCACAAGCGGCGCCCGTGACCCTGATGCTGGGTAACTTCACGGCAGGTGATAAAACCAACTGGGAAGAGCAGGTATTCCAGGGCAAAACGGAATACACCTTTACGCCGGGGAAGAAAGGTGAGCGGGCCTTGCAGGTACGCAGCGACGCGTCTGCATCCGGGCTGCACAAAAAAATGACCATTGATCTTACCAAAACACCCTACCTGAACTGGACTTGGAAAATTGATAACACATTGAAAGGACTGGATGAAACCACTAAAAAAGGTGATGACTATCCGGCGCGCTTATACGTGGTGATATCAGGCGGCCTGAAATTCTGGAAATCCGAAGCCATCAACTACGTATGGTCAAGCACCGAACGCGTGTCCAATGCCACATGGCCCAACGCCTATACCGAAAGCGTCATTATGGTCGCGGTAGACTCGGGTAACAGCAAGGTGGGCACCTGGGTCACCCATAAACGTAATTTACGAGATGACTTAAAACGGTACCTGGGCAAGGACTTTGACCGTATAGATGCAGTGGCCCTCATGGTGGATACCGATAATTCTGGGCAGAAAGCAACCAGTTATTATGGTAATATATTCATGAGCAGTGAATAACCTGTTGTTCGCTGCCAGTTCTATATTTAATTCATAGCAAAGGAAGAAACTATGAAACACCTGATATTAGCTGTGGCCGTATTGACTGCCCCATTGCTCGCGGGTAACACTGCCCACGCCGGTGATGTGGATGGCAACGCCGTTGTTGGCGGTGCATTGGGCGGTGGTCTGGGCGCTGCCGTGGGTTCTGCGGCGGGAGGCCGCAATGGCGCGATTGTCGGCAGTGCCATTGGCGCTGCTGCAGGTACCGCCATCACTGCCAAAAAACCTTCACGTCAAGAAGTGGTGGTGGTTCATGATGACCATCATCATGGCCATGATTCACATCGTGGTCAACATAAGCATAAACAGAAGCACAAGCATAAGCGCAAGCATAAGCACCATGATGATTAATGGTGTCGTGTTCTGAGCAGGCGTAAAAATAAAGAGGCGTGCTGATTGTGCGCCTCTTTAACTCAGCGAAAGCTTATTTTTGTGCAGTGGGTAAATTAAAAGCCTGATTCACCGTGTTTCTAAGCGTATCAAGATCGGGTACGCCTGATACCGTCCCGAGTAACGTGCCATCGGGTGCAAAAAATAGCAACGTCACTGCAGCCACATTATGGGCTGTTGCAAAAGCCTGGCCTTCAGCAATTTTCATGTCCGCTACAATGAACTCCACAGCCCCCTTATAATCATTACGTATCTTGTTAAGATTATCCATCAAGCCTGCGCTGTTCACCAGATCATGATCATGCACTTGAACCACGATATTTTTTCCCTGGCCAACCTGTGTAAGATCATTGCTGTAACCACGCGGCAGGTTCCATACAATCAGCCCCATCAAACCCAGTACAAAGGCAATGGTGATAACCTTGGCAAAGGGTGACTTCCGGGGCGGCATGGCAGTTGTATTGTTCATGGGGTCTCTGCGAAGTTGATGGAGGTATGGGTTAGTTTACGATAAATGGCTGCAACCATACAATGGTTCCACGCCACACGGGCGCATGTTATCCGCAGGGTTTCTGAAAAACTAAGGTGGAACAATCCATAGTTACATGCGGTTTCCGGGAAAGTCGAGCCCCTTCCGGGTGTGATTATTTGAATAGTTATCCAATCAATTAAAGGATACATACATGAAAAAAATGATGCTCGTTGTGGTAGTACTGTTTGTTGGCTATATGGGTTTCAACAATCAGTATGGAACAACTTCACCTGAAACCCCGCCCGCAGGTTTGGAAAAAAACACCGATCAATCCGATGCAATCATTGCCCGAGCATTTGCAAATCATGAAAGTAATATCCAGATTTCTGGCCAGGGTATTGTGGAGAAGATTTTGCCCGATGACAACAAAGGCAGTCGGCATCAAAAATTCATTCTTAAATTGGCTTCTGGCCACAAGCTCCTTGTCGCACATAATATCGATCTTGCCCCGAAAATAAACGCCCTTCGAGAAGGTGACCCGATTCAGTTTCATGGTGAATACGAATGGAATCAGAAGGGGGGCGTTTTACACTGGACACATCACGATCCACGCGGTTTTCATGCAGATGGCTGGTTACAGTACCAGGGTAAAAAATATCAGTGATACCCTTGGAGTGTATTGCAAGCAGAGCAGATTGCAAGACAGTTTGGTGCTGAATACCCTTTTGTACATCTTGTCGTCTAATGGTCGTCCGCTGCCCGCGCCGTATGAGAATGAACCTTGATCTGGGTGGCCTCCCGGTCAGCATGGCGATTACCTGTCAAATTAAGGTGGCGTATCCTACAGTATATCTATTCTCGTGATGACACTGTCTAGACCACGGCGTCGAGCCCAGGCAGCATATTACGCGTCACCTTGGTAGGTCTTTTTCTGGGCTATATTTTGGTTGACGAATTAATATACTAAGTGCGACATCCTTTTCAAAAGACGAGGCAAAAGGACTCATCTGATGGCGTCGTCATATTAGTTGAACGAAAAGCAGGGTGCGTCCATATCGGCAAACTCACAGACCGCACAGTAAGTTCGTTATAAAAATATTGAGGAAAAAGTGGTGTAATGTTTTACTTCGCCAGCCCGTATCACTCGTGGGAAAGAGGTGGCAATGAAAACTGCAACGGGCTAATACGTCAGCATCTACCAAAATACGAAATAATTTGAATATTAGATTGACTTGTCATGAAGCCTTCATTATCGTCTGATACGTTTATGCATGAGAGCTAATTAAAAACAAGGGGCGTTACCATGGTCTACCACACACAGGGAATAGTTGCGCTCTTGTTGCTTGGCTTGAGTTCCCTTCCCCATGCTGCCCCCCCTACCCAAGCGCAAATCGACACTGTAGTGGTCAAGTATTTTCGGACACATCAATAAGTTTTTATGCTGCCGATTCCATTTCGTAAATCATCGGTGGCAGATTACCTAAGGTAGAATGCAGCCGCACGCAATTGTAAAATC
>JAHFRW010000019.1 GCA_023266055.1 Gammaproteobacteria bacterium | reverse complement strand
TTTTACCTGTACAACTTTAATTTCTTTTTCATTATATGCCGTGACTACGGCTGAGCCACTGCTTCTTAATTATCATGTTTCAGCGTTATAATAACATTTCCCTTCTTGCGTCCACTATCGACATAACGATGAGCCTCGGCGATCTGCTCAAACGGATAGCGCCGATCAATAATCGGTTTGAATTCGCCCGCTTCCGCCAGCGCCGCGAGGAAACGCAAATCTTCCGCACCCCCGGTTGCGGGCCCGGCGATGATTTTTTTGTTGCCTGTCATCGACATCCATGGAATTTTCAGCATGTCTGGCAGACCCGCTAAGATCATAAGCAGGCGTCCTCCATCCTTCAGCGAAGCTTTGCTGCGGGAGAGTGGTGTCGTGCCGACGGTATCAATAATGACATCATAGGTTGCACCTTTTTGCGTGAAGTCTTCTTTGGTGTAGTCGATAACATGATGGGCGCCCAGAGATCTTACCAGTTCCATGTTTGCGGTACTGCACACCCCGGTAATCTCTGCCCCGAAATGTCTGGCAAGCTGCACAGCTGCCGTCCCTACCCCTCCGGAAGCACCATTGACGAGTACCTTCTCGCCACGCTGAAGTTTTCCTTTTCTGAAGAAATCCAACGCTGTTGTACCACCAAAAGAGAGTGCGGCAGCTTCATCGTAAGTTAGATTGGCGGGCTTGAATGCCATTGCTCCGTCTTCGGGCATGCATTTGTATTCTGCATGGCAACCCATGGTGGCGTCGCTGAACGCAAAAACCGAATCACCGGCCTTGAATTGCCGTACATCTTTGCCAACGGACTCAACGACCCCGGCCAACTCTGTCCCGAGTATGGGTTTTCTGGGTTTTGAAAAGCCCAATACCAAACGCATGATGAGCCTGAAACCGGTAGGCACATTGAGACTTCGCATTCTCCAGTCACCCGACGTTACCGTTGTCGCATGTATTTTTATCAGGACTTCATTGTCCTTGGGCGTAGGCTTTTCGATCTCCTTTAATTGAAGAACCTCGGGCGGCCCATATTTTTCATACACAATGGCTTTCATACGTTATCGTCCTGAGTTGGAGGGAGGTTGGCAGAAACCATGACAGTTAATACTTCTGATTATTTTGAAAAGGATTTCATTGTGGAAATTAAAGATAATATTACAAAAGCATGGATTAATCCGCAGCCCGTAATAGTCAGAGTGAGTGCAGGTGTAAGAGGTCTTTCAGCGACCAGATAAGCAACCAGTAACAGGATAACTGCAACGGCCATTGGAAAGGTAATGATGATGGGTAAATGGATGCGCAGCAAGCCATGGTAGACAGGCAGCATTACAATGAGAAATATGGGAATGCCAAGCATTGACAGAAACAGCCCTGCGCTTAAGGTCTCGCTGAAATCAAACATGTCCTGTTGTTGAGTCGCGATCTGATAAGCCGCATACAACGCCAGGAAACAGAAAGGAAGAAGCATCACCGGGACGAGAAACGCGATAACAATATGACGTTTAGATAAAAACAGGGCGCCGACAAGCAGGAGCAGCAGCATAATGGGAAGGATCATGCTCATCTCGCCAATCTTTTTGAGGGTACGAAAATAACGTGTGATGTTGAATTGAGCATCGATTCGAGTCCTGCATTATAAAGTTATGCAGCGGTGACGTTCCCCGTTCTCCAGCCGCGTAATGACATTCAAAGTTGAAGTATAAATCAACAGGTGTGGATGGGCTATTCCTGACCGCTAGGTATAAAGGTATATTTTTGCAACCCAGGGTCACTCCTTGAGGTAAGTTGGAAATAAACAAGATCCAACGTTTCAGTAAATTAGGGTCTGTTTTTCACGACAAGATATTGAAATAAAAAAGCAAACTCGTATTTTTTTCGCCAAAAAACAAAGGCGCCCGCCAGGGAGCGCGAGGCGAAAGCGAGCGGTCGGACGCAAGCCTGTCCGGGCTCCGAAGGCATACTTGTCGCCGAGCGCAGTCATTTTGAGGATGGGGATGTCCCAAAATAGTTCGCGAGCAGGGCGACACTTTTTTCTATTTTTTGCTAACCTCACAAATCAAATTGAATGCCCTGCGCCAGCATTGGTTTGCTTCCCCAGTTAATGGTGTTGGTCTGGCGCCGCATATAGGCTTGCCACACGTCTGAGCCGGCTTCGCGTCCGCCGCCGGTATCTTTTTCTCCGCCGAAAGCACCGCCGACTTCCGCGCCAGAAGTACCAATGTTGACATTGGCGATGCCACAGTCGCTGCCTGTGGCTGACAGAAATTGCTCGGCATATTGGAGACGTGTGGTGAATAACGCCGAAGACAGCCCCTGCGGAACACTGTTGTTGAGTGCAATGGCTTCGTCGAGATCCTGATAAGGCATGACATACAGAATGGGTGCAAATGTTTCGTGCTGCACCACCGGCCAATGGTTCTCGGCATGCACCAGGGTCGGTTCAACAAAGTAACCGGGTCCTGGTAATACGTGACCACCATAAAGAATCGTGCCGCCTGCTGCGACGGCTTCCTGCAGTGCATGACGATAGTTTTCTACGGCGGCATGATCGCACAGAGGGCCCATGAGTGTATTTGGATCGAGTGGATCGCCAATGCGTACCTGTTTGTAGGCATGAATCAATTGCGTGATCAGTTCCTCATGCCGTGACGCGTGTACGAGCAGGCGGCGTGTGGTGGTGCAGCGTTGGCCCGCCGTGCCCACGGCACCGAATACGATGGCGGGCACGGCAAGGTTGAGATCGGCACTTTCGTCAACGATGACTGCGTTATTACCACCGAGTTCCAACAGGCTTTTCCCCAGGCGCCGTGCGACGATCCCTGCGACATGGCGCCCCACTGGGGTAGAGCCAGTGAATGAAATCAGAGGTAGGCGCGGATCCGAGACACATCGTTCCGCAAGTGTATTACTGTCAGTAACAAACAGCGAAAAGATACCACTATACCCGTGTTCAGTCATCACATCCTCACAGATTTTCTGTATGGCGATAGCGCACAAGGGAGTTTTGGGTGATGGCTTCCAAACGATGGTATTACCTGCAATGGCAGCGATGAACGCATTCCAGGCCCATACGGCCATCGGAAAATTAAAGGCGGTGATAACGCCAATCACGCCCAGTGGATGCCATTGTTCATACATGCGGTGTTGTGGGCGTTCCGAGTGCATGGTTTTTCCATAGAGCATACGGGACTGGCCGACAGCAAAGTCGGCGATGTCAATCATCTCCTGAATTTCACCATCACCTTCGCTTTTGATCTTGCCCATTTCCAGCGATATAAGACTGCCGAGAGCGTCCTTGTGGGCGCGGAGTCGTTCGGCGATTAAACGTACCAGCTCACCACGTCGGGGAGCAGGCACGTTGCGCCATGTCTGAAAGGCAAACAGACTGTTGGTAATGAGAGTGTCGTAGGCATCATCCGGGCACAGGCTTACCCGGCCAATGAGATCACCATTGGCCGGGTTGAATGAGTCAAGGTGGTCGCTGTTTTTGGTGGGCGCGGCTGTCGATTCAGGCCAGACACCCGCATTCAGTGTGCCGATACCCAGAGTTTTTAGAAGTGTCAGGGTTTGTCTATTGCTCATGAATGCTTCCCCGCATTGTGTTATTTATAATGTATCATTAAACTAGGAATACAGGCCAGAATATGTTCTGGACATAACGTGCGCCAGAGGAAAATTATAGGTGTTACACAACGAATCCTGCATCGCGTTTGCCCATAATATAATGGCTGATATTTTGCGGCATGAGCAAGGCTTGAAGCCCGATCCGGCTGAGCCGTGCAAGTTGCTGGTGACCAACGAAAATGGTGATGAGGTCAGCCTGGATCTCACGCCAGTGTATGCGATGCCGCAGCCCTCCACGGCACAGGGTTACTTTGAAAAGGTATGCACAACACTGCAATTGCTGGATGCATACACCCAGACGCGTGGTGCCTGCCGTTTTGAGGATGATCTTGAGACGGGCATCCCTGTGCATCCCTTCGCGCATACTTTTATCACGGATATTCTGGCGCGTGCGCATACCCACCTGAGTGATGATGATGCCAGGTGCATTGCTCAGTGGGTGAAGCACTTCGATGTCTATGCCGCTGTTAAGGCGGTAGAGTCATTGTTGAACAGCCATGCTGATCTGGCTTTGTTAAGGCTAGCGGCGGCGAGAGGCTGGACGGTACATTTTGATCATATCGCCATTCGTTGCGGGTCTTCCCGTGAACGTGCGGCCGAGCGTGTGGTTGAATTGCTGATAACCGAGCATGGCTATGTTGCGTCTCAGGTGTGCGGAGAAGATTTTTATAGTTTTCCTGATGGCTGGAATGCTTATCCTCTCTATAAGGTGCTTGCCAACGGTCAGTTGTTGCGTTTATTCATTGACCAGTCTGACGAGACGCAGCCCGCGCAAATCATTCAGCATTGGCATTATGTCTATGGTTATACCGCACATCATATGGCGTTGCGCGCCACGCGCCAAATCCATGGCGAACGTCAGGCGGTGCCACTTGCCGAGGTAATGGCGGCACTGGCGGAGCATGGCATTGAAAGCATGACGCCCACGGGGAATTACACGCAGGGTTTATTATTGCAGGTATTCACTCGTCCGGAACGTAATCAGCAGATACCGGATGATATCAAGCAAATGCTGATACAGATTGATGCCAAATTACCGCGTGCTATCGAGAATGGAAAATTGCTGGAAATTGTATCGCGTCGGGAGATGCGCGCCGCGCATGCCCGCCAGTGGTTTATGCTGTATGGGCTTGAATATCAGCCACACAATCCATTGCATTCAGCGCCGGTGTATGGTTATTTTCTACCGGCGCAGGCAGCGCATGTGATCAAGACATCAATATAGTGGCGTCAGGGGCGGCCCGCTAAGGATTGTTTAAGACGATGTTTTGGAATGAGCCGGTTTATGTCGATCCAGGCGCCGGTACGAGATCGCTTCTGCAAGGTGTGTAGTCAATATGGTTTCACTGTCTGCAAGATCTGCGATAGTGCGCGCCACTTTTAAAATCCGGTGATAGGCGCGTGCGGATAATCCTAGCCGTTCGATGGATTGTTCCAGCAACTGCGCATCCGCCTTGTTCAAACGACAGGTGCGTTCGATTTGCCGGTTGCTCAATACATAATTGGCTTTACCCGCGCGTTGTATCTGGCGTTCACGTGCGAGCTCAACCCGGCCACGTACCGTTTCACTGGTTTCCTCGTGGCGGCCTTCATCAGCATTGAGTACATTGCGCGGTAGTCGCGGTACTTCAATATGCATGTCGATACGATCCAGTAATGGGCCAGAGATGCGCGTCCGGTAACGTAGCACCTGATCCTCACTGCAATGACAACGCCCATTGGGGTCGCCCAGATAACCACACGGACATGGATTCATGGCGGCAATCAACTGGAAGCGGGCGGGGAAAGTCGCCTGTCGTGCAGCACGTGAAATAGTAATGTGGCCCGATTCCAAAGGCTCGCGCAGCACCTCCAGTACACGCCGCTCAAATTCCGGTAGCTCGTCCAGAAACAGCACCCCATGATGGGCCAGCGAAACTTCTCCGGGACGCGGTTGCGACCCGCCTCCCACTAACGCCACGCCGGAAGCGGAATGGTGCGGTGCCCTGAAGGGACGCTTGCCCCACAGGGCCGGAACAAAGCCTGCATCGCTGATTGACATGATGGTGGCCGCTTCCAGCGCTTCTGCTTCACTCATGCTCGGTAGAATGCCGGGTAAACGGCTGGCGAGCATCGATTTGCCGGTGCCGGGCGGGCCGATCATCAGCAGGCTGTGACCGCCTGCAGCGGCAATTTCCAGTGCACGTCGGGCGTGTTGTTGACCGCGTACCTCGCTCAGGTCCTGCGCATCTGCGGCGTCATACTGAGGTGTGAGGTGGGTCGCTGCCGGTGTTTCCGGATTGGTCCGTGCAGGGGGTGAATAGGGAGCCAAAGGCTGTGCCGCAGAGAGGTGAGCACATACCTGTGTGATATGACGTGCAGCGAACAGCACAACATCGTTGACCAGCGATGCCTCAGCGGCGTTATCCATGGGCACCAGCAGGCAACGTTGCGCATCGCGTGCACGCACGGCGGCGGATAACACGCCGCGTATCGGACGTAACTCACCACTCAGTGCAACTTCACCCACAAATTCGTATTGCTGCAGGATCTGGGTGGGGATTTGTCCTGACGCGGCCAGAATCCCGAGTGCGATCGGCAGGTCAAAGCGGCCACCTTCCTTGGGGAGATCAGCCGGCGCCAGATTAACGGTAATGCGTCGCGCCGGAAATTCAAACTGGGCATTAAGCAGCGCCCCGCGTACACGGTCCTTGCTTTCCTTGACGGCCATCTCCGGTAGACCCACGATGGATAGGCTGGGCAAACCATTGGAAAGATGCACTTCTACGGTAACCAGTGGGGCGTCAATACCACACTGTGCACGGCTATACACAATTGCGAGCGACATGGATTTATCCAGAGAGAGTTGATGTGCTGCAGCCAGTCTCCGTTACTGCGCAGTATTCTTCAGCAGGCTTTCCATGTCAGCAACCTGTTTTTCCAGCGCATCTACCTTGGCGCGGGTACGGTTAAGTACAGCAGCTTGTACCTCAAACTCTTCGCGTGTCACCAGATCCAGTTTATTAAAGCCTGTTTGCAGGGTTGCACGAAAGTTTTTCTCCACATCGCGCTGTAAATCACGGATACCCGAGGGTAAGGCATCGGCCAGGCGCTTTGCCAGGTCGTCGAGTATTTTGGGGTCAATCATCGGTGAAACCTCCTCTATTTAGCCGTCATAGTAGCAAAAATTGCATGATTTTGGTTATTAAAGTATGGGATTTTTCAGAAAAAACCTATGAAATTTGAAAGATTTGACGTTATTCTGTGATGTTCGTGAAATGTTCAGTTGGACTAAGGCGGGTTATTCTGGCAGAGGATTTATTCTTGTCGACAGAGGCGCCCACCAGGGAGGGCGGGGCGACAGTGAGCGCAGGTCTGTCCAGGTATATTTGTCACCGAGCGCAGTCATTTTGGGGACGGGGATGCCCCAGAATGTATCACGAGCACGGCGACATACGGCCAGTGTTATGGAAGTCATCCTGTGCCTGACAGCGTGTCTACGCTGTTTTGTAGAACGGGAGGGAACCGTGTGATGAGCTTCCCGTGAAAAATTCCACGAAAACCAAAATATTTGACGCTGGCGGGTGATCCCCAGTAAAATTAATAGGTTGCATGGGCGATTAGCTCAGCGGGAGAGCACTGCCTTCACACGGCAGGGGTCGCTGGTTCGATCCCAGCATCGCCCACCATGTAACCCATCCATTTTATGGGCGGCTATTTTTGATTTTTTAGAGAGTTAGCCGCTTCGGAAAAGGTGGTAAATTGGCATTTTAGAGCCTATTCAACATCTCGATCAAGGGAAGAGCGAAGCGAAGGGTTCCCAGCGCAAGGCGGAAACGGGCGAAAAAGCGGAGTGTACAGGGAGTACATGAGCATTTTGAGCCCGCCTTTATAGATCATGGCAACGCCGCGATGCGCCCTTCAGCGAGATATTGAATAGGCCCTTAGGCCGTTTGCTTATACCTCTCCTCCCTCATTGCAGGGTCGCTAGCCTGAGCCCCCCAGCGGTTTGCTCTGGTAATCAGGCGGCCTTGGTCTATATGTCTGGTCGAATATTTAGCATGTCGTCGAACTATCTGAAAGTTTTGGGGTTTTAAGGTATAATCAAGGGTTTTCCATTGTTGATAGTGGTTTGCCATCCAAATGAAATCGGTTATTGCCCTGGTTGGGCGTCCCAATGTAGGAAAATCCACGCTGTTTAATCGCCTGACGCAGTCGCGTGCGGCATTGGTGGCGGATCAGCCTGGCTTAACCCGTGATCGTATTTATGGCACGGGCAGGGTGGGAGATAGGCCCTATATTGCCGTCGATACCGGCGGGTTAAGCGGCGAACGTGATGGCATTGATTCGTTGATGGCCGAGCAGGCGATGCTGGCAGTGCAGGAGTCTGACGTGATCCTGTTTCTGGTGGATGGGCGTGCTGGTATGACTAGCGGGGATCAGGATATTGGGCGGCATCTGCGGCAATTTGGCAAGCCGGTATACCTGATACTGAACAAGGCTGAAGGCCTGGATGCGGCCATCGTCAGTGCAGAGTTTCAGGCGCTGGGGTTGGGGACACCGTATCCGATATCGGCTACCCACGGCGATGGGATTGGCCACATGATGGAGGCGGTGTTGGCGCCCCTGCCGGTCGAGTCTGAAGGCAGTGAGGCAGATATTGCATCTGGTATTAAGGTCGCCATCGTGGGTCGGCCTAATGTGGGTAAATCCACGCTGGTCAATCGTGTGATCGGTGAGGAGCGCGTGCTGGCGTTTGATGAGCCGGGCACTACACGAGACAGTATTTCCATCCCCTTTGAGCGTGATCAACGCCACTATACCCTGATTGATACGGCGGGTGTGCGGCGTCGTCATAAAGTCACTGAGATGGTTGAGAAATTCAGTGTTGTAAAAACCCTGCAATCCGTCGAAGAAGCTCATGTGGTGGTGCTGGTGCTGGATGCCGATAGCGGCGTGACGGATCAGGACGCGACACTGGCGGGTATTGTGCTGGAAAGTGGCCGGGCGCTGGTGATTGCCGTGAATAAATGGGACAAACTGGATAGCGAACAGCGTACTTATTTGAAGCGTGAGGTGGAGCGCAAATTGCCGTTCCTGGAATTTGCGACGGTTTATTTTATTTCCGCATTGCACGGTGCAGGTGTTGACAAGGTGATGGCAGGCGTCGATCGTGCTTATCAGTCGGCGACACAAAAGCTGTCTACGCCACAACTGACGCGCCATCTCATGAATCTGGTAAAACAGCATCAGCCACCCTTGGTGCATGGTCGCCGTATCAAGCTGCGTTATGCGCATCAGGGTGGACAGAATCCACCGACGATTATTATTCATGGTAATCAGGTTGATGCTGTACCCGGCGCGTATCGGCGTTACCTTTCCAATGCGTTTCGTGAAATTCTGAAGTTGGAAGGCACGCCGTTAGTGGTTGAATTCAAGGGGAGTGAGAATCCTTACCGGGATAAGAAAAATATCCTCACGCCACGTCAGCTCCAAAAAC
Source organism: Gammaproteobacteria bacterium (assembly GCA_023266055.1). Lineage (GTDB taxonomy): Bacteria > Pseudomonadota > Gammaproteobacteria > Ga007554. The sequence goes on along the minus strand of JAHFRW010000019.1, from coordinate 36,315 downwards.
GCCAGCGCATGCGGCGGCATTACAGCAAGTCTTGATGCCGGTAGGGTGCCTTGCTGCAAGGCAGGTATTTGAGCGGGTTATTTTGCGTCTGGCAGAAACAATGCAGGATTAACCCGCACATTATTCAGGCTGACACCCCAGTGCAGGTGCGGGCCGGTGGCGCGCCCGGTCATTCCCACATGGCCGATAACCGTACCGCGTGTGATACGTGTGCCGGGCTGCACGGTAATTTTGTCGAGATGGCAGTACATGGTCACCAATCCCTGGCCGTGATCGAGAAACACGGTGTTGCCATTAAAAAAGTAATCGCCTACGCTGATCACGGTGGCATCGGTGGGTGCATATACAGGTGCGCCTTTCGGTGCTGCGATATCCAGGCCACTGTGTGGGTTACGGGGCTGGCCGTTAAAGAAACGTCGCAAACCAAACGGGCTGGAATATTCGCCTTCGGCGGGTTTTAGAAAGTCCAGGGGTACCTGCGATTCCTCGCTCCATTGGGTGTGGGCGGCATTGATTTGCGTGAACTCGCGTTCGATGCGTTGCATGTCTTCTGGGTTGGGGTCAACCTTGCGCTGGTTTTTGATGGTGATGCGTTGCGTCGCATATTCCTTGTCCTGCACCATAAATGTAAGGTTATGCAGTGGGCCAGAAGCCGGTTGTACCTGCAATGTTTGCTCGCCCGGCGGTGTGTCCAGGGGTATGCCCACAACGGCTACCCAACCTTGGGGTTGTTGTGTCACCAGTACACGTTGTTTATTGTAATGAACGACAGGTGGCGCAGGAGGTGATGCCGTTTTGTCGTTCCTCGTTATTTTTGTCCGTAAATCATTGTCCAAGGCAGGCTGAGAGGTTAATGGGATTATTGCAATCCCCCCGGGCACCTGTTCGACACGTGGCAGATCGCCGGCAAACGCCGGGGTATACCCAAGCAATGGCCACACTAATGCCATTATTAATCCTGTGCGTTGCATTCCTTTAGTCATTGTGAACCCCTTCAACAAGGCATGACAGTCGGCCTTGTGCCAAACGTACTTCTATTTTGTCGCCAGGAGTTACATCACGTGCGGTACGTAATACCGTAGGTGCGGCGGGAGATGGAATACCGGGCATAGTACGGATGATGGCATAGCCCCGTGCCAGTGTCGCAAGCGGACTGACGGTATCAAGTGCGTGGCTGGCAGACATGAGCTGTTGCTGGTTTCGTTGCATGGTCAAATGTAACGCCTGATGCAGGCGTTGTGCAAGATGATGCTGTTTGATTCCGAGTTGCGCCAAACGATGTAAAGGGGTGTAGCGATGCAGGGATGATGACAATGCTGCAAGTGTAGAGCATTTGTGGCGCAGCATAATGCGTTGGGTATGATGCAGGCGTTGTTCCAGTTCATCAAGATGTTGCATCTGGGTGCGCAGACGTTGACCCGGATGCCGTTGCTGCAGGCGTTGTATCAGCCAGTGCAGGGTTTTGTGTGTGTCCGTAATGTAATTTTGCGTGAGCGCCGCAAGGCGTTTGTGATGACGGGTAATGACTGCGGTTATTTCGAGCTGGTCAGGGCTGACCAGCTCGGCGGCGGCAGAAGGCGTTGCGGCGCGTTGATCGGCGACAAAATCAGCAATGGTGAAGTCAATTTCATGACCGATTCCTGAGACGACGGGTATTTCACAGGCATGAATGGCGCGCGCCACGGCTTCATCATTGAATGCCCACAAATCTTCCAGTGAGCCACCCCCGCGTGCCACGATCAGCACATCACAATCCCTGCGTTGTGATGCGGTGCGAATGGCGTGAGCGATCTGGGCGACAGCCCCGCTACCCTGTACCTGTACCGGGTAAATAATGACCGGCAGGGCAGGAAAGCGCCGTTGCAAAATGCTTAGAATATCGCGAATGGCAGCGCCTGTGGGTGATGTTACAACGCCGATACAGCGTGGCAATACGGGCAAGGTTTTTTTGTGTGCAGCATCAAAAAGCCCTTCGGCTGCCAGACGTTGTTTCAATGCATCAAAGGCGCGGCGTAGCGCGCCATCACCGGCTTCTTCCATGTGCTCTGCAATCAGCTGAAATTCGCCGCGCCCCTCATACAGGCTAACCTGCGCACGGATTAATGCGTGCGCGCCATTTTCGGGTGTAAAGCTGAGTAACCGGTTACGTTGGCGAAACATCGCGCAGCGCACGGATGCAATTTCATCTTTGAGCGTGAAGTACAGGTGGCCGGAAGAAGGTTTGGCGAGATTGGAAATTTCACCTTCAACCCAGATGAGTGGAAAGCTGCCTTCCAGAATGGAGCGTGCGGCGTGATTGAGTTGTGACACGCTGTAAACATCACGTGTCAAACGGTTTTCTTGATCAGATGGCAGAAAGTTTGGCATGCCATGATCATAACCCAGCATGCGCCTGATGCCTAATGGAAATCCGAAGAAGTAAAAAGGCAGGAGCAGCGCTCGCCTTCCCGTGCCTGAGAGAGGGTGGGAGGGTATCGCATCACGAGGAGGCGAGGGAGGGGGTTTGCTGCTCCTGCAAACTGGTTAATCGGTTAAATCAAATGCTGGGTTTCAGCCAGCGCCGTTTTCTAATGATGGCCTGTATAATTTGCCTGCAAGGCAGGGGGTGCCGGTGATGCCTTGGCTACGTCTGATTGCCCCAGCATGCGTAACAGCATTTCAACAATAAAGCCGGCCGGATCCCATTTCATGATGGCGGTTAACACCAAATAAGCGGCTAGTGCCGGGAAAATGCTGGGGTGGACATAGGGTCCCGCTTCTGTGAAGGTCAGCAGTAACAATGTCATGCCAACCGACATTCTGAGTATTCTGTCTGTCGTGCCGATATTTTCGGCTAAGTTAAAATAGTTCATGTGTAGTACTCCTGACTATTGCAAAAAAACATGGCTCACTTTCCGTAGCAGCCGTATGTAATACATTAAATGGCTACGTGAGATACTGTACTCGCCAAATATGACGTTATGGAGTCGTTAACATAACATTACCGTGTCATGCGGTGAAGCGGCCCAATGTGTCACGTAAACTGATAAAGCAATTCATGTGCCATGTGGCACAGAATTTATTTATACAATTGATTTATTTAGTTATTTATATTTTTTGTGTTGCCGTATGCCTGATGTCAGGGGGGTGTAATGCCCCAGATTCATGCACTAACATGAAAGGTGTGTGCTGTTGTGGGGCTTGGCGGATCTGGCCAGGGTGCTGACTGCGCGGGTGTTTTTGTTATATCTTTATACTAAACAAGTGGTTATTTTCGTGCCATGGCATGTCTCCGATTGTTGCTCCAGCGTGAAGTTTTAATTTCAACATATTGATATCTGGTATTTTTTTAGTGTTCCCGCAAAGAGACATCCCAAGGTATGTTTCATGGTGGGGCCTTAATGGGTTTACCTGAGGGCAAACAGGATTTATAATCAACAGATTTTTCACTAGGGAAGTCTCTCATGCGAGTCCTACAGGAAGCCCTGACGTTTGACGATGTGCTGCTGGTGCCGGATCATTCCACGGTGTTGCCCAAACAGGTGAGTCTGGAAAGTTCGCTGACGCGCGAAATTGCACTGAATATCCCCTTGGTTTCAGCCGCGATGGATACCGTGACCGAAGCGCGCCTGGCGATTACCGTGGCGCAGGAAGGTGGGATCGGTATCATTCACAAAAGCATGACCATTGATGAGCAGGCCGAGCAGGTTCGCACCGTCAAAAAGTTTGAAAGCGGCGTCATTAAGGATCCCATTACCGTTTCACCCAGCACCAGTATCCGCGAAGTACGCGCCCTAACGCGTGCCCACAACATTTCAGGGGTGCCTGTGGTAGATGGCAAGGATCTGGTGGGGATTGTCACCAATCGTGACCTGCGTTTTGAAACCGGCTACGACAACCCGGTGTCGAGCATCATGACGCCCAAAGAGCGCCTGGTTACGGTGCGCGAAGGTGCGGGGCGCGATGAAGTCGTGGCATTGCTGCACAAATATCGTATTGAAAAAGTGTTGATGGTGAATGACAAGTTTCAGTTGCGTGGCTTGATCACCGTTAAAGACATTCAAAAAGCCAAAGAAAAACCTAATGCCTGCAAAGATCACTTGGCGCGGCTGCGCGTAGGCGCGGCGGTGGGTACGGGTGAAGGCACCGATGACCGTGTGGCGGCGCTGGTTGCCGCCGGTGTGGACGTGCTGGTGGTGGATACCGCGCATGGCCATTCGCAGGGCGTGCTGGATCGGGTGCGTTGGGTGAAGCGTAATTTCCCCGGCATGCAGGTGATCGGTGGCAACATTGCTACTGCTGAAGCAGCGTTGGCATTGGTTGAGGCGGGTGCAGATGCCGTTAAGGTTGGCATCGGCCCCGGATCAATCTGCACCACGCGTATTGTGACGGGCGTAGGCGTACCGCAAATTACGGCCATCTCCAACGTCGCCAATGCGCTGGCCGGTACGGGAGTGCCAGTGATTGCCGATGGTGGCATCCGTTACTCGGGCGATCTCGCCAAGGCGATTGCCGCCGGCGCATCCTCGGTGATGATCGGCAGCATGTTTGCAGGCACTGAAGAATCACCGGGCGATGTCGAACTGTTTCAGGGGCGCTCGTATAAGTCGTACCGAGGTATGGGTTCGATTGGTGCCATGCAGCAAGGCTCCAGCGACCGTTATTTTCAGGAAATGACCGCCGAGGCTGAAAAGCTGGTCCCGGAAGGCATTGAAGGACGTGTACCGTATAAGGGCAGTCTGGTGGCGATTGTGCATCAATTGATGGGAGGTGTACGTGCCAGCATGGGCTACACTGGATGCGCCAATATTGAAGAAATGCGCAGTAAGCCAAAATTTGTGCGCGTGACCAGCGCCGGTATGCGCGAAAGTCATGTACATGATGTAACGATTACACGCGAAGCACCCAATTACCGCATGGATTGACAAAATGCTGTGCTGAATTCCCGCAGCGCAGCATGGTTATGCCTCCATACTAAAATGAGCGATACATTGACCAATATTCACGAACACCGCCTTCTGATTCTCGATTTTGGTTCCCAATACACCCAGCTGATCGCGCGCCGTGTGCGTGAAGTGGGTGTGTATTGTGAACTGCATCCTCACGACATGGATGAGGCTGCCATTCGTGCGTTTAATCCCCGTGGTATTATTCTGTCGGGTGGGCCGGAATCGGTTACCCTGGCCTCTACGCCGCGCGCACCGCAGGTGGTTTTTGATCTGGGTGTGCCAGTGCTGGGAATCTGCTATGGCATGCAAACCATGGCGGCGCAATTGGGGGGAGGCGTTGAGTCTTCCTCCCACCGTGAATTTGGTTATGCGCAAGTACGCGCACGCGGGCACTCACAATTACTGCGTGACATCGAAGACCACACGACACCTGAAGGTTACGGCATGCTTGATGTGTGGATGAGTCACGGTGATCGTGTTGCACGCCTACCGGAAGGCTTTAACGTCATTGCCAGCACCGATGCCGCACCCGTTGCGGGCATGGCGGATGAGTCACGGGGTTTTTATGGCGTACAATTTCACCCTGAAGTAACACATACCCGTCAGGGCGCACGCATTTTACAGCGATTTGTGCGTGACATTTGTGGTTGCGCGGCGCTGTGGACCATGAGCAACGTGATGGACGAAAACATTCGCCAGCTCCGTGAGAAAGTCGGCAGTGATGATGTGTTGCTGGCGCTGTCCGGCGGCGTAGACTCTTCTGTGGTGGCTGCGCTGCTACACAAGGCTATCGGTAAACAGCTCACCTGTGTATTTGTCGACAACGGCCTGCTGCGCCTCAATGAAGGCGATCAGGTGATGGCGACCTTCGCGCAGCACATGGGTGTGCGCGTGTTGCGGGTGAATGCCCAGCAGCGTTTTATGGATGCGTTGGACGGCGTGGCTGATCCAGAAAAAAAACGCAAAATCATCGGCAATCTATTTGTTGAAATCTTCGAAGAAGAAGCCACTAAACTCACCAATGTAAAGTGGTTGGCGCAGGGCACGATATATCCCGATGTCATCGAATCCGCGGGTTCCAAAAATGGCAAGGCACATGTGATCAAAACCCATCATAACGTGGGTGGCTTGCCGGCGAACATGCGCCTCAAATTGATCGAGCCACTGCGTGAATTGTTTAAAGATGAAGTGCGCAAGTTGGGTGTTGAGCTGGGTCTGCCGTCTGACATGGTGTATCGCCATCCTTTCCCTGGGCCGGGTCTGGGTGTGCGCATTCTGGGGGAAGTAAAAAAAGAATACGCTGATATATTGCGTCGTGCCGATGCGATTTTTATTGAAGAGCTGCGCAAAAATAATTTGTACGACAAAGTAAGCCAGGCGTTTGCGGTGTTTTTACCTGTAAAATCTGTGGGTGTGATGGGTGACGGGCGTCGTTATGATTATGTGATTGCGCTACGTGCCGTGGAGACCATTGATTTCATGACCGCGCATTGGTCGCACTTGCCTTATGATGTATTGGGCACCATTTCAAACCGCATCATTAATGAAGTGCCGGGCATCTCACGCATTACGTACGACATTTCCGGCAAGCCGCCTGCGACGATTGAGTGGGAGTAGGGCTCGCAGTGCAAAGCGATGACCGCCGGCTAGCAGCCTGTCGGACTTAGGGGGTCGTAGCGAAAAAGTGGGAGAGCGAGGACAGTTTTTCGCAAAAATGAGGAGAATAGCTCATTCTATTTGATGAGTTTTTGCGAAAAAATGGACCGTTCTCCCACTTTTGCAGTAGATTCGACCTAAGTCCGACAGGCTGCTAGGCCTCTTTCGAAAGCGGCAGCTGCGGTACGGCACGGTTAGGCATACTGGCCCTGATCGCGAGCCTTGCCGAATGTGTAGTGCGCCTGAGGGGAGGAACAGCGATCAGCCAGCATCAACCATATGATTTGCAACTGACCAATCGCCGTTCACGCCCGGAAATATCGTGTATTAGAGTAGGCCTGTTGCTGATCAAGAATGCTCTCGGCCAATTCACTACGGCGGAGTTTGGAGAAACGCTACGCGCGTGGCGGGAGCCGCACCCAGCACTGAGAATTTGAGGGGAAACCTCAGAGTCTGACCCATTGACGTGCCAAGCTGCGCGCATTGCTGCAGCGGCGCAAAAACCGCGACCTTTTCGATCTGCGTCACGGGCTCGACCAGCTCGCTCTGATTGAGGACATCGCGCCGTTGTTGCCGGCGGGTATCCGTTTTAGCGATGACGATGCGATACAGGCTTTCGAGCGAGTCTGGAAGGAACTCATCGCGCGCATCAAGGGCGATGCGTGGAAGCTGACCGACAAAGCGCTCGAAGAACTGCGCGTAAAGAAATATCCCGGCCTTTTGAGTCGGTAAGGGAGACACCATGCATCTGGGCAGGCTGATAATTTCGCGTTTCCGGTCTTGCGACAACGTGACCGTCAGCCTCCGCCCCGATCTGACCGTCTTGGTCGGTGAGAATAATGGCGGCAAGTCCAACGTCGTGGACGCGATCCGGTTGCTCACCTTGCCGCTGAGCGGACGCCGGGAGCGGTATCCGGAGGATGAAGATGTACGGCGCCACGCGACCGTTCCCAACTTCCAGATAGAAGGCGCTTTCCGGGGACTCGGCGATACACTGAAAGGACTGCTGATCTCGGCTGTCCCAGATCCCACCAAGGACGAAGCAGTTTTCGGTTATCGGTATGAGTCGCGGTCCGAGCGTGCACCACGCGGCAAGACCACCGTCTGGGCCGGGCGCTTCGATACCAATGAGCCGGAGACCGGCTCCACCGACCTGATCCGGCATGTCTACTTGCCGCCTCTGCGCGATGCGCACCAGGCGCTTGGCACTGGCAGCGGCACGCGGGTAATGGCGCTGTTGCGTCATTTCCTGCCGAAGGACCAAGAACAGGATTTTCTCGCTGGTGTCAGACGTGCGGATGACCGGCCTGATGTCCTAACAACGATGAACACGGAGATCGGCACTGCCTTGGGGATGTTGACCAATGGGGTCCGGCCGCAAACGGCGGCCTTGGACTTCGGAGCCGAAACGCTGCTCGATGTTGCTCGCGACTTGAGGTTTCGTCTGGCTGATACCGGCCTCTTACCCGAAGACATCCGGGCCTCCGGTTTGGGCTACTCCAATCTGCTCTACATGGCCACGGTCGTCGTCGAACTGGCGAAAGCTAAGGAAGCCGACCTCACGATCTTTCTCGTCGAAGAGCCGGAAGCGCATCTGCACCCGCAGTTGCAGGTGCTGGTGCTCGAATTCCTGCTGGCGCAGGCACGCCAATCGGCTGATCGGGCCATTGAGGCTGGCAAGCCGGAAGGCCGCATCCAGATCGTCGTAACGACTCATTCGCCGAACCTGACGGCATGGGTCTCCCCTGTACACCTTGTGGTCATGCGCTCACGCCGTAGCGAAGAGAACGGAGTGGCAGTGTCGGAATCGGTCAGCGTGCCCATCGCCGAACTTGGACTCAAACCGAAGACGCTGGATAAGATCAGCCGCTATCTGGATGTGACCCGCTCCGCACTGTTGTTCGGCAACAGGGCCATCCTGGTGGAAGGGATCGCAGAAGCACTGCTGTTGCCGGTGCTGGCGCAAAAGCTTGTGCTCGCCGGCGACGCCGACGGGTGGCTACGGTTCAAGGGAACCGTCATCGTGCCGATCGAGGGCGTGGACTTCCGACCCTACGTCGAGGTGCTGCTGCGACCGCATGGCGACGCACGTATCGCCGATCGACTGATTGTGATCACGGACACTGACCCGACTGTGTTGGGGAATCGGAAGGTCGATCTGGAAAACCTCGCCGCGACGCATGGTGCGCCGCAGGCGCTGACGGTGCTGACCAATCAGCACACTCTGGAACACGAGATTTTCGGGGCTGGCAATGAGGCCTTTTTGAAAAGCGTGTTCCTTCGGTTGCATCGCAACTCGCGTCGCGATTGGATGGAACGGATCGAGGGTATCGCAGCGCAGGATCGTCCCGACGCGTTCCTCAAGCTGATCAAAGCGAAGAAGACCCGCAAGGGCGACCTGGCCCAGGCAATCGCTTCACGCATTACTGCGGGCGAACCGTTTGTCGTACCGCCCTATCTTGCCGATGCGATTCGTGGCGCTTCGCAGGCATGATCGGCATTCACGACCTGACGGCAGAGCAGGAGGCATTCGCCTCGCATGCCGGCGGTACCTTCGTGCATGCGTGCCCCGGCGCCGGAAAGACCCGTACGATCATTGCGCGCTTGGCCAAGATCGCAGCCACGTTGCCGCCGCGTCGCGGTGTCGCGGTGCTCTCCTTCACGAACTCTGCCGTCGATGAGTTTCGGGAACGCTGCCGGGCTGCGGGGCTCGACCCACTCTTGAAGTATCCTAGCTTCATGGGAACGCTCGATGCTTTTGTCCGGCATTTCGTGGTGCTCCCAGGCTGTGCGGCAACAAGCACGGTACGGCCAATCATCCTCGACAGTTGGGACAGTCTCGACATCGAAATTCGGTTGCTGGGACAATTCGTTTTCCGAGGTGATCCGGTGAGCCTGGACCTGTTCGACCCAGAAACCAATGTCATTGATCCGGGAAGGATCGGACACACCGGACTACGAAACCATGTACTCCAGCATCAAGCCCGGTATCAGCAGGCTGCGGCACACCGGCGACGTGGCTTGCTGCAGGCTGGCTATCTGAGCGTCGGCGATGCTCGCGTTCAGACGCTGCGGCTGATTCGTGATCCCGTGAATGGCGGGGCACTCGGTCGTGCACTGGCGGCACGTTTCCACGAAGTCATGGTGGACGAAGGCCAGGATTGCAATCCGCTCGATCTACAGATCCTCTCGTGGCTCAGAGAGCACGACGTGCATGTCACTTTCGTGTGTGACCCGGACCAGGCGATCTATGGGTTCCGCAACGGCAATCCTGCTGGTGTTCAGGTATTCAAGGAGACATACCCCGTTGAATCGCATCGAGGGCTGACAGGTAATTTTCGCAGCAGCCCTGCGGTCTGCCGGTTGGCCGCCACGCTCAGAAGCGCGGGCCAGGTGGATCAGTCTGTCGGCGACACCGCGAATGTTGCACATCCAGTTTTGCTTCTCGCATACGGTGGCCGAGGGCCGACTGCGACGATCGGTCGGGCCTTCTTGGATCGGGTTACTGAACTTGGCTTGGATTCAACGGACGTGATCGTCCTGGCGCATTCGGGCAAGGTCGCGCAGCGTGCCGCTGGCGTGGCACCCAGCGACTCGGACGGAAGCTCGAAGATCGAGTCGCTGGCTCGCAAAGTGGCTGAGTTCTGGTCACCTGCCGCAACGGCGCGATCGAGAGAAGCTGTAGTTCTGGCGGTGGAGACGTTATTGCTGGATGTAATGAGGTTGCGCCAGGAGAACGAGCATCTGTTGCGCACTGTCGAACGCGTTGGCATGGATCGGCGAGCACATCGAAGACGAGCGCTGAGTTTCCTCATGAGCCTTCCCAAGGTATGCGGGAATGCCGACGTTGATCGGCTCGCCTGGATCGCCCGTGTGCAAGCGGAGACGGAACGGCTGAACCTGCCGCTGCCGGCCGGTGCGACCGTGCGTAATTTTTTTCGGCGGCCAACCAATGGGCAATGGTCGAACCACCTTCAAGTACCGGTCGAACTCGGTCTGACATGCGCCAAGATTCACGATGCGAAGGGCCGCGAATACGATGCCGTCTGCGTTGTGATTCCGCCCAACCGGGCGCCGGAGAATCGCAGCGAAGCTCTCTTTGAATCGTGGGCGAACAGAACTGATGCCGAAGCTAAGCGCGTGATCTACGTCGGCGTAACCAGGACTCGGCATTTCAGTGCGTTGGCAGTTCCTATCGCCTTTGCCGATCGCTGCGCTGCGTTGATGATCGCCTGTCAAGTTCCATTTTCCAGAAGAGATCTATGACTGCGAATCTTCGGAAATTTGCTCCTCGCCAATATCGAGTTGACCTATTTGCATTTGCGGGCTTGAACCGCTTGCAGGAGTTGAGCGAAGAAGATAACCCGGTGCAAGCAACGGTAGGTCTTGAAGGTGTCGGGGCGACAAAGACAACTGTGGTGGCTATTTGCGTGTTGTGCAGCGAGGTGACGCCAGTAAGAGCAAAACGAATTCAAGGGAGTTCATAGCCGATGTTTTTCACTGTACTTCCCCATGGAGGACGAGCCCCCGCAGGGTCTCGAATGATGGCATTTTTGCTAACCGACAACTGGGACGACTGGTTCACCTACAGCACGATGTACTCCTTGGTCGTGTATGACGCGGAAGGCCAGGACTTCATTGCTGGTGGAGTCAAGATCGGACAGTTCGGGATGAGGGAAGGGCAGCGGCGACCGGAGGTGCCAGAGCAGTTTGATCAGCTTGGCGAGGAGTTCTTCTCGCTGGGGCAGGATGACAGTTACTACGAGAAGCTCAACGAACTGGGTCCCGAATTCAGGGATCAGGTCTTGGGGGGCTTGCGAGACGTGGCACTTGATCAGGAACGGTTCCAGCGATCACTTGACGAGAAAGTCACTCGATCAATGGGGTCAATGGGGTCAGACTCGATTGATTTTCAGCGGCTATTTAATACAAACTCAATCGAGTCTGAGCCCATTGATTCACCTTTATTTGTTGTCCTGTTGAATCGCATGGTGGTTGTCTCTTCTTGGATGGGTGATTGGCGTGATTAAGGTCTATATTCGCGCCATATATTGCATAGAATTTGGCGTGAATAAGTGCTAAAATCGCGCCATGAGATGGATATGGCAACAACCTGGCTGGCCAGATTTTCGCTATGACAAGTGTGCGCTCGAAGGCCGGGATCTTGAATTTTGTATAAACTCAGAGCGTCTGGCCGGCCGCTTTGAGGCTTTGCCAATGGCGTCTCAAGAGGATGCCACGATCGATTTGATGCTTTCCGAGGCCATCAAAACCAGCGCCATTGAAGGCGAGAATCTGGATAGAGCATCGGTCAGGTCATCTCTACTCTCTCTCATTACATCGGATACGCTACCGGACAACTCAGACCAGAAAGCGGCAGGCGCTGCTTCGCTGCTGGTGGACGTTCGCAAGAACTGGCGAACATCCCTGACACATGATCTGCTGGCTAATTGGCAATCCATGGCAGTTCCCGAGCAGCGCTACACGTCTATTCTGCGAGGTGTATATCGGAACGATCCTTCGCCAATGCAGATCATTAGCGGGTCTTACGGGCGGGAAAAAGTTCACTATGAAGCGCCACCAGCGACGCAGGTGCCTGATGAAATGGCGAGGTTCATCAATTGGTACAACCAGACCAGCCCCATGAATAGGGACAAGCCGATACACGGGATTGCCCGAGCAGGGATTGCCCATCTTTGGTTCGAGGTAATTCATCCCTTCGATGATGGTAATGGGCGAGTCGGCAGGGCGATTGCCGACCATGCACTTTCGCAATCTCTCGGCTATCCGACCACGGCTTGTCTTGCCACGGCAATAGAGGGAGACAAGAAATCCTATTACCTGCATCTGGAGAAAGCGAGCCGTGGAAGCCTGGATGTGAATGTTTGGCTTGACTACTTTGCCGATAGGGTCATCAATGCACAGGAAATTGCCAGGGAAGAAGTGGACTTTGTATTGGCCAAGACACGTTTCTACGAAGCCTACGGCGATCATCTGAATGACCGGCAGGCCAGGATGGTGTCGCGTGTATTTGCTGAGGGTCGCAAGGGCTTTGAAGGCGGGATAACGACAAAAAAATATGAAGCGATCACCAAGTGTCCCAATCGAACAGCGAGTCGTGATCTTTCAGATCTGGTTGCCAAGGGAATCATCATGCCGCTACCGGGTGGTGGCAGAATAACCTGTTATGAGTTGACTGTTGTCGAACCGGCCGGGAGAGTGCTCACTTAACGGGTCAATGGGGTCAGACTCGATTGATTTTCAGCGGCTATTTAATACAAATTCAATCGAGTCTGACCCCATTGATTTTTGATTGATTCTTTGTTGAAGAGCTGCGCAAAAATAATTTGTACGACAAGGTAAGCTAGGCGTTTGCGGTGTTTTTACCGGTGAAATCTGTGGGTGTGATGGGTGACGGGCGTCGTTATGATTATGTGATTGAGCTGCGTGCCGTGGAGACAATTGATTTCATGACCGCGCATTGGTCGCACTTGCCTTATGATGTATTGGGCACCATTTCAAACCGCATCATTAACGAGGTGTCAGGGACCTGTCGAAGGGTCTGGATGGTGGTTCGACAGGCTCACCACGAACGGTTAAGTGAACAGTATTGCAATGGAACCTGAAGCTCAAGCTCTACAATACCAAGCCGATTTAAAGTGGATGCAACACGCCCTCGCATTGGCGCAACGCGCGGCTGATGAAGGTGAGGTGCCAGTGGGCGCGGTGCTGGTCAAAGACAATCAGATGATTGCTGAAGGCTGGAACCGGCCGATCGCCAGCCATGACCCCACCGCCCATGCCGAGATTATGACGTTGCGTGCGGGCGCTGCGCAATTACAGAATTATCGCCTGGGTGACACCACCTTGTATGTGACGCTGGAGCCTTGTGCGATGTGCGCTGGCGCCATCATTCACGCGCGCGTCGCCCGGCTGGTGTTCGGCGCACATGATCCGAAAGGCGGCGCGGCGGGCAGCGTCTTCACTGTTTTACCCGGTGATCAATTAAACCACCGCGTAATCTGCGAAAAGGGGCTGCTTGCCACGCCGTGTGGTGATATACTCAGCAGCTTCTTCGCTGCACGACGCAAGGTTGTGCATGATGAATGAGCGAATTGTATCTGGAGAGGTACCGAAGCGGTCATAACGGCGCCGACTCGAAATCGGATGGGGGTGAAAACCCCACGTGGGTTCGAATCCCACCCTCTCCGCCAGTTTTCCTTTGGTGAGCGGCACGCGGTCTGGTTTTGTCCCCGGGCCGGGTACTTTTGACTGTTTTGGATCACTTTAAGGATTTGAGTAAAACCGTACTTTCTGGTAATCTACTGTCCCGTCTCCCTAGATTAAACTTGGTACGCCCTCGACCAGGCCGCTGACCGTGTTTCACCGGATCTCTCCGGGTGTTGCCTTGAGTGTTCAAGGGCTTTGCCCTGCATCTCTATTTTTGGAAGTTCATGACTAAATTTATTTTTGTTACTGGTGGTGTGGTTTCTTCCCTGGGGAAGGGCATCGCTTCTGCCTCGCTGGGAGCTATTCTGGAGGCGCGTGGCCTGAGAGTGACCATGCTCAAGCTGGATCCCTACATTAATGTGGATCCAGGTACCATGAGTCCCTTTCAGCATGGTGAAGTGTTTGTGACCGAAGACGGTGCTGAAACCGATCTGGATTTAGGTCATTACGAGCGCTTTATTAGTACCCGCATGAGCAAGCGCAATAACTTTACCACAGGCCGTATTTATGAAAATGTAATCCGCAAGGAACGCCGTGGTGATTACCTGGGCGCGACAGTGCAGGTTATTCCGCATATCACGGATGAAATCAAGCGCTGTATTATGGAAGGCGCGGTGATTGCCGGTTTTGGTCCATCTGATGTGGCGATGATTGAGATCGGTGGCACCGTGGGTGATATTGAATCGCTGCCGTTCCTGGAAGCGATACGCCAGATGGCGGTTGAGTTGGGGCGTGATAATACATTATTCATACATCTGACGCTGGTACCGTATATTCCGTCTGCAGGCGAAATCAAAACCAAACCGACCCAGCACTCGGTCAAGGAATTACGCAGCATCGGTATTCAGCCGGATATTCTGCTGTGCCGTGCTGATCGTCCCTTGCCTGCGGATGAACGCTGCAAAATCGCGCTGTTTACCAATGTCCCGGAAAAAGCCGTGATTTCTGCAGTAGATGTAGACAGTATCTATAAAATTCCTCTCTTGCTGCATGAGCAGGGGCTGGATGATATTGTGACCGAACGATTGCGCCTGAATGTACCCAAAGCGGATCTCACAACGTGGCACAAGGTAGTCGATGGCATGGAGCATCCTACCGCGCAGGTGACGGTGGCGATGGTCGGAAAATATGTAACTCTTACTGAGTCCTACAAATCGCTTTCAGAGTCGCTGATTCATGCCGGTGTGCATACCCGTACACGTGTCAGGATTGTGTATATTGATTCCGAAGATATTGCAAAATCCGGTACGCATTGCTTAGAGCGTATGGATGCGATTCTGGTGCCGGGAGGTTTCGGTGAACGTGGTGTTGAAGGAAAGATTCAAGCGGTGGAATATGCGCGCCGCAATAATATTCCCTACCTCGGCATTTGTTTGGGCATGCAGGTGGCTGTCATTGAATTTGCCCGCAATGTGGCGCATCTGGCTGAAGCCCACAGTACGGAATTCAATCCGACGACAAAATATCCTGTTATTGCGCTCATCACCGAATGGATGACGGAGCAGGGCTCTCTGGAGCGGCGTGATAGTCATTCTGATTTGGGAGGTAGTATGCGTCTGGGCGGGCAGAAATGTCGTCTGTTACCCGGGACGCGTGCGCGTGATTTATATGCCAATGAAATTATTACCGAGCGCCATCGCCATCGCTATGAGTTTAATAACCAGTATCGTGACGTGCTGGAAAAGGCGGGCATGGTGTTTTCAGGGATCTCAATCAATGGCGCCCTGATGGAAATGATAGAGCTGCCTCAGGCTGGTGAGACGGGGCACCCGTGGTTTGTTGCCTGCCAGTTCCACCCGGAATTCACGTCTACGCCTCGTGATGGGCATCCATTATTTAATGGTTTTGTGCAGGCGGCGCGCTCACGTCTCACTGATCCGGCTAAATAGCAAGAGGCTCGCACCATGAAATTATGCAGTTTTGATGTTGGGTTAAGCCAGCCGTTTTTTTTAATAGCGGGGCCGTGCGTCATTGAAAGCCGTGCCATGGCATTGGAAACGGCCGGGCAGTTGAAAGACATTACGGCACGTCTGAAAATCCCTTTTATTTATAAATCATCGTTTGATAAAGCGAATCGTACATCCAGCAAAAGTTATCGGGGCCCCGGTATTGAAGAAGGTTTGCGTATCCTGCAGGAAGTGCGGCAAACCCTGGGTGTACCGGTTCTGACGGATGTGCATGAAGATACCCCTTTGTCGGAAGTGGCTGAGGTGGTTGATGTGTTGCAAACCCCGGCATTTTTGTGCCGTCAGACTAATTTTATTCAAAATGTAGCGCGCCTCGGCAAGCCGGTGAACATAAAAAAAGGTCAGTTTCTTGCTCCATGGGACATGAAAAATGTAGTGGAAAAAGCCCGCGAAACCGGTAATAGCCAGATCATGGTTTGTGAGCGTGGCGTTTCTTTTGGGTACAATAATCTGGTTTCGGACATGCGGTCGTTGGCAGTCATGCGGGATACGGGTTGCCCGGTCGTTTTTGACGCTACTCATTCGGTGCAATTACCGGGTGGGCAGGGTGCAAGTTCGGGTGGTCAGCGCGAGTTCGTGCCCGTGCTGGCACGCGCTGCCGTGGCGGCGGGGGTGTCAGGTTTGTTTATGGAAACACACCCGACACCTGATACCGCCTTGAGTGATGGCCCTAATGCGTGGCCATTGGGACGCATGGAAGAATTGCTGGGTATTCTTAAAGAGATTGATGCGGCCGTCAAGGCGCAGAAATTTTCGGAAATGGTATAGCTCCGGATTGAGAGTTGTGAATTTCAGGTAGTAACATACAGAAGTGGAGTCGTTAATGTCTCAGATTGTAGAAATACGTGGGCGCGAGATCATTGATTCACGCGGTAACCCAACAGTAGAAGCTGACGTTATGCTGGCGTGTGGTGCGACAGGTCGCGCAGCAGTGCCGTCGGGCGCGTCAACGGGTTCGCGTGAAGCCATAGAGTTGCGTGATGATGATGCCAACCGCTTTGGTGGCAAGGGCGTGCTCCGAGCGGTAGCAAATGTCAATGGTGAGATTCGTTCCCTGTTAATGGGGCGTGACGCGACCAATCAGGCCGTGCTGGATCGTTTGATGATTGATCTGGATGGTACGCCGACCAAATCACGATTGGGTGCCAATGCATTGCTGGCAGTTTCATTGGCGGCGGCACGTGCGGCGGCTCAAAGTCAGAAGATGCCGTTGTACCGTTACCTTGCCGGTGATTCGGTTATGAGAATGCCCGTGCCGATGATGAATGTCATCAATGGCGGAGTGCATGCTGATAACAGCATTGATATGCAGGAATTCATGATCATGCCGGTGGGAGCGCCGACACTGGCGGAGGCGGTGCGCATGGGTGCTGAAGTGTTTCACACCCTGAAGAAGGTGTTGCATGCAAAAAGGCTTAATACTGCTGTAGGTGATGAAGGTGGTTTTGCACCGAACCTTGAATCCAATGAAGCGGCCTTGCAGGTGATTATGGAGGCCATCGAAAGAGCCGGTTATGTGCCGGGAAATGATATTTTCATCGCGCTTGATCCTGCCAGTTCCGAATTTTATAAGGACGGTAAATATCATCTCGAATCGGAGAGCAGGCATCTCTCTTCCGAGGAGTTCGTTGATTATCTTGCCGAATGGACGGAGAAATATCCTATCATTTCCATCGAAGATGGTATGGCCGAAGATGACTGGAAGGGTTGGAAGCTATTAACGCAGCGGTTGGGCAAGCGCGTGCAATTGGTGGGTGATGATTTATTTGTTACTAACACGGCGATTCTCAAGCAGGGAATTGATCAGGGTGTGGCCAATTCCATTTTGATCAAGGTCAATCAGATTGGTACGTTGACTGAATCACTGGCCGCGATCGAAATGGCGAAAAAAGCCGATTATACCTCTGTGATTTCGCATCGTTCAGGTGAAACCGAAGATAGCTTCATTGCCGATTTGGCAGTGGGTACGGGTGCAGGGCAAATCAAGACTGGTTCAATGTCGCGGTCAGATCGTGTTGCCAAATATAACCAGTTGTTGCGCATTGAGGCAGAACTGTCCGGAAAAGCAGATTATACGGGCCGTGATGCATTTTATAACCTTCACAAGATGTAATGAAACTATTGATTGTCGCGTTGCTGTCTTTACTGGTTTTTTTGCAGTATAAGTTGTGGCTGGGCGAAGGAAGCCTGGCCGAAGTATGGCGAACCCATCAGACCATAGAAATTCAGGCGCAAGAAAATGCCATGCTCAAGGAACGTAACGCCGCCCTGGATGCGGAAGTAAAAGATCTGAAACATGGTCTTGATGCAATCGAAGAGCGGGCGCGCGTGGAACTGGGCATGATTAAAAAAGATGAAACGTTTTATCGAATTGTGGAGTAAGCGCCCATTGAGATTCTCCGGTTTGATGGTTGTGTAAAATCAGGTGGCATTCATTTCAACTGTTTCGCGTCTATTCCCTGTTAAATACTGGGCGGTGGTTCCCGCCGCCGGTTTTGGTGCCCGCATGGGTTCATCGATTCCCAAGCAATACTTGCCGCTGCTCGGCAAGGCCGTTATTGAACATACGCTGGAACGATTGAGCAGTCACCCGCATATTGCTGGAGTCGTGGTCGTCATCGCGCCGGGTGATATTCACTGGCAGGCTGTTTCATCAATATCCTCTATCAAGACGTTGATGATCGCTGAGGGCGGTACAGAGCGCTATCATTCAGTATTGAACGGTTTGCGCAAACTTGCAGAAATTGCTCAACCCCATGATTGGGTGCTGGTGCATGATGCCGCTCGCCCATGTGTTCGTCATGCGGATATCGACACACTCATTGCACGGCTTGTGGATCATGCCGTGGGTGGTTTGCTGGGTGTACCTGTTTCTGATACGGTAAAGCGTGCTGATAATACTGGCGATGTAACGGAAACGGTTAATCGCCACGGTCTGTGGCGGGCGCTTACGCCGCAAATGTTTCGGCTCGAAGTGTTAACGCATGCCTTGCAGCATGTGGTGACGCAGTGTTTGCCAGTGACTGACGAAGCCGCTGCCATGGAATTGTGTGGTTTCGCGCCGCGCATGATTGAAGGCCGCGCGGACAACATCAAGATCACTCATCCGCAGGATTTGGCGCTCGCGGAGCTTTATATCAAACAACAGGAGAGCAGGCTGTGAGAATAGGACACGGCTACGACGCGCATTGTTTTGCGCCAGGACGCAGGCTGGTATTGGGGGGGGTTGAAATTCCCCACGAGTTCGGCATGGCAGCACATTCCGATGGCGATGTGTTGATACATGCGTTATGTGATGCCTTGTTGGGGGCGGCGGGTCTGGGTGATATTGGCAGGCACTTTCCCGATTCGAGTGCTGATTTCAAGGATATTGACAGCCGTATTCTGCTGCGCCGTGTGGTGGCACTGCTGGAAGAAAGCGCGTTGAGTATCTCTAATGCTGATGTCACAGTGATTGCGCAGGTGCCACGCCTCAAGCCTTATGTTGTTGCCATGCAGAAATGCCTGGCAGAGGACCTGAATCTTAATGTTAACCGCGTTAACATTAAGGCCACGACGACGGAGGGAATGGGGTTTACCGGTCGCAAGGAAGGAATTGCTGCGCATGCCGTGGTATTGTTGAAAGAGTTTCGTGACTAAAAATATTCAGCCTTCTGCTTTGCAGTATGTGAACCACCGTCCTCTGGTGACGGGTGTGATACGCAGTACAGCAGATGATTTTCAGGTGGATGAGGATCTGGGTTTCGAGCCTGCGGGGCGAGGTGAGCATATCCTACTGCAAATCCGCAAGCGTCATCTGAACACAGAAGCCGTGGCTCGCCAGTTGGCTAAATTGGCGGCTGTAAAACTGGTGGATGTAGGCTATGCCGGATTGAAGGATCGCATGGCGTCGACCAGTCAGTGGTTTACTGTCAATCTGGCCGGCAAGCCTGAGCCGGATTGGACGGTGTTGGCGTCTGATGACCTTCAGTTTATCACTGTGGCGCGCCATGACCGCAAACTGCGCCGAGGCGCCCTGCAGGGTAATCGTTTCGCTCTGGTCGTGCGTAACCTGCAAGGTGACGTTGTGGATATGGAGCAGCGCCTGACACGCATTTCACAACAGGGCGTGCCGAATTATTTCGGTGATCAGCGTTTCGGACATGCGAACCTTGAACATGCTACCGCCATGTTTGAGGGACAACTTCGGGTTAAGGATCGGCATCAGCGTGGTTTATATCTTTCGTCGATACGTTCGGAATTATTCAATCGTGTCTTGTCACATCGCGTGGCAGTGAATAACTGGAACTGTGCCGTCGATGGTGATGTGATGATGCTCAATGGTACACATAGCATTTTTCCTGTCATGCAGGTTGATGCTGAAATTGAGCAGCGTGTGATGCAGCATGACATTCATCCTACGGGGCCTTTGTGGGGACGCGGCGAGTTGCGTACCTGTTTATGGGCGCGGCAAATGGAAGAAAGTGTTTTGCAGGAGTGTAATGTGTGGCGGAACGGTCTTGAACAGGCGGAGCTGGATCAGCAGCGCCGTGCCTTGCGTTTAAAAGTTAATGATTTAAATTGGAATTTACTGTCTTCAGGTGAATTGCATCTGCAATTCAGCCTGCCACCGGGCAGTTATGCAACAATGGTATTGAGAGAAATAGTGGTATGTGCGGTATAATGAATAAAATATTTTGTAAGATCTCTGTAGTTAGGTGTGTTGGATAAAACAAGGAGGTTATGATGCGTTATTTCCCAGCAGTTCTCGGGCTTGTCCTGTCATTATTTTTGACAGGATGTGGTTATAATACTCTGCAATCTACTGATGAGCAGATCAAGGCAAGCTGGTCTGAAGTATTGAATCAATACCAGCGCCGGGCCGATTTGGTGCCCAATCTTGTCAATACCGTAAAAGGCTTTGCTGCTCAGGAACAGGCCGTATTTCTGGGCGTGACTCAGGCGCGGGCGCAGGTAGGCTCGATTCAGGCAACTCCTGAGCTGATTAATGATCCAGAGGCGTTTGCGAAATTCCAGGCGGCTCAAGGGCAGTTGTCCAGTGCGCTGTCACGATTGCTGGTGGTTGCAGAAAATTATCCCCAGTTAAAATCCGACGTTGTATTTCGTGATCTTCAGGCTCAGCTTGAAGGAACGGAAAACCGTATTACGGTAGCGCGTAATCGTTATATTCAGGCGGTACAGGAATATAATGTTACGGTGCGCTCATTTCCCAGTAATCTGACTGCAATGATGTTCGGTTTCAACACCAAGCCAAATTTTAGTGTAGAAAACGAAAAAGCCATTGCCACGCCACCTGCAGTCAATTTTGACAAACCGGTTACGGAATAACACCCAGGATCAATATCGCTATGTTATGGCGTGGGGCTTTGTGGGGGCTGTTGCTGATCTGCGGTGTGGTATGGGCTGCTGATAATGGCGTGCCTGTGCCTGCGTTGCAAACACATGTTACTGACCTTACAGATACGTTGACTACCCAGCAACAAGCTCAGCTGGAGCAAACCTTGAGTGCCTTTGAAAGGCAAAAAGGAAGCCAGATTGCTGTGTTGATAGTGCCTACCACGCAACCGGAAACCATAGAACAGTACGGTATTCGTGTCGCAACGGCATGGAAGCTGGGACGTAAGGGCATCGATGACGGCGTATTGTTATTGATGGCGAAGCAGGATCGCACCTTGCGCATTGAAGTTGGCTATGGTTTGGAAGGTGCGGTTCCTGATGCGGTCGCTAATCGTATTGTTGATGACATTATTGCCCCTTACTTCAAGCAGGGTGATTTTTATGGCGGTCTTCAGGCAGGTATTGATCGCTTATTACGTGTCATCGAAGGTGAGCCGTTGTCAGCGCCTGAGTCCAGGCGAGGATCCTCTTCAATAGAGAATCTGGGTCAGTTGATCCCATTTATTTTCTTTGCAGTATTGGCGGGAGGGGGGTTATTGCGCGCCATGCTGGGACGTTTTCCGGGGGCATTGGCGGTGGGTGGTTTAACAGCGTTGGTGTTGTGGTTCTTGCTGGGTTCGTTATTGATGGCGGTTGTCATTGGTGTAATTGCGGCTGTGGTTACTTTGGGCGGTGGGATGGGCCGGGGCGGTAGTTGGCGCAGCGGTGGTGGAGGAGGGTTTGGCGGCGGTGGCCTCAGTGGTGGTGGAGGTGGTTTTGGCGGTGGTGGTGCTTCTGGACGGTGGTGAGAGGTAACCATGCTATGAATGGCGCACGTATTATTAAACACCTTGCGATGACTCGCTGGCATCTTGACCGGGTTTTTCCGCGTGCTGCGCTGCGTTAGCGGCGATTGAGCGGGAGATCAAACTGGCTGAGCGTACCCATACAGGTGAAATTTGTTTTGCCGTAGAAGGTGCGTTGCATACGGGGCCTCTCTTCAGAGGGCAATCTTCCCGTGAACGTGCCATTGAAGTGTTTTCTCAGTTGCGAGTATGGGATACGCAACATAATAATGGCGTGTTGATCTATCTATTGCTGGCCGACCGCGATGTTGAAATTGTGGTTGATCGTGATATTGACGCGAAGGTGGGGGAGCTGGGGTGGCAAGCGATATGTCGCCGCATGGAAGATGCGTTTCGTCAGGGAAATTATCAGGAAGGTGTTATTAACGGTATTCATGCAGTGGCTGAGCGGCTTTCTGAGCATTTTCCAGCGTCGGGGGAAAATCCTGACGAATTGCCGAACCGACCCGTAGTGTTGTAGGGGTCTTGATAACGACAGGCGTAGCGGCATTGTGGTCGCCATGACGCACTGCGTAGCGCCGAAGGCATACTTGTCACCGAGCGCAGGCATTTGGGGACGGGGATACCCCAGAATGGTTCGCGAGCACGGTGACACACTTTCACATGGTGTGAACGAGCATGGCAAAGGTTCCGTACGCAAAAAACTCAAACGTGCCGAGATGCTCCCTTACGTCGGCAATCTGCCCCGTGCCTGATCGGTATGCAAGCCTGTGGTACTGGGTGAGGAAGCTTCAGGTGTGTTCGCTCTGTATGTTATATGAGGCCGGTTTTAACCCAGCACAATCGCAATAAACAGCACATACAGGCCACCGTTCACGAGTACATGCCATACCCTTAATTGTCCACAGGAGATGAGGAAACGTAACCATAATGCGCCGAGTAACGCGATGATGATGCCCGCCATGACTTCCGGGCGTGGTGACCAGGGGGTGAGGGTGATACCTATGGCGGGCAGCAGGGTGCCCTGGAATACCATGGCGCCGGTGAGGTTGCCAAACGCCATGGTGTCTTTGTGGCGACGTATCCATAAAATGCTGTTGAATTTTTCGGGTAATTCGGTGGCGATGGGGATGATCAGCAGTGATAACAGCAGGGCCGAGATGCCGAGGATGGCGGAGGCTTCCTGAACGCCGCCAATAAAACCTTTGGCGCCAAAGATCAACAAGCCCAGGCCCAGTGCAAGCTGGAAGATAATAGTGATGTAATTGGTGGGCAGGCCAATGCGATTGAGCAGCATGGGTGAGTGGGCTTCGGTGGCGTGGCCTTCTTCCACCAGATGTTTGGATGCGCGCAAGGTCATCATGACGTAAACGAAGTAGGTGAGCACCAGCGACGCGCCGACGAAGATGCGCAGGTAGTCCATGTCGCGAGGGATGAACATGGCGATCGCGGCCAGCGTGAAGGCGAACAGGAAGAAATTGAGGTCGCGTATGAAGCCGGTTTTTTCCGGTGTGAAGTGGCCGGACAATGTGCGTTTGCGAAAGGTGGCGACCGCCAGCAGTGCTATCGATAGCGTAATCAGCATGAGCGGCGCGCCGAGAATGGCGCCGACGCCGATTTCTTCGTTGAGGTGTTTGTCATCGGTGCCGGCAAAAATGGCGAGTAAAGGTACCATGGTTTCCGGAAGTGCAGTGCCCACGGCGGCAAACAGCGAGCCGGTGACGCCTTCGGAGATTTTCAGCTTTTCGCCGAGGTGTTCGAGCGCATTGGTGAAGACTTCGGCCGCAATCAGGATGATGACGAGCATTAAAAACAGTGTGACAAAAACGGACATTGTGGAGTTTCCCAGGGATTGAATGATATATGCCGTCCCCTTAACCAAGGGGACGGGGTGCGACGTTAAATTGCCAGCTTCCGGTATTTGATGCGCTGTGGCTGATCGGCATCGGTGCCGAGTCGACGGTGTTTGTCGGCTTCGTAATCGGCATAGTTGCCTTCAAACCAGGTGATCTGGCTATCACCTTCAAACGCCAGCATGTGGGTGGCGACACGGTCGAGGAACCAGCGATCATGCGAGATTACCACGGCACAGCCAGGGAAGGATAATAGCGCATCTTCCAGGGCACGCAGGGTTTCAACATCGAGGTCGTTGGTAGGTTCATCAAGCAGCAGTACATTGCCGCCACTTTTCAGCAGTTTGGCCAGATGTACACGATTGCGTTCGCCGCCGGAAAGATCCTTGATGAGTTTTTGCTGGTCGGTGCCCTTGAAGTTGAAGCGGCCGACGTAGGCACGTGAAGGCATTTCAAATTTGCCGACGGTGATGATGTCGAGCCCGCCAGACACTTCTTCCCAGACGCTGTTGTGGCCGTTCAGGCTGTCGCGTGATTGGTCGACGTAGGCGAGTTGTACGGTGTCACCAATGCGCATTTCGCCGGAATCAGGTTTGTCCTGGCCGGTGATCATGCGGAACAAGGTGGTTTTACCGGCGCCATTGGGGCCGATGATGCCGACAATGCCACCGCGTGGCAGATTGAAGTTCAGATTATCAATCAACAGGCGATCGCCAAAGCCTTTGCGCAGGCCGATGGCTTCGACGACCAGATCGCCCAGACGTGGGCCGGGGGGGATGTACAGTTCCTTGGTTTCGTTGCGCTTCTGAAATTCCTGGGAAGCCATTTCTTCAAAGCGTGCCAGACGTGCCTTGCTTTTGGCATGGCGTCCCTTGGGGTTGCTGCGTACCCATTCCAGTTCTTCCTTCATGGCGCGTTGGCGAGCGGTTTCCTGACGTTCTTCGAGGCCCAGACGTTTTTCTTTTTGTTCCAGCCAGGAGGAGTAGTTGCCTTCCCACGGTATGCCGTGGCCACGGTCGAGCTCCAGGATCCAGCCTGCGACGTTGTCGAGGAAATAGCGGTCATGGGTGATGGCGACGACGGTGCCAGCGTATTCCTGCAGGAAACGCTCCAGCCATGCTACGGATTCGGCATCCAGATGGTTGGTCGGTTCGTCGAGCAGCAGCATGTCGGGGTTGGAGAGCAGGAGTGTGCACAAGGCCACGCGGCGACGTTCACCGCCGGAGAGTTTGGTGACGTCTGCATCCCATGGGGGCAGGCGCAGTGCGTCAGCGGCAATTTCAAGTTTGCGCTCCAGATCCCAGGCGCCAGCGGCTTCGATTTTGTCTTGCAGTTCGGCCTGTTCGGCGAGCAGGCTATCAAAATCGGCGTTGGGGTCGGCAAAGGCGTCGCTGATGGCATTGAAGCGGGTGAGCAGGGCTTTTACTTCCTTTACGCTTTCTTCGACGTTGCCGCGCACGTCCTTGCTGTTATCCAGCTGCGGTTCCTGCGATAGATAGCCTATACGAATGCCGGGTTGTGGTCGTGCTTCGCCCAGATGTTCCTTATCTATTCCTGCCATGATGCGCAGCAGGGTCGATTTGCCGGAGCCATTCAGTCCCAGTACGCCGATTTTGGCACCGGGAAAAAATGACAATGAGATGTCTTTGAGAATTTCGCGCTTGGGGGGTACCACCTTGCCCACGCGACTCATGGTATAGATATATTGAGCCATGTGTTTACGGGTTTCCGTGAGTTAGTATTCAGGTAAGGTATGGTTAATTCAATGAGGTATTGTAGCAGGCAAAGTTAAAACAAAGAAGTATGTGGAAGGTGTGCCCGAGTCTCTGATATTTCAGGTTATTATAGCTTGAATGGCGAGTACGGGTCAGGAGGAGGCTGAAGTGGATGTCTTGCGGGTATATATGGCGTGGTGTTTCTGCTCATTGTGCAGTTTTTGGCAGCCCGGTAAGGCCCGATCCATGGCCGGGGCGATTGATGCGCTGTGTATATGCGGCGCTCAATGGATGTGTGGTCTGACAAGGGGTGGCTGCTTAAAGCGTGGCGAAAATATCAGTGAGTATGGCGGGGCCATCTGCGGCATTGATGGGTTTCAACGTGTAGCTGGTCATGCCCAGTTTGCTGCATTCCATGATGGAGTCTTTGTCGGCAACAGAGGTGAGCATAATGATGGGAAGTATTTTGTTGGTTTCCCGTATTTTTTTCAGTGTGGCTTTTCCATCCATGATGGGCATGACAATGTCTAAAAACACCAGGTCGATTTTTGTGCCGGAGGTTTCGAGTACTTTCATCGCCGCTCGGCCATTCTCAGCCTGAAGAACCTGTTCATACCCCATGGTTGCCAGGATGCGCCGGAGCGATTCACGCATGATGAGGGTGTCGTCTACGATCAGTATGGTTGCGTTTTTATCCAACATGATTCACCTCTGGATTTAGCTTAGAAGGTAGCTGCAATAAAAGCGGCCGGTTTTGGCGATATCAATGGGAACGGTGTAAATGTGTTTGACATCGGCCAGTAAAAATTCGCTGTCCTGTTTGTTGACGATATAAATGGGGGTTCCGAAGCTGATTTTATGTTGAGTGTTGTTGATATGACGCGTCGCCAGACCAATAATGGTATTTGAAAATTCAGCTAATGCTTCCATGATGTCATTATTTAATACGGTCGATTTTTCAACCGTGCCCAACATTTTCGAGCGTACGCGATTACCAATGGTGACGGCAGTGCCCAGATCATAGTTCATGATTATTTTTCCGGTGCCGCTGCGGGTCTTTGCAGAGATACATACGGCAAATTCCTTGAAGACAAACACGTCCAGGGGGTCGCTGTAGCCCAGAAGGTCGCTTGCGCCATGCAAGTCAGCCATGGTGTTGAGGGCGGTAATGGTCTCGTTAATGAGCGGTAATAATATCGAGTTACGAACCGTGTCGGGTAGCGCGCCTTGTAGTTCCATGTATTTGAGTGCTCTGAAATGGTGAGATATCACCTATAGAATCGGCACCCGTCAGGATATACTTGAGGTGTCTGGGGCTGCTGAATTTGTCGCCAGGGGAGGCGTGCTGCCTCCCACTGTGCGTCAACCTCCGGAACTACGGCGTGTGTCCCGTGGTTTATGGTGCCACCGGCTTAGAGCCTATTCAATATCTCGATCAAGGGATGCAGCGCAAGGCGGAAATGGGCGAAAAAGCGGAGTGTACAGGTAGTACATGAGCATTCTGAGCCCGTTTCCAACGCCGCGATGCGCCCTTCAGCGAGATATTGAATAGGCTCTTAGATCACCCGCTCATTACCGCCATCTACCGGTACTTGGGCAGCCGTGGTTTTGGCAAACAGGGGGCCACACATTTCAGCGGCAAGTTCGGCAACATCGCG
Organism: Gammaproteobacteria bacterium; assembly: GCA_023266055.1. Taxonomy (GTDB): domain Bacteria; phylum Pseudomonadota; class Gammaproteobacteria; family Ga007554. The sequence continues at coordinate 9,126 of JAHFRW010000019.1, read as the reverse complement.
GCGGGTAACATCGACGCCCAGTACGTTATTGCGTTTGTATTGGTCGACGCTCATGCCGTAGTGTGTCGCACGGGCGTGCAATATGTCGTCACTCCACAGCCCGGTATCAAACACCGCGTTGGGATGCAGGGAGTTGATGCGTATGTGGTCTTTACCCCATTCCAGTGCGGCGACACGCGCCAGCTGGTTGAGCGCGGCCTTGGAGGTGGAGTAGGCGGCGGCGCCGGGGCCAGGGGCGGGGACGTTTTTGGAGCCGATGATGACGACCCGCCCACCTTTCGGTGCATGTTTGAGCAGAGGGTGTGCTTCGCGCAGGAGTGCCAGATTGGCGTCGAGATTAATGTTCATGACATTGCGCCATGCGTCGCTGGTCATGGATTCGATGCGGCAGCTGGCGGGAAAGATGCCGGCATTCAAGATCAGCATATCCAGGCCACCAAACGCGCGCGTGCCGTTTTCCAGTGCGGTGCATAGTTGTGTTTCGCTGGTCACGTCACATACCTGGCCGAGGAAATCCTGGCGCTGATAGAGGGTAGTGATGGCGGGGTTGATGTCCAGTCCGATGACGGCTGCGCCGCGTGCCAGCAAGGCATCTACGCAGGCTTTGCCGATGCCGGACGCCGCGCCTGTTACGAGAGCGACTTCACCCGTGAACAGCGGCGGTTTGTTGCCCTTACGCAGCTTGGCTTGTTCCAGGTCCCAATATTCCATGTCAAAGATATCCTGGGCTGGCAATGCCTGCCAGCCACCCAGCGCCGTGGCGCGCAGGATGATTTCGATGGTGTGCTGATAAATGTCCTTGGCAATGGCGGCGTCTTTGGCAGTGCGGCCTGCGGTACATAAGCCGAGTTCGGCATCAAGTACCACGCGGGGTGCAGTATCGAGCATGGTTTTGGGTTCTTTGGCCGCAGGTGCGTGCGTGTCAAAGTAATTTTTGTAGGCCGCCGTGTAAGCCGCTACATCACGTCCCAGCATCGGTAATCGTTTGGTACGAATGACGTGGTCGGGTGTTGCCGGGCCTTGCTGTGAGAGGGTGGCGACATCCGGGTGGCGTGCAAAGTCCAGGCTGCGTGGATCGGCGTCGATGCACAGGATCATGGGCGTACCTGCCGCATTGGAAATATCACGTCGTAATTGGGCGATGTTCTGACGTTGAGGCGTATCCGGAGCAGTCGCGGTGACGGTGGGCAGACTCCAGGCGTTTTTGCGCGCCAGATAGAGTTCGGCGCGTGTCACCAGGTTGATCATGCGTTCATAGGATTCCTGGGCGGTTTTGCCAAAGGAGAAAATGCCATGATTCATCAGAATCATACCCAAGGTATCCTTGTGAGCCTGGGCTGCGAATTCCTGGGCGCACAGACGCGCCAGATCAAATCCCGGCATGATGTAAGGGACAATGACCACCGCCTGACCGTAGATTTTTTTCACACGGTTCAGTCCGGCGTGGGTATTGGTGAGCGTCACAATGGCATCGGCGTGGGTGTGATCCACGTATTTGTAGGGCAGGGTTGCGTGCAAAATGGTTTCTACCGACGGTGTGGGGGCCGAGGCGCGTGTCATGTGAGTGACCATTTCATTGACCATTTGCGGGTCGCTGAGATTGTCGAGCCTGGCCAGTGCCAGCATGTGTTGAAGTCGCACCGGTGAAAAGCCACCGGCCTCGATGGTCTCAAGATCCCAGCCGCTGCCTTTCACATACAGCAATTCCTCATTTTCACCGAGAATATTTTTTTCGGTGATCTTGACGGACGTGTTTCCGCCGCCATGCAATACCAGTGTGGTGTCACGTCCCAGCAGGCGCGAAGTGTACACGCGCAATGCCAGGTCACCTGAATAATGTTGGGCTTCATCATTGTTCCATAGATTTTTCATAGATGCTCTCGTGATGATGTTGATGGTTTGATTGTACGGGAAAGCGGGACGATTAGGTAAGGCTTCATGCAGAATACTGTGTTGCGGGGGTGTTCTGGTGTGAACAATAGTTTAATCGGGTTGCATGTTATGTTTCTTTTGAAGTGTACCGTCCTGCGCGATGAGCACGCCGGAGTCAGGGAAATCCTGTTGTGATAACACGCGAATGACGTCAGTGGCGATCATTTTTTCATCCAGTACCGGCGTGCCAAACCCTGTCTGATGGGTGGGAATGATTTTTCCTGCAATGAAACGGCCAGTATCATCAAGCTCCGCTTCAAGTATCAAGCCTATGCCGCTTAATCCCCAGATGTTAAAGACGCGGTAGGTGGCGAAATTGCCGAGTGAGTACGCGATGAGTCGATCTTTATAGACCTCCATGCCACGTACCACATGTGGGCCGGAGCCTAATACAATATCTGCACCTGCATCCACTGCGGCGCGTGCAAAGCGTCGCACATGGCCTCTGTTTTCACCCATGAAAACTTCGGCTTTGTTGGGTACATGCATGGCCTGTAGTCCTTCAGCGCCGCCATGGAATGAGATAATGACCCGTCGGCCCAGGGCTTTTTCTGCAGCGATCATGTCTTGAGCCATTTCAGTGTCCAATGTGGTGTTGGCGTGGAGTGCCGAGTGGAACGCAATGAATGAGAAGGGAATGGCGTGACGTTCGAAGCGTGCTACTGTGCCCTGTCTGCCTGACCAGGCAATGCCAAGGTCGTCGAGTATTTTTTCGGACTGGTCACGGCATTCCTCGCCGAAATCGAGAATGTGATTATTTGCCAGTGAGATTACATCAAAGCCCGCGTCCTGGAGCTGTGTGGCAAATTTTTTGGGTGATCGGAATGCAAAGCAGTTGCTCGCAACTTTTGAAGCGGTTGTTCCCCTGTTCACCGGCACGGCACATTTTTCTGATTCACCGCCATCGCAGAGCGTACCTTCATAGTTTGCGAAAGTAATATCTGCGCCCTTGAGCAAGGGTGTTATTTTTTTCAGGGGCGGGGTGTCACCGGGTGGTAGCAGGTTACGCGGGAAATTCGTGCCGAGCATGGTGTCGCCGACGGCATGAATTTTAATGGATGTGCCGGCAGCCGTTGCCGCAAAGCTGGGTGGGCTCGCCGCGCGTAATGCTTGGGCTTGTGTGGTAAGGACAAGATGTTCGTTGATGGTGTTCAATACCTTGGTGAGTCCTGGTCTTTTGGGGGTCATGCGTTTAACGGTGAGCCATGTGGCGTGAGCTTTTTTATAGTCATGGGTCAGAAAAAAAGACCAGCCGAGTTCCCAGTGGCACTCAACGTTCTGCGGCTGTTCATTGAGGCATTGCGAAAATTCAGTGATTGCCGTTTGTCCATCGCGTGCCGCGAGCGCTGTTTTGCCGCGCGTGTAAGCACTGTCCTGATCGGCCTTTTGTTCGACTGATTGGGCGAGCGTTATCGGGCTACTCATCAATAACGCCAGACTGGCGGCGAGAGGAGTACATGCAGTAATGCTATGGCGCAGGAACGGTTTCATTGTGGAGGGTATCGGAGGGCGGGGGTAACGGCTTGAGAGCCGTTTGGCGAGGTATTTTTTCAGTAGCGGCATTTCCGCCTGCCTCCAACCCCTGCCTGAGTGCAATCCGCTGGTCAAAAACAAAGCATTTTCCTTGCCACAGACTGTTTTCAGCGGGAATTTTTTCCAGGTATTTGAGAATCCCACCCTGCAAGTGATACACCGTTTCAAAGCCCTGGTCCAGCATGAATGACGTCGCTTTTTCACAGCGAATCCCACCCGTGCAAAATAATGCCACTTTTTTGTGCTTCGTCGGGTCGAGATGCTGGTGCACATAAGTGGGGAATTCCCGGAATGTGGCGGTATTCGGGTCGAGCGCACCACGGAACGTGCCCATTCCGTATTCATAATGGTTGCGGGTGTCGATCACTAATACATCCGGGTCGTTGATCAGTGCATTCCAGTCTTCCGGTGCCACGTACGTACCTACACTTTCGTTCGGGTCAACGCTGGGCACACCCAGTGTGACAATTTCCTTTTTGAGGCGCACCTTCATTTTGCCAAATGGCATGTCGTGAGCCATTGACTCCTTGTGCTCGAGATCCGCGAAACGCGGCTCGGACCGCAGCAATGAAAGCAAGGCGTCTACCCTGGCGCGGCTGCCTGCAATAGTGCCATTAATGCCTTCCGGTGCCAGCAGAAGCGTGCCTTTGAGTTCATTGACAACACAAAAATCGAGCAGGCGGCCTTGAAGGGTCTGGTAGTCAGGCAGTTTGGCAAATTTGTATAACGCGGCAACAATGATATCTGGCATGGGTTCAATGGCTTAGCATGATTTATAAGGGGCCTATGATACTATGAATCAGCCGCTGATAGATAGGTTTTCCCTCTGTGGTGAAGGGTTTTTACGGCCTCATTGTCAGCGCGGCCCCTCACAATTCTTTGCTGTTATACGTTTCATTTCGGTAACGGTTCAAAAGCGTGTGTGGGTGCAGATGCAGGATAACCGATCAAAGGGTTAACCCTTTGATCGGGCAGTCAACTCCTTGCTTCCCACGCGGAAGGCTTCGCGGGAACGAGGGTTGTCTTGTATACTACCCCTTAATTTTGCCAATGATTGGGTTTCCATGCGTCTGAAGAAGATCAAACTTGCCGGTTTCAAGTCGTTTGTTGACCCTACGACCCTCAATTTACCCAGTAACCTGATTGGTATCGTGGGGCCGAACGGCTGTGGCAAATCCAATACTATTGACGCAGTACGCTGGGTGATGGGCGAAAGTTCAGCCAAGCACCTGCGTGGCGAGTCGATGGCGGATGTTATTTTTAACGGATCGTCGTCGCGTAAACCCGTGGGACAGGCCGCGATTGAGTTGGTGTTTGATAACACCGATGGACGATTGGGCGGTGAATATGCGGCCTACAGCGAAATTTCGGTGAAGCGCCAGGTATCGCGTGACGGGCAGTCACGTTATTACCTGAATGGCGTACACTGCCGCCGCCGCGACATTACCGGCATCTTCCTGGGTACCGGGCTGGGGCCTCGCAGTTATGCGATTATCGAGCAGGGTATGATTTCACGTCTGATTGAAGCCAAACCTGAAGAATTGCGTGTTTTTCTCGAAGAAGCGGCCGGTATCTCAAAATATAAGGAACGCCGTCGCGAGACTGAAACCCGCATTCGCCATGCGCAGGAGAATCTGGGAAGATTAAATGATATTCGCGCTGAAATCGAAAAACAGATTCAGACCCTGCAGCGTCAGGCGAAGGTTGCGGAAAAATATCAGGAGCTGAAACAGCAGGAGCGTTTGCTCAAGGCCCAATTACTGGCATTGCGCTGGCAGGTGCTTGATACGGGTACTCATGAGCAGCAGCGGCAGATTGCGGCACAGGAAACGGCGCAGGAAGCGGCGTTGGCAGAGTTGCGCAAGATTGAAGCGCTGATCGAACAGCAGCGTGAACAGCATACCGAAGAAAGTGAGGCATTTAATCAGATTCAGGGGCGTTATTACAGTACGGGTGCAGAGATTGCGCGTCTGGAGCAGGCGTTGCACCATGCCCGTGAAACGCGTCAGCAGCAGCAGCATGATCTGGTACGCGTAGAGCAGGCATGGAATGAATCGCAAACCCATCTTGCCAATGACGAGCAACTCATCACTGATTTGACACAGTCATTACGCTCCGACGAGTCGGCATTGACGCATGCCCAGGAAGCCGAAGCCCTGTCAGCGGCCGCACTGGCCGCCGCCGAGGCCGCACAGCATGCCTGGCAACAGGAATGGGATGAATTCAACACCCAGGCAGGAATACAGGTGCGCGCGGCGGAAGTGGAGCGTGCACGTATTCAGCAGCTTGAGCAGCAGCATGAGAAATTGGTGGTGCGTCTGCTACGTCTGGAAGATGAGCTGCAGGGATTGTCCACCGATGCGCTCGAAGAAGAGATCGCCACGCTCGGTGAACAATCCATGGTGCTGGATGAACAGGTGACGCAGTACGAGCAGGAAGTGCAGGAGCATCAGGCCGGTATTATCGCCGAGCGTGACAATCTTAACCGGTTGGCCAGTGATTTGAATGCTGAGCGTGGACGCTTGCAGACCATGAAAGGACGCCATGCTTCGCTGGAGGCGTTACAGCAGCAGGCATTGGGCAAGGGTGCAGGTGCAGTAACCTCCTGGCTGAAGGAGCATCAACTTGACGGTGCGCAACGCCTGGCGCAGGGTTTGAAGGTTGAATCAGGATGGGAGCGTGCTGTGGAGCATGTCCTGGGTTTCCATCTTGAAGCCATCTGCGTGCAGGGTATGGATGATATCGCTGCCATGCTGGGTACCTTGCAGCGTGGCAAGCTGGGCGTGTTTGATCTGACTGCGTCATCTGCAACAACAGTATCCGCCTTGCCTGCCATACCCTTGCTGGATAAGGTGCAATCACCGTGGCGTCTTGATGCGTTGCTGGCCGGTGTGTGTATTGCTGATGACTTGTCGTATGCCCTGGCACTGCGTACGCAGTTGGTTCCGCACCAGTCGGTGATTACCCGTGAAGGCATTTGGCTCGGCGGTAACTGGTTGCGCGTGGTGCGTGATGTTGACGAAAAAGCAGGTGTGCTGGCCCGTGAGCAGGAAATCAAGGATCTGGTGCGGAAGATGGATGAACTCGCCGAGAAGATTTCGCAACTTGAGGTTCGCCAGAAGGATAATCAGGAACATTTGAAATCGCTTGAAGTTTTGCGTGAGCAGAATCAAAAGGCGCTGAATGAAGCCACGCATCGTCGTGGTGAAGTGCGCGCACAGGTTAGCGGCAAGCGGGCGCGTCTGGAGCAAACCATGGCGCGCAGCAGTCGTCTGCGTCATGAAATTGATGATGTCCAGCAGCAAAAAACCGGTGATGAGCAGGGAATGGTGGAAACACGCCTGCGTCTGGAAGATGCACTGGAGGCCACCGAAGGTCATGCCTTGCGTCGTGATATTCTGATGCAGCAGCGTGATGAGCACCGTCATGGCCTGGAACAGGTGCGCATGCAGGCACGTGGTGACCGCGATGCTGCGCATCAGGTCGCATTGCGTATTCAAACCGTACGTACGCAGCTGGGTGCCACTCAGGAAAGAATGGGGCGTGCCGGGGAACAGATTGGCCATTTAACCCTGCGACGTGAAGAGTTGATGATGGCGCTGAGCACCAGTGAACAACCTCTGGAAGAAATGGCAGACGAATTGGCGCAGATGTTGGGCCGTCGTCTTGCGGTCGAAACCGAGCTTACCCAGGCGCGGCGCCGTGTCGAAGAATGTGACCATACCTTGCGTCAGGCCAGTAACGAACATCAGACGATAGAGCACAAGGTACAGCGCATACGCGGTGAGCTGGATCAGCTGCGCATGCATTGGCAGGAAGTCAAGGTGCGGCGTGAGACCTTGCAGGAGCAACTTGCCGAAACCGACTTTGTACTGGATGAACTGTTTGCCGCGATGCCGGCCGAGGCATCCGAAAGCGAGTGGCAGGAACAGGTAGAGCGTATTACCCAGCAAATTCAGCGTCTCGGGGCAATAAACCTGGCGGCTATTGATGAGTTTGCCGCGCAATCAGAACGCAAGGCGTATCTGGATGCGCAAAACACCGATTTGATGGAGGCGCTCACGACGCTGGAAAATGCCATACGCAAAATTGATCGTGAAACCCGTGACTGTTTCAAGGATACCTTTGACAAGGTCAACACCGGCCTGCAAACCATGTTTCCGCGTCTGTTCGGTGGTGGCCAGGCGTATATGGAACTGACCGGCGAAGATTTGCTGGATACGGGCGTCACCATTATGGCGCGCCCACCGGGCAAGCGTAACAGTACTATTCATCTGTTGTCAGGCGGTGAAAAAGCGTTAACCGCAGTGGCGTTGGTGTTTGCCATTTTTGAACTGAATCCTGCGCCATTTTGTATGCTTGATGAAGTGGATGCACCGCTCGATGAAGCCAACGTCGGGCGTTTCTGCAAATTGGTAAAAGAGATGTCGCAACGTATTCAGTTCATATACATTACTCACAATAAGGCCACCATGGAAATGGCTGACCATTTGATGGGGGTGACCATGCATGAGCCAGGGGTGTCGCGACTGGTGACAGTGGACGTGGAAGAAGCAGTTCAATTGGTTGCGGCAGGATAATTAGTGTTCCCCGTGGTCATGAATGTGCTGCCATTAAACATCAAAAAATATGACGACGGCGGGTTTCATTTTTTGTGCTCTGAAGAATCCGGATTGGGTTTTCCGGAGTTTCCATACAGGAGAGTTTTGTTCTTATGGATGGCGTAACTATTATATTGGGCCTTGTTGCGGTCAGCGTGCTTGCCATCGTCGTGTTATGGTTTACACGTAACAAAGGCGTGGTAGGCAATCGCGTTGTCGTCGGTGAATCTACGCCAAAAATCACAATGCCACGGGATGATTCAGGGGAAACGGACCCTGTAAATGACTGGGAGATTATTCCCGTGACACGTACCCGACGTCCGCGTGGCCATCATCAGGAAATGCATGACGAGAATGTCAGCATTGAGCCCTTATGGGAGCCATTGTCAAACTCGGACTCTGAGACGGCTGCACCACTGGCTATGGATGCAGTGCCGGATACACCGGAAGAATTGATTGTGGTGCTCAACATTATTGCCAATCAGGAGCACTGGCTGGTGGGTACCCAAGTCGTCAATGCCGTGTGTAATGCCGGCATGCAGTATGGTGATCCCGGCATATTTCATTATGTTCTGCCGGAAAATCCACAGAGTGAGCCACTATTCAGTCTTGCCAATATTCTCAATCCGGGTGTGTTCCAGATGAGCAAGCTTGAACAGTTGACTACCCCAGGCGTTACCTTGTTCATGCGTGTGACGGATGCGGCAGGAGCAACCAATGGACTGGATGCCTTTACCCATATGCATGCTACGGCGCAGCAACTGGCGCATGCGTTGAATGCAGAGGTATATGATGAGCACCGCCAGTTATTGACGGAAGTGGCTATTTCACGGTTGCGAGACCGCATTGCCCGATATCAGAATCATCCTGACTTATATTAAGAAACCTTGGATTTAATCAGAGGTTTTTTGCGCATTACTATCTTTTTTTCATGGTTAAGATTTTTGGTTCATCCGGGTTTCCTGTGGGTCGTTGATGCCGGATACAGATCAAGTCCGCCACAATGGAAGTAGATGGCAATCTTGAAATGGTCTCTATTCCTGAACCCACAGGCACGTTT
>JAHFRW010000087.1 GCA_023266055.1 Gammaproteobacteria bacterium | reverse complement strand
TGTAGAGTGCAGGGCGGATCAGGTCATTCATGCCGGCATCGACAATGGCGAAATTTTTATGCGCGGTGTGTTTCAGGTATTCTACCTGGGTGAGCAATATGCCTGCGTTGCCCACAATCGCACGGCCAGGTTCAAGCAGAATTTTATAATGGCGTCCCTGTAGTTTTTGCAGCAGGGCCTGTGCATATTCACTCGGGCTGGGCGGAGTTTCATTGCGATAAGGAATACCCAGGCCGCCGCCGATGTCGAGGTGGTGAATGCTGATGCCCTGCGCCGCTAACTGGTCGATCAGCCCCAGCACGCGTTCCAGCGCATCGACAAAGGGCGTGGCTTCCGTCAGTTGCGAGCCGATGTGGCAATCCACGCCGATGATGTTGATGTGTGGCAACGCCGCAGCGTGCGCATACGCCGCCGGTGCGTCAGCAATGTCGATGCCAAATTTATTTTCCTTGAGGCCAGTGGAAATATAGGGATGCGTGCCCGCGTCTACGTCTGGATTGACGCGCAATGACACTGGCGCACGCATTCCCATTTCAGATGCGACGTTGTTGAGGCGTTCCAGCTCGGCGACAGACTCCACATTAAAACAATAAATGCCCACCTCGAGTGCGCGACGCATTTCATCAGCGCGTTTACCGACACCGGAAAATACGATTTTGCTGGCGTGCCCCCCGGCGCGCAGTACCCGTTCCAGCTCGCCCACGGAAACAATATCAAACCCCGACCCCAGTCGCGCCAGTACGTTGAGTACAGCAAGATTGGCATTGGCCTTGACGGCATAGCATACCAGATGATCGTGGCCAGCAAAGGCGCGGTCAAAAGCATGCCAGTGGCGCTCCAGCGTGGCACGCGAATAAACGTAGCAGGGCGTGCCATGGGTATGGGCGATGGTGGTCAGGTCAGCATCTTCTGCAAACAAGCGCCCGTTGCGATAGGTAAAGTGGTTCATAATGAATGTATTATTTCTGTTGTGTGGCGGCGAATGTTTCATCAGGCAAACGCAGCGGCCCTTTTTGGCCGCAGCCTGCCAGCAAGCTCGCCAGCAAGATCACAGGCAATAACCGTGGGCCGATACGCGTAATGATTAGCCAGGCTGCAGGGCGGTGATGCGTGTTCATGTGATGCCTCGGAGTGACTGATAAAAGTTTATTATGCTTGTATTATAAGGGGTAATAGGGGCAGCCGCCTATCAAATGGTGTAAAATAACTGCAAGCCGCCGATTGCGGAGTTGATTTGTCGACGAGTCCTATGCACACCCACCACCCCGCGGATCACCACCACCACCGCCATCACCGTCCCCAGCGTGTCACCAACTCACTGTTGGTAGCGCTGATCTTGACGTTGGCATTTGCGTTTGCCGAAGCGCTGGCAGGCTGGTGGTCGGGGTCGCTGGCGTTGCTCGGAGATGCCGGGCACATGGTGTCTGATGCTACCTCGCTCGGTCTGGCTGCGTTTGCCGCCTGGGTCGCCAAACGCCCGCCCTCATTGCGTCATTCGTATGGATTAGGACGCGCCGAAGTGCTCGCCGCAGTGGCGAATGCGTTGCTGATGTTTCTGGTGGTGGCGGGCATTGTAATGGCGGCGATTGCGCGCCTGAGCACTGCCCCTACGCCAGTGGCCGGAGGCATGGTCATGGTGGTGGCAGCGCTGGGATTGATCGTGAATCTGGTGGTGGCCGGGATGTTGCGCCACGGTGAGCAGACGCTGAATACCCGCGCCGCATTACTGCATGTGATGGGTGATCTGCTGGGATCAGTTGCCGCACTGGTAGCGGGCGCAATCATTTATTTTACCGGATGGATGCCGATAGACCCGATTTTGTCGCTGCTGATTTGCGCACTTATACTTTTTTCATCTTTTCATTTATTGCGCGAAGCCCTGCATGTATTGATGGAAGGCGTACCCGTGGGCATGGATATGGCTGAAGTAGGCCGTGCCATGGCGGGCGTGGGCGGTGTCGCATCCATTCACGATCTGCACATCTGGACACTCTCTTCGGGTCGCATCGCATTATCCGCCCATGTGGCGATGCGCGATATGCAACACTGGCAGGCCACGCTCGCAGCATTGCAGGCCTTGCTGCATGACCGCTATGACATTGAACACGCCACGCTCCAGCCCGAACAAATGACCACCACACACGTGGTAAATTCAAGCAAAATTCGAGTCGGGTAGACACGCTGTTTTTATGCTAGACTCGCAGCCAATATGCTGATCAATTTCACCAAAATGCACGGCCTGGGCAACGACTTTGTCGTGATTGATGCCTGGTCCCAGCCTGTTGCGCTCACGCGCGGGCAGTTGCGCTTCATTGCTGACCGCCATTTCGGTATTGGTTGTGACCAGATCCTATTGGTCGAAGCGCCCACTGTGCCTGACGTTGATTTTCGTTACCGTATTTATAACGCCGATGGCGGCGAAGTGGAACAGTGCGGCAACGGCGTACGCTGCTTTGCGCGTTTTGTGCTGGATAAACATCTCACAAACAAGCACGAAATCAGCGTTGAAACCCAGGCGGGAATTATTAGCGCACAAGTAGGTACGAACGGACTTATCACCGTCAACATGGGTGTGCCGCAGTTTACTCCGGCGGATATTCCTTTTCTTGCCGATACCCAGGCGCCTGTTTACACTCTGGCAATCGCGGGGCAGCATATCAGCATCGGCGCCGTGTCCATGGGCAACCCGCACGCCGTGATGCGGGTCGATAATGTTGACACCGCGCCTGTCGCCACACTCGGGCCGCAAATAGAACATCATGCGCGTTTCCCGCACCGGGTGAACGCCGGATTCATGCAGATTATTGACCGCAGCCATATTCGCCTGCGGGTA
>JAHFRW010000072.1 GCA_023266055.1 Gammaproteobacteria bacterium | reverse complement strand
GCCGTCTCAAGGTCAGTTTTGAACTGGAAGCCGATCGCATGCGTAACCTGACCTTGCCCAAGGAAGAGTTTTTGAAAGAGGTCAAGGTGGTCATGGAAGAGCGTCGCCTGCGTACCGACGATGATCCCCAGTCCTTAACCCATGAACAATTCAATGCGACAGCGTTTGTCTCCAGCCCTTATCGTCACCCCATCATTGGCTGGATGGATGATCTGGAAAATATGCAGGTAGAAGATTTGCGCGCCTGGTACGAAAAATGGTACGCCCCCAACAACGCCACCGTGGTGGTGGTGGGTGATGTACAGGCGGCCGAGGTGTTTAAACTGGCTAAACAATACTTTGGGCCGCTCAAGGCCGGGAAGATTATACCTGCCAAACCCCGGCTTGAGATAGAGCAGAAAGGCATGCGCCGTATCACTGTCAAAGCCCCCGCCGAGTTGCCGGTTCTCATCATGGGGTACAAGGTTCCCGTGATCAAAACCACTACCGAAGCATGGGAGCCTTATGCGCTGGAAATGCTGGCGGGTGTTCTGGACGGCGGTGATAGTGCACGTTTTTCCAGGGAGCTGGTGCGTGGTTCACAGGTTGCCGCCAGTGTAGGCACGGGTTACAACATGTATAACCGGGGCCAGGATTTGCTGACATTCTCGGGTACCCCCAGCCAGGGTCATAGTGCTGAAGTATTGGAAAATGCGATTCGTGCACAGATTAAACGATTGCATGATGAACTGGTGCCCGAGCAGGATCTTACCCGCATCAAGGCACAAGTGACCGCGAGCAAGGTTTATGAACTGGATTCACCTTTTTATCAGGCGATGCAGATAGGCACGCTGGTTACGGTCGGCTTGAGCCATGGCTTGCTTGATGAATATCTTGATAATCTTAACAAGGTGACACCGGAGCAAATCCAGCAGGTAGCGCGCAAATATCTGATAGATGATCGCCTCACGGTTGCAGTGCTGGATCCGCAGCCCATGGATGCGCAGGCGCAACACCGCATGCCCGCCGCAGGAGGTCGCCATGGCCATTAATCACATTGTTTTCTCGCACAGGATACCGTCTGACATGAAGAGTGATATGAAAATAAAGCCTGCTGCTTTTTTTAAAGGAAGCATTGTCGCACCTGCCTTGGTGTTGGCATTGATGTTTATACCTGTTGTGCAGGTGAGCGCCGCGCCTGTCATTCAGCATTGGCAGACAGCCAATGGCGCGCGCGTCTATTTTGTGCCCGCGCCGGAATTACCAATGGTCAATGTCAGCGTGATTTTTGACGCGGGTGGTGTGCGTGACGAAGATAAGGGCGGTCTCTCACAGTTGACCAGTAGCTTGTTGAGTGACGGCGTCGACAATTTGAATGCCGATCAGATCGCGGAGCATTTCGAAGGATTGGGCGCGCAATTTTCGGCACATGCCGATAGTGAGATGGCAACCGTCAGCCTGCGCAGCCTGAGCAAGCCCGATCTGCTACAACCCGCGCTGGATGTCATGGCCCGGATTTTACGGCAGCCCACCTTTCCTCAAGACAGTCTTGAGCGTGAGCGCAAACGCATGTTGATTGGCTTGCGCCAGCAAAAGGAATCGCCTGAGCAAATCGCCGCTCTGGCGTTTGATAAGGCTGTGTATGGCGATCATCCCTATGGTGCGCCGCCACGCGGTACGGAAGTTTCTGTTAATGCATTAACGCGTGATGACGTTGTTAAGTATCATGGCCGTTATTATGTGGCGCGAAATAGTATCGTTGCCATCGTCGGTGCACTTGATCGTGCGCAGGCGCAGGTGTTGGCCGAAACGCTGGTGGGCGGCTTGCCGCAAGGTGAAATTCCACCGCCATTACCGCGGGTGCGAGACCTGAATGCCGCCAATACCATTACCATTGAACACCCCTCGGCGCAAACGCACATCCTGATTGGCCAGCCGGGCATCAGCCGCAGTGACACTGACTATTTTGCCTTGTATGTGGGCAACCATACGCTCGGTGGTAGCGGCCTAGTGTCACGCCTGAGTGAGGAGATTCGTGAGAAGCGTGGCTTATCGTACAGTGTTTATAGCTACTTTGCACCCATGCGAGATCGGGGGCTGTTCACGCTGGGCCTGCAAACACGCAACGAAAAAGCCGCTGAAGCTACCCAGGTTGTGCATGACGTGTTGGCCAATTTCGTTGCCAACGGTCCGACGGCCAAAGAACTGCATGCTTCCAAGCAAAACATCACAGGGGGTTTTCCGCTGCGCATCGACACTAACAAGAAGATCATTGGCTACATTGGCATGATCGCATTTTATAATATGCCGCTGGATTACCTTGATACGTTTATTGCCAATGTCGAATCAGTCACCCTGCCGAAAATCCAGGATGCCTTCAAGCGTCGCATTCAGCCTGACAAAATGGTGACGGTAATGGTGGGACGTTCTGTAGCCAAGTAAACATTTTTTACGCAGGCCATCAAGACCCCGTCACGTGTGACGGGGTCTTGATGGCCCCAAAAATACTCCATACCCGCCAGAATTTCTATCCCACGCATGAGCAGGTTATATTCTTATGCCACCGCACGTCGAAGTTGTGAAGAGGCTCGTCCTATATGATAGCCCTGGGCCATGTCAACGCCGTAGTCGCGGAGAAGTTGCAATGTCTGGTCGTCTTCCACAAATTCCGCGATGGTTTTTATGTTGAATCCTTTGGCAATACTGCTTATAGCCTTGACGAGGATCTGATCAAGTTCATTTTCGGGTAAATCCTTTATGAAGGAGCCATCAATTTTTACATAATCGACAGGAAGTTGTTTCAGGTAGTAAAATGAACTAAATCCAACGCCAAAATCGTCGAGCGCAAATTTACATCCCAAGCCGCGAATTGTATTCATCATGTCACATGCTGCGGAAAAATCGGCTAATGCGGCGGTTTCGGTTAGTTCAAAAACCAATTTTTCAGCCCTGATCCGGGTACTTTTCAATAAGTCATTGAGTAATGTCAGTAGTTCCGTATCCATGAAGGCGTGCGCTGATAGATTGATCGAAAAACTGAGGCCTGGATTTTGGCGGGTTAAGCTTTTTAAATTGTTAATGGCGGTGCGTAAAACCCAATGGTCAATGGCATGGATTTGCCCGGTTTTTTCCGCGACCGAGATAAATTTTCCGGGTAGCCGTAATTTTCCGGATGCGTCACGCATACGTAACAGTACTTCATAATGTTTGATATCGCCGCTTATCACGTTAACGATTGGCTGATAATGAAGAACGTAGCCATCGTTAATCAAGGCATTTTCAATTCGTTGTTTCCAGAGTACTTGCTGCTCAATACGCTCGCGTACCTGTTCTGCTTTTGAAAACATATGCCAGGAGCCCTGGCCGTACGCTTTCGCTTGATACATCGCGATATCTGCGTTTGCAAGCAAATCACCAATAATGGCGCCGTGTTCGGGGAACATCGCAATACCGACGCTGGTTGATATCCGTTGCATGGTTGCCATGCCCGGAATGGTTAAGGCATGAAAATGATCGCTAATTTTTTGAGCGACCTGACAGGCGCCTGCCACATCAATTTCAGGCATGAGAATGGCGAATTCGTCTCCACCAATGCGCGCGATGGTATCCGTGTCCCGAATGATTTTTGTAAGTTCATTGGCGACAACTTTAAGTAATGCATCACCTACTTGATGTCCAAGGGTGTCATTTATATACTTGAAAGAATCCAGGTCAAGAAACAGCAATGCACCACTGTGGTTGTAACGTTGCCCGATATTGACGATGGTTTCGCATATTTCCTGAAATTTTCTGCGGTTGTAAAGGCCCGTTAAATAATCGTGATCTGCCAGCCAGGAAAGGCGGCCCTCCGCCTTTTCTCGATCAGTGATATCAATGCCGACCGAGATAAGGTTCGGTGCAGTGTCCGTATCATTTTCGAGATGAGAGTGCAGCCATGCAATGGTGCGAGACCCATTATTTTTAGCGATTAATCTGGACTCATGTTTTAAAAGCGGTACTTGGCCATGTGCAACTGCGGTTAGAAGAGATAAAAAATTGAGCGGTAATGTGGTTGGTTCGATTAATGATATAAACGATGTTCCGGTTAATTCTTTTTGTGTGTAACCCGCCAGTGATTCCCCGTGCTTGTTAATCAGAAGTACCTGACCATGGCGATCTTGCGTCAAAATGATAACTTGTGCTGTGTCCAGAAGGCCTCGAATAAAATCACGCTCATGGGTTAGCTCACCCATTTTCTCTGCCAGGGTTTGTGTTCGTTGTTCGACGGCATACTCGAGGGTTTCCAGCTGGAATGATAGCTCGATGGCGCTGTCATCCAGGCGATCAATTTCATCTATCAAGCGCCCCGCTTTTTTTGGCCGACCTATATTGGTGCGTACCGCATGGAATTTACTTTGGGCGAGTAAAGGGAGCGCCATTGCCGTACGCCTTAGGCGTGACAGGGGCGCCCAGAGAATGGCAAGTACAACGGCCTCGGATATCAGGAATCCAAGCGCACCAATAATGATGGTTTTTTGTCCGGCCTTGCGGATCTCATCCAGTTTTTCAGATAAATTTTCAATGGTAATCAAATAGCCAGAACCACTGTCTGCCAGTTCTCGCAGGGGATGTAGCCAAATTTCATAGGCATTGGACTCGATATTTAACACGGCACCGTTTTTTAAAACATCTTCAAGAGAGGATTTACGTGCAGCATTCTGGAGTACATTCTGGAGTACATTGGCGTTGGTTAACGCAATAATTTTTGTTCGCCAGCCGGGTATAAAACGCTCATGTGCTTTGGAGGTGGGTGCTGATCCATCTGATTCCGTCAGAATGCCGATATCTGTTGCGGCGAGTTGCTTGAAGTTGATGATGGTTTCAGCCAGGGTGGTGCCTAAAAGTATGATGCTGGAAAAGCGGCCATCAGAAAGGACGGGGACTAACACATAATGCTGACAACTTAATTTACAATGCAGTACAGTTTTTGGTCGTTCGGTGGTATTTACCTGGTGTAGTGCATTGTCAATCGATTCGTATGCTTCTTTTATTGCATTCACATTTCCCCATCTCGCAAGAGCCTCGCCATTGGGGGTAAAGAAAGCAATCACTTCAACGCCGACATCAAGTTGCAGGAGTGGCCAGTGCTTTTCAAAGGCTTGGGTGATTTCACGGGAGTTGCCATTGGCAAGCGGTAATTTCATTCCTTCAAGATTCGGGATTAACTCCCCTGTTTTTTGTAAGGCGGAGGATGTCTGTTCAGTAAGTCCTTTGATGGTTACCGAGTTCCGATCATAAATAGCCGCGCGTTGATGGTTGTAGCTGTCATTAAGACTCGATTTTTGTACCAGATAAAAAGAGACGCTTAAAAGCATCATGACAACGCTTAAGAGCAATAATGTTTTCCATTTCAGGCTTAGGAAGGATTTTGGATTACTGGCGTTGAAGGTTTCATGTAGTGATTTTTTTAACATGATATGGTTTTATATGAGCCAGTAATTTTTTTGGGGTTAGAAGCGGTAAGAAACCAGCACCGTAAAAAGGCGCCAATGTTGATAGGTTTTAGTCCGATCAGGATTATCCTGGAACGGTAGCCATGCTGTACCATTGATCCAATGTTGTTCGGCACGTACCATCCATGCAGGAGATGGCTGCCATCGCGCACCGATGGTCCAGTCTTTTGAGAATTGTGAGTAGCCAGGTAGGGTGCCGGCCGTTTGGGCTTCAAGTTTCCCCCCCGTTTTGTCGTCAATATTTTGATAGGCTACGTCGTAGCGGATCATTAATCCCCATTTGTCCGTAAGCCGATATGAACCCTGCAGATAATAGCTTTGGCCGGTTATTTTTTTTAACGTGAGCGGAACATAGATAATATTGTCGCCAAACAAGAAATGTCGGCGCGCATATTCGGAGGTAAGTGTCCATTTCTCGGAATTGAATTGGCCAGAAAAAATAACGGGCGTGAATCGGATGGCTCCCGAGCCGCTGGGGTCGCCTGATCCGGGTTGATATTCCAGATTCAATCTCGCGCTACTGATGGCCAGACGTACGCGCCCACCGTAATAGTCATAGATTAATCGTCCGATAAACGACGCATCGCCTTGAAGATTGCCCAGGCGGTCTGCGCCCAGTAATGCAATTTCTGTATCGACATCATGTGTGCGTGGTTGCGCAATCATTAGTTCCCAGCCAAGGGTATTAGCAGAAAAGCGTAGCTCTCCATATAGTTCGCCTCCATCAGATGACAAGGCCAGGTCCCGGGTACGTTCGAAGTAGATGGATTGTGGCAGAATCACTCCCGGGCGAATAAAGGCCACATCCCGGGTATCGTTATACAGGCCTAGCGGATTTTTGATGCGGCCGAAACGTACCCCATGATGGTGTTGTTCATTGGAAAAAAACCGATAATCGACAAAGCCGTAATCGAGTTGAATTTTTTCATTGCCGATGTTTCCAGCTTTTCGCCATAATAGTTGGCCAGACAACTGAACTTCGGGTAGCGCGCGCCATGATGTGTTGATGCCGAGTTCAGTGGCTTCAAGGCTGCCTTTTCCCGTACTTTCGCCGAAGAAGTTATTCTTATTCGTGAGCGTATATGCCTGGCTTGCAAAGCCATGTACCTGAATTTTTTGTGCGTCAACCGCCCATGCAGGCGGCGCGACACATATCCCGATCACCAGGCCGAAGAACAGGGTGTGCAGCAGGTATAAGTCGAAAAAATTACTGTACCTGCAGCAATCGTACGCTCTCATCAAAGTTTTTCCTTAATAGGTAGCCAATGGCGCCGGGTGTTTCAGCGATACGTTTGCGCATCTCGTTTTCTGATCTAACGCTAATCGGAGGTTGCCCCGTTCCCGAGAAAACCAAAAGATCCCAGTTGCGTTCCAGTTGATGCGGGAAAATTCCCAAGCGTTCCTTGATAAAGTTTTCATGGACTGGATTTTTTGGGGGTAAAATAAAAACAGTAATGGGCTCGCCATCCGGCCATTGCAATATCCGCATTCCAAAAATTGCACGAAGTGTGTTTTGAGAAATGGTGGATTGGCTTACGCTGGGGTTGACAATAACATCCGCGGCGTATGAGTAGGTTGAGATTAGCAAGGCAAAGATCGCGAGGGGATGTTTGATATGCCGAGCTATTGATCTACCGGGCGTTTGTACTTTTATCGACCTGCCGAATAAAAAATCATTCTGTTTGGCGAGATACCTAATCCGAATTAAATGACATGCACGTATAAATAGGTGGCGGATCCATTCAGAATTCACGGCAATTGCCTCGCACCACGCCTGGGGGCGGCACGGAGGTGTCCGTGAATAATGTGCATGAAGCCATTTGCAAAGTTTCATAGCTGAAAAATTGAAAGTTTATAGTTTATATAGTCACAAAATTTAAGCACCACCCACCCCCTCGATGATTTTCCACGCACCTTTGTGGCGGCAAATAACCCCAGCTATCACCTTGTTTTCGAAATGAACTCTATCACAACCTTATCTCGTACACCATAAAATGGTTACTGTCCATTTATTTGTTCCGGACCATGCAATTCAGTGGGCCTTGCAGGCTATTTATGCCTGATGAAAAGTGATTCTTTTTATATCAGGCCAGGTGCTGTTTTAAGTGTTGAGTGTAAAAAATATCCATGCACGAAACCATCCTGTATTTTTTGGGTGAAATAGTTTTCACCTATTAAGTGTTCGTCTTTCGTCCAGATTTTTTAGTGTGATCTGATTGTTTTGAAAGTGTCAGTTTGCCCTGTGTGTGGATGCCGGAATAATCGTTAAGGTGCTTATGACGGCGGATGGTGCCACGTGAGTCTTATGGTACGCTATGATAGACAAGCGTCTGTTCGTTGAATTGAGTTGTCGCTTGGTTTGGAGGTCCGTATGTTTCATGGTGCTGGGTTAGATAGAGGAATTTCCACTAATGATAAATTGCCTTTCAGCGTTTAATGAATATTTCGAAATCGTTCAGGCCTTAACGAAAGAACAGGTTACCCAGGGTCAACGTTTGCGGTTTCAGGTGTTTACACTGGAGCGGCAAATTTTCAGCCAAGACCGTTATCCGGATGGCATTGAATGTGATGCCTATGACGGCCATTCCGTGCATTCCCTGTTACGGCATCGATCAACGGGCCAACTGGCCGCCGCAGTGCGTTTGGTGCTGAGTGACCGCAATGCGCCAGATAAAGGTTTTCCGATCGAGAAACAGCTGCAATATCCATTGTATTTTAAAGATGTTGATGTACGAAGTTTGCCGCGTTCCTCCGTTGCCGAAATCTCGCGATTCGCTATTTCAAAACAGTTTCGCCATCGTGCAGGTGATGAACACCTGGATTACGATAGTACTGATCGACGTGTGTCGGTGATTCCTGACCATGATTTGCACGCGAGAAATCGACGGGCGGAAGGTCGTCGCAGTTTCCCGCATATTTCCCTGGGTTTGCTCAAGGCGATTGTACAAATGAGCGTAGAAAACAGTGTGCAATATTGGTACGCGGCTATGGAGCCATCGTTTATTAGATTGTTGTATCGTTTCGGTGTTCGATTTCACGCACTTGGACCAATCATCGACTATTCTGGAAAGCGTCAGCCCTGCATTGCGTGTGTAGATGAATTACTTACCGGCATCGCCAATGAACGATTGGATGTATGGCAGTTTATTACGGATGATGGGCGCTTGCTGAACGCGAGCGATTTTTTGCCTCCCGATGGAGGAGTGGCAGGAGGGAGTATAGATTGACACTTTGATCATGTAAGCATAGGTGCGTTACGAGTGTCTGGGCCCGATGTGGGCGCACCTCTATTATGAATAGTGGGCTATTCAAGCCCGGTCAATGGGTGTTGCCGGTGCGGGCGCAGGGATTCGTGAAAAATGACAGGAAGTAGTGTAGCGCTGTATGTTGCTCCGTGAAAAATTTTATTTTATTAAAGAAATGCCAATGATAATGCCCCGTCTGTTTACGGCGGAGCAGCTTGTTATGCGCGCAACTTTATGCGGTGTTCATGGTGATTGTATCCCGTATTCACGGCGACTGTTTATTGTCGCAGCAAATGCGTGATTATCGTTTCTGCCAGACAGATTTGACCATGAATACATCATTCATGGGGTATAATTTATTCAGTGATGCGGCGCTCATAAGATATTGCCGTACAGTTTACGAAAACTTCTTGACAGAGTCTTTATTGCTGGCCTATCTTGAACTGCAACTATTTCAGCGATGGGCGTTAGTTTCAGCCTACGCAGCAGAATAAAATTAAATAAGGCGTTCGATTTTTTACAAGAGCGCGCATCACCGGAGAAACATACAGCGAAATGGCATCTTATCTTCAGGGGGGGATCTATGCGTGTTAATCATTTTATAGTGGGTGTATTTGCGTTCGTTCTGAGCGCAGGCCCGACATGGGCAATCCCGACACTATCATTTGATCTCGACACCGCAGCATCGGGTATTCAGAATTCACGGAATGTATTGCCGGGAAGCACCTTCACTGTGGCCGTGGTGTTGAGCAATTACGATACCACGACGTTGATTGATACGGTTTCGTTTGACCTCCATTACAATGACAGTGGCATGGTGCTGACCGGTGTGGGCCGTCCCCTCGCGGGTGCCTTGGTTGACATGTCGCCTACACAAGCCTGGGACACGTTTGCGGGCCTGTTTACCGATATTAATGCGCTGGATGCGCTGACGACGCTGGATCTCGGCGTCGCGCCGGGTTACCTCTCACATTTTGATTACTTCGCGTATTCCAGTATTACCGATCCGTTTAATTTAACCGGCCCCGGCCCGATCACCGTAGCATGGTTCGATCTGACCGCCAGCGCGCTGGGCACCAGTTCATTGTTCATGGCCGTGGCACCTGCGGCTCTGAATTTTCAGGGTAACCCGGTGGACGTCACACTGGGCAGCGCTCGCATTAACGTTATCAGCGTCAACGCCGTCCCCGAGCCAGGTATCGTATGGC
>JAHFRW010000071.1 GCA_023266055.1 Gammaproteobacteria bacterium | reverse complement strand
ACAAAAACGTGCCTGTGGGTTCAGGAATAGAGACCATTTCAAGATTGCCATCTACTTCCATTGTGGCGGACTTGATCTGTATCCGGCATCAACGACCCACAGGAAACCCGGATGAACCACATATTTAGGGCACCTCTATAAATCCGCTGAAGGCGCGATGGCGGCGTTGCCATGATATATAAAGGTGTGCTCAAAATGCTCATTTACTGCATGTAAACTCCGCTTTTTCGCACATTTCCGCCTTGCCCTCGCACCTTGATCGAATTTATAGAGGTACCCTTTATTCATTTACACATCATGGCAAATTCATTCACCTGCATCCACCCGCCAATACTAACACTGTAGCAAATACTACGGCCCGTAGTTATACAGGTACGCCACTTGAACCAATCTCAGGGGATTTTACCGTTGGATAGATCAGCGTCTTGTTCTGCTGATAACGACGATCAATACCTGGACTATTATCCTCAAGCGAGGCATAACCTGCGCGGCGATCCTTATCAAACAGGGTATCAGTCGCGGTCTCCGTCTCCGGACGGCGGCGTACAAACTGACGTATCTGAATCCCCTCCTGATTTGCCAGGCGCTTCCTCAACACACTGATCAGGCGCTTGACTCCATTCAGGGAAACATCATCATCACTACAGTGCATATCCAACACAGCATATACACTGCGTCCGCCCCGTGTTTCATGATTCATTTCGTGTAAACTCAAATGATAATCGTGGTGTCGACCCAACGCCCGGGTCAGCGCATGAAGAAAAATTTGTGCGCTCGCTCTTGGAACATAACCAATAAAGATACCCTGAGCCAACGCTGAAGGTAACCCCAGATAAGCATGCAATTTCCGCAGTGTAGGCACAAATCGCCAGGGGCGGGCAACAACATAAAAATACACGGCAAAGGTAATCAGATAAAACCCGAACATCATGTAATCCGGAATTCCCAACAGCATTCCTGTAATGCCGACGGCGCCCAGAACCAGCTGGATACCCACGATGATGTATACCGTATCAGATACCCTGAAACCCGCGCGCAGGAAAAGATGGTGTAAATGATTCCGGTCGGCGCGAAATGGGGACTTGCCCAGCCAGATACGGCGAAGCATCACACCTACCGTATCCATGAGCGGCAAAGCAAATATCCACAAGGCGGTGACGGGGGTCATGGCCCGGTCTACCCCCTGAGATAAATCAATGAGGATCCAGGCAAAGACAAAACCCAGCAACATGCTGCCGTTATCACCCAGAAAGACACGCGCCCGACGATTGGCGGGGTAACGCAAGTTGTAATAAAGAAAACCCAGCACGCCTCCCATAAGGGCAACGATCAAAATAAAATGGGATTCCTGACCTGCCAGATAGGCGACCACGGCCATGAGTATTAAACTGACCAACGATAACGCGCCAGACAATCCGTCAATGCCGTCGATCATGTTAACGGCATTGATAACACCAATGGTGGCAAAGACTGTGAACGGAATAGCCAGCAGACCCAGCGCCAGGCTCACACCCGGCAGGAGTTCCCCTAAATCACTGAGCACCACCCCACCCATAAAAACCATGAACAGGGCTGCCACGCTCTGGGCAAGAAACCGCACCTTGAAACCAAGGTTCCAGATATCATCAACCAATCCGGTCAAAAATATCACCACGGCCCCCACGGCAATGGTGCGCATTTGAACGAGTGAAGCAGAAGGTAAGTTAAAGAAAAGCCCGGCCAGATAAAGCGCGACGATCAGCGCCGTCATGACGCCCACTCCACCGACAAACGGTGTACTGGTATCATGCTGCTTATGCCCACCGGGATGATCCATGATACCGAAACGACCGGCCAGCGCGATACTGAATCGAATCGTAACGCCCGAGATTAGCAAACACATGCCAAAAAACACGACCAGGGACACCGACAACCTCCATGTTTTTTTTATTCGCACCTATAGCTCTGCCAAACGGCAGAGCTATCACTTCGGGATTTCTCACACAACAGAGAACCCGGAGTGAACCGCAGGAGCCTTTTTACAATCTCGCTGAAGATACATCGCGGCATTCCTTCAGATACATCAGGAATAACCTCAAAACCCTCTCAATCCCTTGCTCGAAATTACAAAAAAACCCCTGGCGTTTAGTGGGGGCAATCAAGACTTTCTAAAGGCCACAAAGCGCGTCTCCAACCCCACACGGTTAGTTGGGTTGGAGACGCTGCATCATCAACCCATCGTTACTGCGCGCGCGCCACTGGCAACCGGCGGCGGCTGGCCATCAAGCCCACGAGGCCAACACCCAGCAACCACAACGCGGTGGGCTCGGGCACCATTTTTACTTCGTAGTTACCAGAAAACACTCCGGGAGCATTGGCAACCTGATAACCAGAAGATGTAGCAGAAAAGCCATACAGATAATCGGTCATGCCATTGTATGTCACCTTAACGACCTCGCTGGCCTGAGAACCCGCTGGCACGGTTGCCAACGCACCCACAATTCCCTGCAGGAAGGCCGTTGCGTCAAGCAAGCCCGCCAACCCGATGGATACACCACTGCTATCACCGTTGACATAAGAAATATTGGGGTCGCTGACCAGCTGCCAGGGATTGAGAACACCCGCCCCAGGCAAAACATCCAGGGTGTAGAAGGCGTTCAGCGCCGTAACCAGATCACCCGCATTCAGGGCAGCACCGAAGGCCGCCATGGCAGCATCCTGAATATAGCGTGTCGCCAATGCATTGCTACCCGCCGTCCAGTCGCTCAACACCAGACTACTGAGAGTAATGGGAATGCCAGCAATGTCGCCGCTCAACGTTGTAACCGGGCCACCGAACTTGCTCAACTCAATGTTGCCGCCGGGGTTGGCGGCCGTACCGGTCAACGCGGATGCAATGCTCGCAGCGCTGGAAGGTACAATCGCGAGAGTTCCAGGAGCAGCAACGCCCCATACAGTGTGGGTACCCGTTATCACAGGGTTGCTCATGGGCACCGCCCAGGCGCCTGCAGAAACGGTCATCGCCAAAACAACAAATGCTACTTTGGGTGCACTACGAAATATGGTCATTGCCTGCTCCTCCATCTTAATCTTAGTAAGATAAATGTTCTTCGACATCTATACGTTTCCAGATTGCATTATTACATATTTTTTCAAACCTCTGTCAACTCTATAACTTGATGACCGGGTAAACAACCATACCTGCACGCCAGAGCAGTTCAACATTCAACCATTCCATCACCGCATTACTTTGCGCTGAACGAAGAGGCGAACCTGCATTCCTGCACCTGGAGTTTCATAAAATTCCAATTTTTGACGCGCCCGATGAATCATGAATGGATTGTTTTTTGCGCGAACACGCTCGCTCCTCAGTAATACATCATCGCCGCACCGGGCGCTTTTGCAGCTTGCGCTGCAAGGTGCGCCGATGCATGCCCAATCGCCGTGCCGTGACTGAAATATTGCTCTCACATTCCAGCAGCACTTTCTGAATATGCTCCCATTCCAGTCGATCAACAGATAACGGCGTTTCTGCAACAGGCGTTGTCGCATCGCCTTCCCCGCTGCGCAATGCCTGCACAATCTCGTCAGCATCGGCAGGCTTTGTCAGATAGTGAACAGCGCCCAGCTTGATGGCTTCAACCGCTGTGGCGATACTGGCATATCCCGTCAGCACAACAATCCGGGTATGACTCTCGAGCGCCCTGAGTTTTTCCACCAACACCAAGCCGGAAGATCCCGGCATTTTCAGATCGACCACGGCATACTCTGGCGGATCCTGCTCCGCCAGACGGAGCGCCGCATCCATATGATGCGCCATACTCACCACATAACCACGCCGGGTGAGCGCCTGACATAACACCTGACAAAATATGACGTCGTCATCCACCAGCAACACGCTGGGGCCCGCATCGGCCTCTGTCACACTGCTCATGAAGTTGCCATCCATTGCGCCAGCGGCAGCACCACACGTGTACACGCACCCCCACCGTCACGATTATGCAGTTGCACACTGCCACCAAACCGGCCGAGCGTGGCGTGCGCCAGAAACAAGCCCAGCCCCAACCCTTCGCCTCCCGCCTGATCAGATGTTTTGGTGGTGAACAGCATTTGGCCTGCCCGTTCCTGAGCCACGGGCGTGAGGCCCGCACCACGGTCACAAATCTCAAGCTGTAGCTCGCTGACATTCCACTGGGCATTAATTGCCACATGATCTGGCGAAGCGTCCGCCGCATTGTTCAGGATGTTCATGATCGCCTGCGCCAGGGTGTACTCCCCCACAATGAGCGGTGCGGGACAGGAACCTTCGGCATGATATTGCACCGTCACTGCGGGCCGCTGCGCCTGCCATTGCTGCACAATACTTTCCAGATAATGATCGAGCGCAAACAGGCGCCCCGATTCAGCACGCACCTGCCCGGCCGAGGCTGCCATGCTTGATAGAATACCCTTGCAGCGCATGACCTGATCACGCAGGATCGCCAGCCGGTCACGCATTTCCGGGGGTGCGCTGGCGTGCATATACGCCTGCTCCATGTCGTTCTCCATCTCTCTGGTCAGCACCGCCATGGTCGCCAACGGTGTGCCCAACTCATGCGCCGCACCCGTCGCCAATGTTCCCAAGGCGACCAGACGCTCATCTCGCAATGCGTTTTCACGTGCCTGCGCCAAAGCATGGTCGCGCGCGCGGAGCGTGTTGCCCATTTTCATGACAAAGTAAGTAATCAGCAGCACACTGAACACAAAGTTGAACCACATACCCAACACATGCAGGGCAAAATCACCGGTAACGTGCAGGGCACGATCATGCGACAAGGGCACATACACCACCATTAGCAACGAGTAACAGGCCACCGTAATCGCTGCCATCGCCCATGAATAACGCCCCGGCAATGCGGTGACGGCAATGGTCAATGGCAGGAGAAGCAGCGACACAAAAGGATTGGCTGAACCGCCGGCAAGATATAACAGGCTGGTGAGCACCGTCACATCCAGCAGCAAATGACCAAACAGCTCCGCTTCAGACACCTGCTGCGGCTGGCGGAGGCGCCACCAGGTCAGCACATTGAGCACTGCAAAAGCCGTAATGATGATACCCAGCGCGGACAATGGCAGGGCGATATCCAGCGCATGACTTCCCACCCATACCGCCAATATCTGCCCGGCAATAAACACACTCCGCAACATCACCAGACGTTGCAGGTTCAACAGGGACGAATCGGAGGAAAGCGAGGAAGCGGTCGACATAACGTCATGGTGCCCCGATTTTGTGTGCCATGCAAGCGGTGACAAGTGCGACATCATGTCACATTGGCACGTTCGCCATACCGATGTAGCATTGGATCATTACTACTCTGCCATCAAAAAATATTTCCTGGAGTCATCATCATGCAAAAACTAACTTTTTTCACAACCCATTTGCTGGTGGGCGCATGGCTGACCATGGTCACGCCCGCGGCTCATGCAAGCTGCGCCTCATCCACCTGTTTTCTGGTCACGGGCACTCAGGACGGTATCGCCAATCCCGGACAAGTCATCGTGGATCTCTCTTATCGCTACATCTCCATGGATCGTGCGCAACGTGGCAGCCGCTCAACCTCCGAAGCGCTGACCGCAGGCATCGACTTTGAAACAGGAGAAATCGAGGCCGATCATCATCGTGAATTACGCACGCTGAATGAATTGGCTCAACTCGACATCAGTTACGGCCTCACCCCTAAATTTGCCATGTCTGTCAGCATTCCCTTTATGAATAACCGTTATCATGAACACGACATTCTTGCCAACCACCCCCCCCTCGGGCTGCACGAACACTACGCTCGTGAACGCATCTCCGGCATGGGTGATGTACGCCTCACGGGCAAATACGCCCTGCATACTCGTCTGCACCACCTATGGGTAGCCGGATTGGGCATTAAATTCCCGACGGGCGAATATAAGCTGCGCAATAGCCGCGGGGACATTAATGAACCCACGCTAATGCCCGGCACAGGCTCATGGGACGGCATACTCTCCCTGCATTACACGTATCAAATTCAACCCCGCGTGTGGGATACCTTCTTCTCCGGTTCGTACCAGATCACCACCGCCAACAGTCTTGAATATAAAATGGGTAACATCTTGCTGCTTAATACGGGCTCTCACTACCGGTTTACTGCTCATGCCAGGGAATTTACCGCCAGCCTGCAAATCAACCTGCGCCAGACCCCACGCGATGAATTTCATGGACAAGGCGTGCCCAACACCGGCGGCCTCTGGGTCTATCTCACACCGGGGATTACCACACAGGCCACCACCAGCACTGCACTATATACACATCTACAACTGCCACTCTATCAGGATGTCAACGAAACCAATCTGGTGCCCAGCTACGGGTTAATTGTTGGCATATCACACAGCTTCTAAGAGCCATCACCGAGGGTAACGATAAAAACAGGGCCGTACATACGAACCAGACACTGAAGCATATACGCCCAATTGAGCGGACTATAGCCATGCCAATAAAAGTGTGAAATGATAGTGATTAAAATCGACGCGGCGTGCCGTGGTCAACTATCCGGGAATCCACCAATGCAGTTAACCCTTTACACCGATTACTCGCTTCGTGTACTGATTTATCTGGGCGTACATCCTGACAGCAAGGCCACGATTACCGAAATCACCCAGTACTACGACATTTCGCGCAACCACCTGGTTAAAGTAGTACACAACCTCGCCAATCATGGCTATATCTGCACTCATCGAGGGAAAGGCGGGGGCATGCGGCTGGCCAGACCGCCGCAGAAAATCAATATCGGGGATGTAGTACGGCACACAGAAGCAAATTTTCATATCGTCACATGCTTCGACACAGCACAACCGCCATGCCGCATCCAGCCGATATGCGTACTCAGGGGCGTGCTGGAAAACGCTCACCACAGCTTTATGACCGTGCTCGACGGCTGCACCCTGGCCAGTTTACTGCCACACCCAGACAGTTTTCCAAAACCTGTACACCTTGTGTGCCACACACCCTGAGTTAACCGACAGAATGACTCTGCGGCGCATCAGATCGTGCCAGACGACCTGAAACCGGCATCATCACTGCTATTGCCCGGACTCACCATTCATCAGACGCGCCGCCAAAAACCGTTTTAAAAACAAGTAAGCTGTCACCCTGTTCCGGCCTTTTTATTGTGACAAAGAGGGGCGATTAAACTATACTCTTGAGCCTTACGAACCGCATCTGGAGCTGTCATGGTCATTTCCACCCCCGAAGCTTTGCACGAGTTGTGTCACGCACTCAGCAAGGGTGATTACATTGCCATTGATACCGAATTTTTGCGGGAAAAAACCTATTACGCGCGGTTATGTCTGATTCAGGTCGCCAATGACGATGTAATCGCCTGCGTTGACCCACTGGCATTTCAGGATCTTACGCCACTCTGGGATGTATTTTTCGACACCCGCATTCTCAAGGTGCTGCATGCCTCGCGCCAGGATCTGGAAATCATACACGACCTGACGGGACGCGTGCCCACCCCCATTTTCGACACACAAATCGCCGCCACCGTGGCCGGACACGAAGAATCCATCAGCTACAGCCGTTTGGTCGAGTCGATTTGTGGCGAACAACTCGACAAAACCCTGTCGCGCACCGACTGGAGCCATCGCCCACTGAGTGCCGAGCAGATTCGTTATGCGGAAGATGATGTGCGCCACTTGCGCCCGATTTTCAAAAAGCTGCGTGCCGAACTGATCGACACGGGTCGCATGCAATGGCTGGAAGATGACTTCGAATATCTCTCCAATCCCGCGTTGTACACCACCCATCCGGCAGAAATGTTTCGCAAGGTGAAACGTGGCCAGATGTTACGCCCCAAACAACTCGCCGTGTTACGTGAGCTGGCCGCCTGGCGCGAAACCGCTGCCATGAAACTCGACAAGCCGCGTAAATGGCTGGTTGACGATGACACCCTGTTTGAAATCGCGCGCCACCCCCCTGCCACGCTCGACGCTTTTTCACAGATACGCGGCCTGAACGAGCAGCAGATTAAAAAATGGGGCAAACAAATGCTCACCGTTGTAGAGCGGGGTTTGGCAATACCTGAAAATGAACGCCCCGAATGGCATGAACGTCGCAAACTCAAACCCAGCGACAAGGTACTCGCCGATCTGATGATGGCGCTGGTGCGTCAACGCGGACTGGAGCATGGCGTGGCACCGTCATTGCTGGCCAATCAATCCGATCTTGAAGCCATCATCGCCGGCGACCCGCAGGCCGCCCTGTGCAGCGGCTGGCGCGCACGGCTGGTGGGCAACGAACTGGCGGCATTATTAGCGGGCCACTTGTCTCTGCATGTTGACGGGGGAAAAATAGTGGTGAAGCCTACGGCGGGCGCTTAAGGAATAAATAACATATGTCATTTCGGGTATCGCGAGACATCTTGTCCATTATCAATAATGGCAAACGCTAAAGCATTTCCGGAACATACAAATTCCTCTCTGCGGCCGGAATGACAGCACACCCATCCTCCGCAAGGGACTTAATGCCACATTTAGAGTTGTCATAGATCAATTGAATATTCAAAGCAGCAATGCCTTGTCGTGGGGCTGCACCGTAAATTTGCAGCCCCCTTTATATTGCGCTCTAATAACGGTGAAATGATAGGAAATATGGCCAAACGTTTAGGCATTCTGATAGCCGGGTTGTTGTGCTCGCCGCTGGCGATCGGGCAGAACGATGGATTTTCATTCTGCCTGGCCGCCCTGCAGGACCGGGCCAGAGCAGAGCAGATACCGGCATGGGTTATAGATACGGTGCTGGCCAAGCTCGAACCTCAGCCACGGGTTATCGAGCTTGATCGATCACAGCCGGAATTTACCCAGACGTTCGCCGACTATTTCTCGCGGCGCGTCACGCCCGAGCGCATCGATCAGGGACGCCGCCTGCGGGATGAATACCAGCCGTTTCTGTCGAAAGTGACGCCCCGATATGGTGTCCCTGGCCAGTACCTCATTGCATTCTGGGGGCTGGAAACCCACTATGGCGGCTATCTGGGCACCCTGCCGACGCTCGATGCACTGGCGACACTGGCCTGCGATGATCGTCGTCATGATTATTTTTCCAATGAACTGATGACCGCGCTGAGAGTACTCAACCGTGAATCGCTTACCCCCCAGGAGATGCAGGGCTCTTGGGCGGGTGCGATGGGGCATACCCAGTTTATGCCCTCCGCTTACCTCAACTTTGCAGTCGATGGCGACCAGGATGGTCATATCAATTTGTGGAAGAGCGAGCAGGATGCGCTGGCCAGCGCAGCGAACTTCCTGGAGAATCTCGGCTGGCAACGCGGTGAACGCTGGGGCCGGGAGGTTCTGCTCCCGGATAACTTTCCTTATGCGCAGAGCGGATTGGAGAATCGACAACCTGTCAGCCATTGGGCCAATCTGGGCGTCAGACTGACAAGTAAGGCACGGCTGCCCGACGTGGACATGCAGGGCTCGATACTGCTGCCATCCGGGCACACCGGACCCGCGTTTCTGGTGTATCAGAATTTCAAGGTCATCATGGGGTGGAACCGCAGTGAGTTTTATGCACTGTCTGTCGGCCTGTTGGCGGACAGAATAGCCGGCGGCGGCGCATTATTACGGCCGCCGGTGAGCGAGCCCGCGCTGAGCCACCGCACGATTACACGCCTACAGGAAAAACTGAATCAGCGGGGATTCAACGCCGGCAAGGCGGACGGGATCATGGGCTCGGCAACGCGCTCGGCGCTACGCGCCTTTCAGAGGGCGTCCGACATGATTGCCGATGGCTATCCCGACGGCGCCACGCTCCGCGCCCTCGCAGTGGATACCGAACCTACGTCATGACGTTAACCGAGCATTATCATAGTGACAGGTATTTATTGGCACGCCGTATCATTAGTAAAAAAGGCACCATTATAAAGCCTATTGACTCGGCACGATTTATTCATGAACTTTTAGGTTTCGGCGTAGTCTGAGATGCATGGACAAAGAAGACGCGAGAACACAAACACGGAGCGAGCTTTTCACGCGGCGCAAAGAAGT
>JAHFRW010000070.1 GCA_023266055.1 Gammaproteobacteria bacterium | reverse complement strand
CGGGCCACTTCCAGCTTGAATTCAGCTGTAAAATTTCTTCGTTCATTTATCATCTTCACTTCCCTCGTTTAGGTGAATATTGCACCTAATGAAGTGTCCGTGTAAATTAGACCACTACAAACAGTCGCGGCACTAGCGCGCGACAATGGTTACGGCGCAGTTATTTTGTTGGCGGGCACCGCTGTGAACTTGAAAGGACAATCAGAAAAGCGGCTGACGATTGACCTCGGACTTGAGGATACGCAGCATGACTGGCGGCATTTCGAAAATCCAGACCCTGCCAAGAATGACCATGCCGAAATTGATAAGGTTTTGCGCAACTGGAGAACAACTCTGGGCAGTGCTTCTGGTACTACAAAACGCTCGTTACTCATTACTGTCCTCAAGCACCACCAACGATTGCAGAACTTGGTCGATGTGCTAGCTAAGGTCGATTTAAAAGGCGTGCCTTTCCTGATTATCGACGATGAAAGTGATCAAGCGAGTCTGAATACCAAGGCAAGAAAAAACCGTAAGAATGGTTCCTATGAAAGTAGCACTACGTATGACCGAATCCTTCTGTTGAAGAGCGTGATTCCACATCATACGTACATACAATACACCGCTACACCGCAGGCCAATTTGCTCATCGGTATAGCAGATGTGCTTAGCCCTTCTTTCGCTGAACTTGTGTCCCCAGGCGAAGGATATGTGGGCGGTAAGAATTTTTTCAACGAAGATATGCCGCTGTGTTTTGATATTCCTTATGAGGAACTGCCCATAGGCGACAACATGTTGACTGAAGCGCCGGCGACGTTGCAGGAAGCCCTGCGCCTGTACTTGCTCGGTGCAGCTCACCACAACATCACACGCAGCAAGGGCAATCGTTCGATGATGATTCATCCCTCGCAGAAAACAGCACCCCATGCGGACTATAAGGCATGGGTTGACGGTTTGGTGGAGCAATGGCGTGACTTTATCGAACAACCCAAGGGTAGCCCCGTGCGTATTGAACTGGAGGGCGTGTTTCGAACAAGCTACCAGGATTTGCAGCGGACTTTTCCGTCACTTGAAGCGTTTGATACGTTAATGGACGCACTGCCGGATGTGCTGAGCGACTTAAAGGTTGCTAAGGTCAATTCCAACGCTGACGGGGAGCGTGAGGTCAAATGGAACACATGGCCGTACTGGATTCTTGTAGGCGGACAAAAACTGGATCGAGGTTTCACGGTTGAGGGCCTGACGGTCACGTACATGCCAAGAACGGCTTCTTCAAACGCGGACACATTACAGCAGCGCGCACGGTTTTTCGGCTACAAGAAATCGTACGAGGGTCTGTGCCGAGTATTTTTGCTGCATGATGTCATTGAGGCTTTTGAAAGCTACGTTGAATCGGAAGAGTTTATACGGCAAGCGCTCGATACCCACCGGGGTAAGCCGCTGCAGGATTGGAAGCGGGATTTCATCTTGCACCGGGCTCTGAATCCGACTCGGCCTAGTGTAATTGGAAGGCGTGTCGAAAAGGTTGGCATGGATGAAGGCTGGATTGTCCCTAGAGCCCTTTATAAAGATGTTGGTGCGGTGTCTAAAAATAAAATACTGTTCGAACTCAAGGCAAAGCAGTGGAAGACAACGTATGGTAGTCGCGATGCAGCGCAAAGGCCCGGATTCAAAGATGAGCGCAAAGGCTCACCTCGAAACATCCTTATTGAAGGCGTGCCGGTCGACGAAATTCTCGACTTGCTGCTCAAGGTGCAGATTCGCAATATGGCCGCCACCGCACTGTCGCTCGTCAAGCACAAGGAAGATAAACAAGCCGCTTTGGTTGATGTCGTGCTAGTGGGCGACCTGAGTACGGTGGGGTTGACCGGACGGTCGCTGACGGCAGAAGGCAAGATAAATAACCTGTTTGTCGGTGAGAGCCCGAAAGGTGCAAAAAGCCTTGCGGATCTTAACTACGTTGGCGACCGCACTTTGTTTACACCGAAACGCGTGACTCTGCATCTACGCTTTCTGAAGCTAAAACCAGACTCACACGTGGATACTCGGGTGAGTGATTGTGTCCCGTGGTTCGCTATAAGACTGCCTTCAGATGTCGCGAAAGACTGTGTGATTGAGGAAATTTGACTGTATGCGGAGTCAGCTTTTTCAAAATTTCTCAGAACTCGCTGCCATTGAGTTGCCCACGCGGGATATTTTCTCTGCCAAGGAAATCGCTGGACGCATCGCGCAGGGGGAGCCGCTCCTGTTGTTATCGTGTACTGGCTTAAAACAACTGCTTTTTCTCAAACGGTGCCCGTGCGCCTCGACTTCGCCTAATACATATTATGTCAAATAATAACCCGGGACGCGTGCGGCCTTCTTTTTAATTCCCCTCGTGCCTCTCAATTATTTTGCGAGAACGCCATCTTCAAGATAGGCGGCATCATAGGTCAATACGATTTGCGGATCCGTCAGAAGAAGATGTTCGTTTTTATCTTCGTAGGACAGCCGGCTGAGAAGATCCTTGATAACATTGAGTCGCGCCGGTTGTTTATCATCGGCACGTACAATGGTCCATGGTGCTATCGGGTTATGTGAGCGCGTCAACATTTCATTACGAGCTGCGCTGTATTGCTTCCATTTTTTCAACGCCTGGTCGTCAAGCGCACTGACCTTCCATTGCGTTAAAGGATGGTTTTTGCGTTCGCTCAAACGTTTCTTCTGTTCAGTTTTACTAATATCGAGGTAGTATTTAATGAGCTTGATTCCCGAGCGTACCAACATATGCTCAAACTCTGTCACTGAACTCATGAACTCTTCGTGCTCGGCATCCGTGCAAAAACCCATCACACGCTCTACACCCGCCCGATTGTACCAGCTACGATTAAACAGGACCAATTCCTGAGCAACCGGTAAATAAGGGATATAACGCTGGAAGTACCACGAGTTACGATCTCGATCCGAAGGCTTGCCAAGCGCCACAATCCGCGTTTCACGTGGACTTAAATGCTGGGTGATACGTTTAATAATGCCATCCTTGCCAGCCGCATCCCGGCCCTCAAAGATGATCAGGATTTTTTCGTTGCATTGAATAAAATGTCGTTGCAACTTGACCAATTCAATCTGAAGCTTGTGCAAGCTCTCCTTGTAGACCTGTTTCGACATCTCAGATGTGTGTGTATTTGCTTCTTTTCCGCTGGATTTCTTACCCATATTGTCATCTCATCTTGCGTTGAACGCATAAAAACACCGTTCTTATTTGAACACAAGATGCGGCTTGACTACAAGGCAAATGCCAGATCATAAGCTTACGCGCTTTAATCGCAGTGCATTGGTAATCACCGACACTGAACTGAAACTCATTGCCGCAGCAGCGATCATGGGTGACAGTAGCAGACCAAAGACAGGGTATAACAATCCAGCGGCGATGGGCACACCAGCGGCATTGTAGATAAAGGCAAAGAAAAGATTCTGACGAATATTCTTCATAGTGGCGTGCGATAATCGCCTAGCACGTATAATACCGCGCAGATCGCCTTTGACTAAAGTAACCCCGGCACTCTCCATCGCTACATCAGTACCGGTACCCATGGCAATACCCACCTGAGCCTGAGCCAGCGCGGGAGCATCGTTGATGCCGTCACCTGCCATGGCGACGATGCGCCCTTCAGCCTGAAGCTGTTTGATTACAGCAGCTTTCTGATCCGGTAACACTTCTGCATGAATCTGATCAATATCGAGTTTTGCCGCCACTGCCTCCGCCGTTTTACGATTGTCACCTGTCAACATGACAATGCGAATACCTTCCCCATGCAACAAACGGATCGCCTCTGCCGTGGTTTCCTTAATCGGATCAGCGACACCGATCAGCCCCGCAGCACGACCATCAACACCGAGAAACACTACCGTCTGCCCCTCACTGCGCAATGCATCAGCCTTGGCAGGCAGGTCACCCACATCAATGCCCAAATCCTGCAATAATGTGCTATTTCCCAATGCGATCCTGTGGCCATCCACGACACCTGTTACACCCTTACCGGTAATCGACTGAAAGTTATTCGCCGACGCAAGCGTCATCTTGCGTTTTTCTGCACCACGTACAATAGCGGCAGCTAATGGGTGCTCGCTGTTTCTCTCGATACTGGCGGCCAGGTGCACAATCCCTGCTTCGTCAAAACCTTCAACTGGAGTGACGCTGACAAGTTCAGGATGACCTTCCGTGAGAGTACCGGTTTTGTCGACAACCAGAGTATCGACCTTGCGCATTATCTCCAATGCTTCAGCGTTTTTAAACAGTACCCCCATCATGGCGCCACGACCCGTACCCACCATAATGGAGACCGGCGTGGCCAGACCCAGCGCACAGGGACAGGCGATAATCAGCACTGCCACGGCGTTGATTACCGCATGTGCCAAGCGAGGCTCCGGGCCCCAGAAACCCCAAGCAATAAGAGTGATCACGGCAACGAGTACTACTGCCGGCACAAAATAACCGGAGACCAGATCTGCAAGCTTCTGAATCGGTGCGCGGGATCGTTGCGCTTCTGCCACCATGTGGACGATCTGCGCCAGCAAGGTGTCGGCACCGACCTTCTCTGCCATCATCACCAGACTCCCGGTGCCGTTAACCGTTGCACCAATTACCTTGGTACCCCTGCCCTTTTCCACAGGAATCGGCTCACCCGTCACCATTGATTCATCAACATGGCTCATGCCCTCGATCACTGCACCATCAACAGGCACTTTCTCACCCGGGCGGATGCGTAATTTGTCGCCGGGCTGAACATTTTCCAGTGGAATATCGTCTTCCCTGCCATCATTATGGACAATGCGTGCCGTCTTCGGTGTCAGGCCCAACAGCAATTTAATCGCAGCGTTAGTTTGGCTACGGGCGCGTAATTCCAGCACCTGCCCCAGCAACACCAGAGCGGTGATTACTGCAGCCGCTTCGAAATAGACCGGCACTACACCCCATTCGTTGAATACCGAACGAGGGAAAATATCCGGCACGAGCGCCGCCACCATACTGTAACCCCAGGCTACACCCACACCCAAACCGATGAGCGTGAACATGTTTAGATTGCGCGTTACCAACGACTGCCAACCGCGCACAAAGAAAGGCCAGCCGCCCCATAGCACCACGGGAGTAGCCAATAACATCTCCAGCCATTGGCGCATTCTCGGTGCTATTAGTGTGGAAAAAGTATCAGGCCAGAACTCTGCACCCATGGCACTGAAAAAGATTGGAATCGCCAGCGCGGCGCTGATCCATAAACGGCGCGTCATATCGTGCAATTCGGTGTTATCCTCCACACCCGGTGACACGCCACGCGGCTCCAGTGCCATACCACATTTTGGACATGCACCGGGATGATCCTGCACCACTTCAGGATGCATGGGACACGTATAAAGATCACCCTTTTTCGGTGGTTTTTGCGAAGCAGCGGGCTGTAGATATTGTTGTGGTTGAGCCTGGAATTTATGTAAACAGTGTTCACTGCAGAAATAGTACATAACTCCTTCAAAGGAATGTTGTAGGGGTGACGTCATTTTTACCGTCATGCCACACACCGGATCCTTGTTTACTATTGCATGCTCCATGTTGGTGCCTCCTGGTGAGATAATCTGACGTCTTCAGTATCGCTTATGAACGATGGAGGCTCAATACATATTTTAATAGCGCCACAATTAACAAGACAATTATTGTCCAAAAAAGTCTCTCAAAATTCCAACCATGCTATCCTTATAATTATTTCAGGAAACGCCAGGATAGGCACAACTATCCCGGCGCTATCATTTTATCATTCTCTGGCGTAGCAGCATTGTGGCAGAGAAAAGCGCGGGCACGCCGCGCGGTAGCATGTCACTGCAAATGAAGATGTAGATCCGTGATATCCAAAAATGGCTAATGTGCGTGTGGGCGCCCAGGGTTTTCTATATGATCATTTTATTTTTTTACCGATGGTGCCAATGGCATCATATGCGTAATGAGATAGGAACGGCCACTTTTCTCCAGCTCAAATTCTACTTTAAATCCAGGTTTTACGTTTTTTAAGGTTTCAGAATCCTTCACGGAAAAATCCATAGTCATACCTTTCCAGCCCAGGCTGGCAATAGGGTCATGGGTCAAATTCAATTTACCTGCTGCAATATCTACAGTGTTTACTATGCCCTGCCCTCGATGAATTTGCACATCTTGTGCCTTCGTCGTTGCATTGATCATGGCATGATCATTCATACCTGGCATGTTGTGCATCGCATCATCAGCATAGGCGGAAGTATTCATAAATAACACCAGCGTAAATACTACATATAATGGTTTCATGTTAATTTCTCCGGTTAAGTATATTTAAATAAATTGATTGTCCAGTTTTCTTTAAATCAATATTAATGATGTTTATCATTGCCTCAATGAGCATGACCATCGTCCTTATGGTTTTGGGGTTTCCTTGATGACATAGACTGGTCATGCTCCATCTCTATGTCCGCTTCGGGCATCACTCCGTCCTGGGTCAAATGTTGATCCGTCATTTCAGGAGTGAGGGCATCAGCAGAGCCATGGCCTGTCCCATCTGCATGTTCATGAGCATGGCCCTCGCCTTCTACCTTGGGCAAAGACATGACTCCCAAGCCATAGCGATAAACCACTTCACCGCCACGCCACGCCGTTGCCGCCAGGATGCCGCCGGTAATGACCATCGCCACAACAAATGCCGTGCCGAGTGCCAGATTACGGTGTACGCGAATAATGGACCAAATGGCCAACCCCAGAATCAGTGTGATAGCAACGATAGCCCAATTACGATGTTCGGTCATTGCCGCATGGGATGGGGTATCGTGGGCAACGGTGTTATAGGCATATAGTCCAGCCAAACCCGTAATAATAGTGATGCCAGCGCCAAACCATAGATTCCAGCGTGCCACAGTCTGCCATTGTTCTTTTAAAGGTGATTTAATGAACGATGTGATTGTAAATAGTCCTGCTGAAATCGAAAATAGCGCAACCGTAAAATGCACAAAAATGGGATGCCAGTTAGGAATAATTTCGAACATTTTATAATTTCCTAAATATCGTGATGAATTGCTCTACCATTAAATTTTACGAACTAGAACCAGAATCTAATTCCCGTCACCACTCGCATTTCTGCTGCTTCCTGTCCTGTATCACGGGCATAATCAGCAGTGCCACCAAATTTTTTTGACCATTCAATACCAGCGTAAGGAGCAATTTCACGGCGTATTTCGTAACGTAAACGTAGCCCAAGTGATGTATCCGACAAA
This sequence comes from Gammaproteobacteria bacterium, assembly GCA_023266055.1. GTDB lineage: Bacteria > Pseudomonadota > Gammaproteobacteria > Ga007554. Next base: position 2,960 of record JAHFRW010000070.1, on the reverse strand, counting down.
CCAGAGCCCAGCCCACGCTCGATATCGCGCTTACCGTAAAGATTGGCCTCAACACGTGGCTGAAAAACCAGCTTCTGTGTCAACAATAGTTCATAATCCGCTTCCAGTTGTAGTGCGCTACGTCCCTCATCACCAATGTAAGTGGTAATATTTACATCAAACCAATAGGGAGCAAGCCCCTGAACACCCAAAGCCAGCCAACCTCGATTTGGACCGGTACCACTATCGTAACGAATGCCCAGTTGTGTATCCCAATAGGTGGCAATTGCATGGCTCCATAGCAGATCCGTTTGTGCTTCCTGCAATTTCCCATTGTCGATATCCCCTTCGGCCTTGATGACTGCACGATCGTAATTCCGTCCGAACCAACCCTGCAGACTATATGCCGTGGATGAGCTGTCACGTGTGCGAATACTTTCCAGACGATCGACGCGCAATGAACCGAAATTGTGTTCATCTGCCAGTTTCAGTGGACGCGCTGGATCAAGGGTATAGCCTCCTGAATATGCGTGTGGGTCACGGGCATCCGATGGCGCTGATCCACCGTGCATTACACCATGACTCATGCCACCTTCCTCACGCAGGGTTCCGGTATCTTTTGAAGACATATTACCGTGATCCATCTGGCCATGATCCATATCCGACATCGTATCCATACTGGCATTGTCTGTCGATGCCGACTGCCCATGCATGGAATCATGATCCATAACACCTTTGTTATTGGTATTCGATTTTTGTGGGGCATTATCACCGTTTACCTGGCCATCACCCATGCCAGGCATTGTCTCCATACTAGCATTGGATGGCGCCATGTTACCGTGCTTCATACCATTTTTTCGACGCTTAATCACTGGTTTTTTATGTGACGTGTCATTTTCCATTTTTCCATGATCCATGCCCGGCATCGCGTCCATCTCTCCGGGAATTTTTGCCGGGTCTTGTGCGCCTGCAGGTGTAAACCAGAAGGCCAGCACCGCAATCGCCATCCAATTCATGTATTTGTTCATAACACCCATGTTAGTTGCCATTTTTTCACGCTGTTTCATGACACCACCACTTCACGGAACATTCCCGCGTCCATATGTATCAGTAGATGACAATGCCAAGCCCAACGTCCCAGTGCATCGGCAGTTACCAGAAAACTGATGCGTTGTGCGGGCTGCACATTGATGACATGCTTACGTACCAGAAATTCACCTTCCGGGCTTTCCAGCTCACTCCACATCCCGTGTAAATGCATGGGATGTGTCATCATGGTGTCATTGTGAAAAATCACTCGCAGGCGCTCATTATGACGAAAATGAATCGGCGTTGATTTTCCGTACTCCAGGCCATCGATCGACCAGGTATAACGTTCCATGTTACCAGTGAGATGCAGCTCGACCTCTCGCTCAGGCGCCCGTTTATCGAGTGGCCCACCGATAGTACGGAGATCTGCGTAGGTGAGCACCCGTCTACCGTTGTTACGCAGGCCTACGCCCGGATCGTCCAGTCGGGTGTGTGGCATGTCAACACGCATGTCTGTACTTGGGCCGTATTCGGTACGGGCATGGCGTACGGTCGCTGAAGGTTTCGCAAGCGCGGCCACACCGCCCATGGCAGCCATGCCACTGTGCGCACTATGGTCCATTGAGCTCATACCGCCCATCATGTCTTCCATGGTCAGCGGTATGGCTTTGTCGACGGCAGGAATGGAGGCGGCCATACCGGCACGCGTTGCCAGCGTACCCCGGACATAACCTGTGCGATCCATGGATTGTGCAAAGATGGTATAGGCATCACTCTCGGGACTCACAATGACATCATAGGTTTCAGCCACGCCGATGCGGAGCTCATCTACCATGACCGGTTCGACGTTCTGGCCATCTGCCTGTACCACGCTCATTTTCAATCCGGGAATGCGCACATCAAAAAAGGTCATCGCGCCGGAATTGATCAGGCGTAGCCGTACCTTTTCACCCGGACGAAACACGCCAGTCCAGTTGTCCACTGACGTGGTACCATTCATAAGATAGGTATAAGTGTAGGCAGAGATGTCCGATAAATCCGTCGGATTCATACGCATCTGGTTCCACATGCGCCGCTTATCGAGAGCACTGGAAAATCCCTCCCTGGATACGTCACGGAAAAAATCAACGGCCGTGGGCTGATTGAAGTTATAGTAATCACTTTGAATCTTGAGCTTTGCGAATACCCGATGAGGATCTTCATCCGTCCAATCGGAAAGTTGTATGATGTAATCGCGGTCAGCATGCATTGGATCAGGGTGTGCCGGGTCAATAATAATGGCACCCAGCATACCCTTCTGTTCCTGCATGCCGGAATGGCTGTGGTACCAATACGTCCCGGACTGTTCCACCTTGAAACGATAGGTAAAAGTTTCTCCCGGTGGAATACCCTTAAAACTAATCCCTGGCACACCGTCCATCTGATATGGCAGGATGATGCCGTGCCAATGGATAGAGGTGTCTTCGCGCAAGCGATTATGAACACGAATGGTCACCGTATCACCTTCTCTCCAGCGTAGCGTCGGTGCGGGTAACGAGCCATTAATAACTGTGGCTATGCGGGGCGCACCCGTAAAGTTGACGGCGGCCTCGCCCACTATCAGATCAAATTCGGTACCGGTCAGTACGGGTGCCGTACCCGTAACGGCATTGCGTATTGTGCCTTCCTGTGCCCAAACTGGCTTGATCATGGGCGATAAACCCAGCACGACCCCCCCCACTGCAAGCCCCTGGAGGAGTCGGCGGCGCGGCAAATTGGGCACTTCAAGACCAGTACTTGTACTTCCTGTGTGGTGGTTGCCTCCACCATCCCTGGTTCTCGTTACACAACGCATTGGCGGGGTACGTTTCATTGAGTGGATCCTCCAGAAGTAGATGAGACACAATATAGCTCCAAACCTCTGTCCCAAGCGTGACAGGGGCATTACAATTTTGTAATCTTCCTGTTATCGT
>JAHFRW010000001.1:133505-154566 GCA_023266055.1 Gammaproteobacteria bacterium | reverse complement strand
TGACTTCTTTGCGCCGCGTGAAAAGCTCGCTCCGTGTTTGTGTTCTCGCGTCTTCTTTGTCCATGCATCTCAGACTACGCCGAAACCTAAAAGTTCATGAATAAATCGTGCCGAGTCAATAATGTTCATGACGGACAAGTCATGGAAGATTTACTGCATGGTAATGAAACACGGGTAGGGGGCGACACCGCCTACACCGGGCAGAAAGAGACGCTAAATACGCATGCCCCAGAAGCAAAGACTTTACCTAGGAAAAGGACTGTCGTCATCGTCAGTTAACCGACACAGAGAAATCTGCCAACCGCCACAAATTCAAGATACATGCTCGAGTGGAACACGTATTTGGTGTCATGAAGCGGCCGTTTGGCTTCACTAAAATTCGCTATCGAGGCCTCGAGAAGAACGCCCATTGTGTGTTCACCAAATGCGCTCGGGTGAATCTGGTGCTGGCGAAGAAACAACTATCGGCACCTTAGCAGGCAAGTTGCACCTGAAAACCCGGGAATGGTCAACAATCTGGCCAATTCCGGAAAAAAACGAACAGTTTTTACAACCATTTCAGGAAGGATGGCGATTCATGAGAAAGTACATCAATTTTTCAGGCCATCCTTAAATATACGATCATAATCAATATTTAAGCTATTTCAGTAACCACTACAAGTGCGCAAAACATGAGACGTGCTATAATTTCGAGCGGGGTCACAGCTAAGGAGGCACGCCATTGCTGTCAATCATTGAAAAAACCAGATTACGGGTTGCAAAAAGCACCACGGCGCAGAGAAAATCGCAACTCGGCCAATTTCTGACACCCACAAAAACAGCGCAGTATATGGCGGATTTATTTTATCCCGCGACAGAGGGTGTTTGTCGTTTGCTTGATCCCGGTGCCGGCATTGGTTCGCTATCCAGCGCTTTCCTTGAGCGGTGTATCTCTGGCAATTTGTCTTTTAGTCAAGTGAAAATTACTGCCTTCGAATTTGACAAAATTCTCCACAAGGAATTAGAAAATACGCTTGCGAGTTACTCCAAGCGAGCACCCCTTTCTTACGAAATAGTTGACGGTGATTTTATTGAGGAAGCCATTAATAAAATCCAATTTGACCGCCGCTATAACTTTTCTCACGCCATTCTTAACCCTCCCTACAAAAAGATAAGCAGTGACTCTCGCCACCGCTTGCTACTTCGACAGGCAGGAATAGAAACCGTTAATTTATATTCAGCTTTTGTTGCCCTGACGCTGGCGTTGATGTCGCCAGGCGGTCAGGTTGTGGCGATCATCCCTCGAAGTTTCTGCAATGGGCCATATTATCGCCCTTTTCGAAACTTCATTCTGGAGCGCGCCGCAATCCTGCAGATGCACTTGTTTAAATCACGAAACACAGCATTTAAGGATGATGACGTGTTGCAAGAGAACATCATCATCATGCTTGAGTGTGGCGGCCAACAAGGCGATGTAAGAATTACAACTTCGACTGACGACAGCTTTGTTGATCTTACGGCGCACGTCTATCCCTTCGACCATATAGTTTCCCCAGATGATCCAGAGCGCTTCGTCCATGTGCCCACGTCGCCGGAGCGCAACCGGATCGAACTATTTTCCACATTCCGATATTCATTAGAAGATCTGGGTATCCAGGTATCTACCGGCCCAGTGGTAGATTTTCGCCTGAAAGATCACCTGCATGTTATGCCTGAAGCGGGCACAGTTCCCTTGCTCTACCCAGGGCACTTTAGTGGTCATAGTAGCGAATGGCCAAAAATAGATAATAAAAAACCAAATGCTATTCTTCGCAACCAAGCTACGGAAAAATGGCTTTTCCCTAATGGCTTTTATTGCGTGGTTCGTCGTTTTTCATCCAAAGAAGAAAAACGACGTATCATGGCGAGCGTAGTGCAGCCGGATACCTTTCCGAATACGGAAGTGCTTGGCTTCGAAAATCATCTAAACGTATTACACGAGAACAAGCATGGCTTGCCGGAATCCCTGGCACGAGGTTTGACTGTCTTCCTCAATACAACCGCTGTGGATGAATGCTTCCGGCGTTTCAATGGTCACACCCAGGTCAACGCAACTGACCTCAAGAAAATGAAGTATCCAAGCCGCAAGGTGCTTATGGCTTTAGGTACAATGGCAAAGGATCTTCCAAATGACCAGCAGGCAATCGATCATTTAGTTGAAGGACTGCAAGAAGCGTGACAACAAAAGAAAAACGTATAGCCGAAGCATTGAGCATTCTTGAAGTTCTCGGGATGCCGAATGAGCAACTCAACGACCGAACAGCAATTTGTCTATTGGCGCTTCTTGATCTTCCACCCAAGAGGCGTTGGGGTGGCGCAAAAAACCTGATGCTTGGTATCCGCGCAATTCTTGACTTTGCACGGGAGAAACTTGATATAAACTACGCCGAGAACACACGAGAGTGTGTGCGCAAGTACAGTGTTAAACAACTCGTATCCGCAGGGGTGCTGCTGCACAATCCCGACAAACCAGATAGGGCGATCAACAGTTCTGAAAACTGCTACCAGATTGAGGAACAGACCCTCGCACTCCTAAAACAGTTTGGTTCAAAAACGTGGGGCAGTTCGCTTGAAATTTACCTTGCGGCCCATAGGACACTCGCCGCGCAATACGCGAGTGCGCGAGAACTTCATCGTATCCCGGTACAAGTAAGGACTGGACAGAAAATAACGATCAGTGCTGGCGAGCATTCTGATCTGATTCGTTCCATCATTGAGGATTCCGGATCGTTTTACGTGCCGGGCGGAGAGCTTGTTTACGTTGGTGATACCGGGACAAAGTGGGGATACTTCGACCAAGAGATTCTTGCTTCGCTCGGGGTGGAGGTCGGGCACCATGGGAAGATGCCTGATGTCATTATATATTACCGAAATAAGAACTGGCTGATCCTGGTTGAGGCGGTCGCCAGCAATGGACCCGTTGATGGAGGTCGTCATGCGGAGCTTGCTGTTCTATTCAAGAATTCAAAGGCCGGTCTTGTCTATGTGACCGCTTTTCCAGATCGTGGTAAAGTCTTCCGGAAGTTTCTTGCAGTCATAGCATGGGAAACCGAGGTCTGGTGTGCAAGTGACCCTACGCACCTTATTCACTTCAATGGCGTACGATTCCTTGGCCCCTATCATGCATCTTAATACATCGTACCATACCAGCGTGCTGAATCACCCTCTTCAACTAATTGCTCGCAATGACGCCTGACGAATATTGCCAAGATAAAGCAGCTAAAAGCGGCTCAAGCTTTTATTACAGCTTTCTGTTCTTGCCGCCCCGGCAACGGCAGGCCATTATTGCACTTTACGCATTCTGTCGTGAGGTTGACGATGTCGTTGACGAATGTACAGACATGCAGGTGGCACGCATCAAGCTACAGTGGTGGCGCGAAGAAGTCGGCAGAATATTTGACGGCACATCCCGGCATCCGGTCGGTCAGGCGCTCGCGAGTGCTACCACCACTTATAATTTGCCACAGGAACATTTTCTGGAAATTATAAACGGCATGGAGATGGACCTGGATCATCAAGGGTATGCCTCCTTTGATGATCTTGCGCTGTATTGCCATCGCGTCGCCAGCATTGTAGGACTCATGTCAGTAGAGATTTTTGGGTATCAGGATCGCAACACGCTGAAATATGCTCACGCGCTGGGCATGGCCTTCCAGCTTACCAATATTTTACGTGACATACGTGAAGATGCGATGCTGGGACGTATTTATTTGCCATTGGACGAACTGGAACGCTTTGGCGTCACACCCGATGACATCATGCAATCCCGTACCACCGACAAAACACGTGAACTATTTCAGTTTCAGGCACAACGCGCTCATCAATATTATACGCAGGCTCATTCCCATTTACCCGAGATTGACCGTTATCCACAACGCAGTGGTTTGATCATGTCGGCAATTTATCTATCAACTCTTGAAGAAATTGAAAAAGACGGCTTTAAGGTTCTCGAACGACGCATTTCACTCACACCATTGCGTAAATTATGGATTGCCTGGCGAACCGCGCGTCATGAAAAAAGTCGTTACAGAAAATTCAGTAAAAATAGCGCTCAAACGCAGAAAATATAAATGCACGTTATCGTCACAGGAGGCGGTTGGGCGGGCCTGGCCGCTGCCGTTGAACTGAGTTCTCGCGGTATTTGCGTTACCGTGCTGGAAGCGGCACCGCAATTGGGTGGGCGTGCCCGCCATGTTAGCCATGGTCATCAGCTTATAGATAATGGTCAGCACTTATTACTCGGTGCCTATCGTGACACTTTGCGTTTATTGCGCCTCATGGGGGTACCAGAAACCACCGTATTACAACGCCAACCGTTACATTTATTACTCAAATCACCGCGACAACCGGATGTACGCATTCGCTGCCCTACCCTGCCTGCTCCACTGCATTTGATAATGGGCCTGGTGCGTGCAGAAGGGTTAACAATGGTAGATCGTCTCGCCGCATTGCCCTTGTGCCGTAGCATATTGGCCGCAGGCTTCCGGGAAAATAATACAGCGCGGGACATCAGCGTTGCCACATGGCTGGCACGCCACAAACAACCCCCCACATTAATCCGTATTCTTTGGCAACCTCTGTGCCTGGCAATTCTGAACACGCCATTAGAGTCAGCATCATCACAGGTTTTTGTACGCGTGTTGCGAGACGCCTTTGCCCGCCAGCGTGACGACTCTGATTTATTGTTCAGCCGTGTCGATTTGGGGTCTGTTTTTCCAACCCCGGCGCAGCATTTTATCGAGGCGCACGGCGGCACGATCATGCTCAACCAGCGTGTAAAAAGATTGCACCTGCATGATAAAGCGGTACATGGTGTGATCACCACACATCAGGAGATCCATGCAGATCACGTGATACTTGCCATTCCCCCTGTCGCTTGTCAGCGCCTGCTTGAACCACATGCCGAATTCCATAGCATTACACAGCGATTGGCACGCATTCATCATGAACCCATTTGCACAGTGTACGTGCAATATCCATCGCATGTGAAACTCGAGATGCCCATGATTGGACTCCTGGACACGACATCACAGTGGGTATTTGACAGAGGATTATATGGCATTGAACAGGCCGGCCTGATGGCCGTCGTTATTAGCGGTCCTGGGGAACATATGGCACTGAACAATCATGCTTTAAGCACCTGCGTCGTGAATGAACTGAGCCAGATTTTTCCAGATTGGCCCACACCTGTACATGATGCCGCAAGTGCCGTCATTATCCGTGAAAAACGCGCTACTTTTTCCTGTCAAACCGGCATTGGCAGCCTGCGTCCGACATCCGCCCTGCCCATTCGTGGTGCCTGGCTGGCGGGAGATTATACCGACACCGGATATCCGGCAACACTGGAGGGTGCTGTACGCAGCGGTGTGCAGTGTGCTCGTGCCCTGCTTGACCAAGATAACGTCTCTGGCTAACGCGGCGTAATCGTGATGCAACGCCCTACTGATTGAGGTGCGCATTGGCCTCCATCAATCCAGATCGCGTGATCCAGAATGGCACCCTCAAGATTTGCTGCAGAAAGATCGGCTCCGGCAAAATCCGCATAGGACAAATTGGAGTCGCGTAAATTGGCATTGGCCAGATTGGCGCCACGCAGACTGACACCCAACAGCACGGCACTGCTCATATCAGCCAGGCTAAGATTAGAAAAATTCAATTCGGCATAGGATAAATCAATATTCTTCATGTTAGCCTCATGCAGGGAAGCACCATTTAAAATGGTTTCGCGTAATTGTGCTCCCTGCAGGTTCGCGCGATCCAACTGGGCGCCATCCATTTTACAGCCATTCCAATCCACCTTTGGATGTGCCGAAGACGAGCAATCGCGTGTAGTCGTTTGTGTTTCCTCATGTGACATGAAAACAAACACGAACATCAATATGCCCACGCCCGCTAACGCCATCATCATGCCATAACCACGTCCAGCCGAAAGTCCTTTGGCCGCCATGAATCGCTTTGTTTTTGCCACACGATGCTGCACAATGGCGACAGGTTCAACTTGACGGCGTTCGCCCGAACGACGGCTCTGAAATTCCGGGCTGGATGGTTGCGCTGCACGGCGGTCACGCGCCAGGCGTTCATCGGCCCATCGTCTTGCTGCATTCAAGCGTTCCTGGACGACAGGGTCGTTGAGATCACCACGCATCACCTCAGGCATTAATTCCCGAATGTCCTGTACCGGTCGCCATATCTCCCGGTCAACACTCACGTCATCGCTCAACAGAACACGACCTAACAGGATATAGCGTGACACCATACCGCTGGGGAAAGGCCCCTTGATTTCATCACCATCACTGACACGACGGGTATACCATAACAACTGGTTTTGCATTTTAGACAACCGTATATGAGTATATTCTTAAATTTAAAGATGGCCTGAAGGGTTCAACACTTCTCTCAAACCTAACTGTACCCAGTTTTGTCATTTTCCGTCAAATATTCCCAATATCCTCATAATTCACCTGTTTACTCACATAAATTTGATCTATACTCGTTGTAGATCGATCTTATAACGTATTTTAATCGGGCATTTTGCATGCGAATAGACGTCATAGGGCAACCTGCTCAGGCCACCCTGCCTACACCTGCCAGGATCATGGATTCCTGGCAGGTAGGGCAGATTCTTCAGGCCGTGGTAGTGTCTACCGATGTTCGTGGCACGATGACCTTAAGAATTAATGATGCCCTCATCCAGGCTCAGACTCAGCATCCACTACCCACCCCTCTGCCCGGTCAATCGCTTCAATTAAAAGTAATCTCCAATCAGACAGACATTGTTTTGAAGGTTGTCAATCCAGCAACGAAAGACGACCCCATTACTCAGGCACTACGCACCGCACTGCCACGGCAGACAGAACTTGTACCCCTCTTGAACAATATCACCCTGCTAGCCAATCCCTCACCCAATAAGTCCACGTCTGCAATACCTCAACCTCTGGCTCAGCTTGTACAACAACTCTTCAATAATCTCGCCAGTACCACACAGGCAACAACCGCCGCCGGATTAAAGGAAGCAGTGAATAATTCCGGGCTTTTTCTGGAGAGCAAATTAGCTCACCTTGCCACCCAAAGTCCCAACCTGCGCCTGCCATTGTCCGTGGATTTCAAGGCAGGGTTATTATTATTACGGGAGATGCTGACAACGCCATCCCCTTCAGGCCAACAACAAGAGACCCCGACAACACCTCGTAGCTCTGGTGCTGAACCACAAACCCTGTTTCGTAATACAGCGACACAAAATGTATCAGGCACCTCCGCGCCAGCAACGACAGCAGGCACCCCGGGACTCAACACCCCCCAGTTATTAACAACCCTGGCAACACAGACAGAAGGCGCTTTGGCGCGCTTACAAATTAACCAGTTGGTGTCGTTCTCTGCCGCGCCGGACAACCCGCTATGGACGATAGAATTACCGCTACGGCAGGATCACCAAACAGACCTGATCCAATTGCGTATTGAAAAGGATGCCGCCTCACGCACCACAAACGCGCAGGAAAAACCCTGGTCTATCTCCCTGAAGCTCGAGCCTGCCGGACTTGGAGCAGTACACGCACGCCTAACCTTGCTGGGGCAGCAAATTTCCGTAGCATTATGGGCAGAACAGACCGCCACGGCAACATTGGCAAACCGTAACATTGAATCGTTACAGTATGGGCTAACCCAGGCAGGGTTCGACACAGGCACGCTGTGCTGCCAGGAAGGGGTTCCACCACACACAACCCCCGATGCACTGCTGATAGGTACACATTCCTTGCTGGATACCCATGCATGACTGAAAACACCGCTCCAACGCCTACCACCGCTGTAGCATTACGTTACGATGGCACGGGCGCGCCTCGCATCACCGCACAAGGCGATGGGCATATTGCCCGGCAAATCATGAAAACCGCTGCCGAGCACGGCATCCCTCTCTATGAGGATGAAAATCTTGCCCATCTGCTTTCACAAGTAGAATTAGGCACCGAGATCCCCGCCAACCTCTACGTGGCCGTGGCCCAGGTATTGGCATTTGTTTACATGCTATCAGACAAAACACCCGAGCATCTTGCTCAAAAAAGCGGAATTGATGCTTTCAAACCAAAATAGATTTGTTATGCTTATGACAATTAACAATAAAGGAGACGACATGCAAGTGTCTAAAGATCACCCGTTAAAGAAAATCCCATTATGTGCCGACACTTCAAGTACCCTCCTGTTATCCTGGGATATCCCGACTATGCCACTGGCACAATGATTCACGCCAGATACAGACTAACCAAAGGGAAACAGGATATGGTACATCGCAACTTCCAAACAGGTAATCTTCGCGCAATGGCACCTGACAACAAAAAAGAACTCTCTGCTACGATAGACAAGGGTGCCCACTCATCCATGTCATTTAACGATATGCATCAAATGCACATCCTGATTATCGATGGTTACTCGCAAGAAACATCCGCTATCAAAGCCATGTTGACGGAAAACGGATTCAATCAGGTCTCAACAGTCATTAACCCAAGTCAGACCGCCGGATTCATTATAAAAAATAATGCAGTGATGGGTGTTGACCTGATATTGCTCGACATCACAACGGAAGATGCTGACGACTACCGTATTTGTCACGCCTTACATGCCCGTAAAATATGCACCGACATTCCCGTCATTATCATCCTGAATAACCTGCCCCTCCAATATAATCCACTTGCCTTCTCACTCAATGGTGGGGCTACCGATCTTATCGTCAAGCCTTTACGTAGTGCGGAGCTTATGCCGCGGATTGTATCCGCATTGACACTGAAACAGGAACGGGATCTACGAAAATCCCGTGAAAATGCGCTTGAAACAGAACTGGCGGAACGCAAGGTTATAGAAGCACGTCTGCAATATCGGGTCGGCCACGATGACTTAACCGGCCTGTGTAATCGCCGCCGGCTGGAACAGGAACTGGAATTAACCATTCTCCATACCCGTTACAGTAACAATACCAGTGCGCTCCTCTATCTCGATCTTGACCAGTTCAAAATCATCAACGATACAGAAGGTCATGCGGCAGGAGATCGGCTCCTCATCAGTGTAGCTAACAAATTTCGCAGACAGATTGGTGCTGCAGGCGTCCTGGCACGTATCAGTTCTGACGAATATGCCATCTTGATTGAAGACACTGATCTGAATAACGTTGTGAGAACTGCTGAATCACTGCGTATCCTTATGGATGAATTCCGTTTTAAAACCGAGAATCGTACCTATCATATAGGCGTCAGCATTGGTATCGCCATGATACGCCCCAATGAAAATCTGTCAGCCGCCGAAACACTCACACATGCCGACCAAGCCTGTTATGTCGCCAAAAATCGTGGCCGTAATATGGTACATGTATTTAACCGGGAAGATGTGGAAATGCTGCCGCTACGTCGTGCGGTACACTGGGTACCTCTCATACGGGATGCATTAACGAATAAACGATTCTGCCTGGTATTCCAACCCGTCCTTAACATAAAAAAGCAACAAACAACCCACTACGAGGCACTCATCCGTATCCAGGGTGATAACCGGGAACTTACGGCCCCTACAAATTTTATACCGGTAGCAGAGCGCACCGGATTAATTCATGAAATTGATCTGTGGGTCGCAAAGCAGGCCATTACGACCCTCAAAACTCTACCCGCGCATTTATCCATAAACGTTAATCTCTCCAGTTATGCATTCCAGAATCCCGCCTTATTGCATCTTCTCAGCAGAGAAATTTTCTCAACAGGGGTCAAAGCAAGTCGAATTGTTTTTGAAATTACCGAAACCGCTGCCATCGCGAACTTCTCAGAAACACGTAAAATGATTACCGAGATACGTGCGCTGGGCTTTCAGTTCGCCCTTGATGATTTTGGAGCAGGCTTCAATTCATTCAGCTACCTCAAGGAGCTTCCGGTCGATTATTTGAAAATTGATGGGAGCTTCATTATCAATCTGCTTCATGATCGTGTCGACCAGACATTAGTCAAATCCATGATTGAAGTCGCTCGCACCTTGGGAAAATACACCGTCGCGGAATTTGTCGAGAACCAGGAAACATTAGAGCTTTTACAGGAATATGGCGTTGATTATGCTCAGGGTTACTATATTGGAAAACCTGAAAAACTGGCATTATCCACCACCACCTGCGCCTGACGGGTAAACTCCGTTATCTATTTCATTGACAGTGTTTTTGCATCATTACGCTTCTGGAACCAAGGACCGACCTTATCCTTGATTACTCCCTCAGTGTCACCGGATTGCGCCTTCATCAAAAGCAGCTTGCATATAGCCAACATAGCCACCAAATGATAGTAAAGGTCAAAATAAGCCAAGCCAAGGAAAGCACCTCCAACAGCATAACCAATCAAGCTCACCTGAAGCATCGCCGCCAGATCAGAAAGCCATTTTAATTCGGGTTTATCCTTGCAGTTTTTCACTACCCAACTACCCGTTCGCCACGCCATCAAGCCAAGCAATAAAAACAGTATCAGGCCAATAAACCCATGCTCACCAAGCATTTCAAAATAAATGCTGTGCGCATCTGTTCTGTCGAAAAACACCTCAAAACCGCCTCCTGTAAGCGGATGATTTACCGCCTGCTGGAAAGCAAAATTCCACGAATCAAAACGCCCCAATGCCGATTCATCCTGATCATAGGTCTTTATTGTGCCCATGCGCTCGTACCATGATTGTGGCATAAAAGCCAACAACACAGGAATAGACAACGACAGCAAAATAATCATCACCATTTTTTGTCGGCTTTTGAACAAAAGGAAGCATCCCATAGCGACAATACCCAATAATGCGCCTCGGGATTGTGTACCTAGTATAGCCACTACCGTGAGTATCATAGCCCCCACCAATCCATAACGAAGCCATCGCTGCGGAGTATTAAGCTGTAAATAGCGCATCAATGGGACAACCATGATTAACGCCAGTCCAATCTCATTATTACCCCCAATAAATGTGCCGTCGGGTCCCCATACCCGATAACTTCCACCACTCAATATGGTAAAAATCCCGCCCTTAATGCCATAAAACCCCAGAGAAACAGCAATTATCCATGCCAATGCATGTAATTTTTCCCTGGAATTAATTAAAACCAGCGTCAGGAAAATGGCAAACTGGATTTTTGCTATCTTCTCAAGCTGTATCCACGCCAAACTTGGATACACAGCAAAAATTGTTGTAACCACCATCCATAAGAACAATATGAGTAATAATTTACTTTCTGATGTCCATGGAATACGTTTCGGCTCCTTGGAGAACACCAAAGTCATTACTGTAACAACAATCACAATCATTGCGAATGGAAAGTGAGTCGAGAATCCCCATGCAAGACGGTGTGGATTCATATACCCCAGCCATGACCAAACCAGTATACCCACATAGGGTTGCAGAAAAATCAGCGGCAAGCAGCCAAAAACAATCATGGTGACGATTATATCTCTCATGACTGAGCACTCTTTTTTATTCCCGGTGACAATACATGACTAGTCACATAACGGTATTTCCCTGATGCTTCTTTCGCAATATAAGGCACAATTTCCACATCAACCCTGACATCCTGTCCCAGACGCTGCATGACATCGGACTTGATCCTGGCGATAAGCGATTCATGAAAACCGGAATCTATCACCAAAAAAATTCGTGTTGCAGACATACTTTCCTGAATGATCTTGAATTGCTTTACACCGGGAAGATCTCGTACTACGTAAATAAGTGCCAAGCCATGCATGACTGTACCATCGGACGCAATAATAAAATCCGTGGTACGACCCTGGATTTCCCTGATCAATGGCAAACTGCGGCCACAGGAACACATCTGATCATCCAGGATTGCAACATCACCAGTACGATAACGAATGAAAGGAAAATCATTCGTAGCAAGATGGGTAACAACCACCTCGCCTGAAACTCCAGGAGACAAGGGCATACCCTGCTCATCAACGATCTCAACAATGATATCCTCGGCAGTAATATGCATTCCGCCAGATGGACATTCATGTGCTATAAAGCCAGCATCTCGCCCCCCATACCCATTGGCAACTCTGCAACCAAAAACCATCTCTATCTGTTTTCGCTGGTCATTATACAAACGTTCCGAAGTAACAAAGGCGACCTTGATACCAAGATTATCCATCCGTACATTATTAGCCTGTGCATGACATGCAAGATGTGCCAATGACGATGGATAACCAAATAGCATGTGTGGTCGGACAGCACATATTTTTTTTAAAAATCCATTGAGTTTCGGTTCGGACATTTCAAATGCCGGCAACAGCTCGGTTCGCAACAATGTGTCACGAAAAGCACGCGTTCTACTTTGTGCATTCAATTCAATGGGAGAACCCCATAGCACAATTTCCCGATCACCTATATCAACATCCCACCAGCGTGTCGCACGCCATTTGGCTGCCACATCATGGCTAACACGTTTCTTTCCGATGTAAAATATTAATGGTTCACCGCTGGAGCCACCAGTGTTAAAACGTGCCAGATCGCACGCATTGTCCGCCTTCAATTGCTCCAGATGGACACGTATTTCTGATTTCGTCAATAATGGTAGCCGCGACAAATCTCCAAGTGAAGCTATAAGTGCTGGATCAAAAGATATTCCGGAAAATAATCGTGTGTAATACGGCACATGATGCCTGGCATGAATTAATAGTTCACGCAGCCTGTTCAGCTGTAGCTTCTCAAGATCGCGCTTGCTCCACCATTGGGTTCTTTCAAGTTCTTCACGCACAGTAACGGTTGTATGACTCTTCAAACGCTCATGCAAAGGAAAGATCAAATTGGAAATAATTTTTGTATATAACCCGCTCATCTCGATATACTAGGTTTTATATATATTTAAAAATTCATTTTTCAGCATGGATACTCGCTTGTCCCACGCATTCTCTTTAGCATAAGCAACAATGGCAGATACAGGCCAATGCTTTATCAAGGCCTCTTCTATAGCCTGTTTCAGTGCCGCCGCATCACCAAAGGGCACCAGATTTCCTACCGACGGATCTGCAACCACCTCGGCATTCCCTCCTACATGCGTGGTAATCACAGGCAAACCACACGCCATTGCCTCCAGAAATACATTGGCCCACCCTTCATTACGCGTAGCCAACACAAAAACATTAGCGGCAGATAAAGGATATTTAAGTTGTTTTGCAGGCAGCGTTCCCAGAAAAACAACGGCATCCTGGAGCTTTAATTCGATGACCTGTTGGCGTAATCGATCATTCCAATCACCTTCAGCGCTTGCGCCACCTACAATTAAATAACGTAAACCTGGAAACTTTACACGCAACTCTGGCAAACACTCAATCACCCGATGGAAACCCTTACGCTCCACCAATCCGCCCACCGAAATAATGATCGGCACATTCTGAGGTAATCCTAATGCCTGACGTGCTTGATCCCTGGGCAGTGGATAAAATATTTCCGTATCGATACCATTACCTATCACCTGAATCTTGGAAGGATCCACACCTAAACCAACCACATGCTGTTTCAGCGCATCCGCTACAGAAAAGACCTTGGTTGCACGCTTTAAAGCCAGCAGCATTCGTCGGCGTCGTGATGCAATACGTGACAATGGGACCTCAGTACCCCGTAAAGTAATGGTGACCGGTTTACCAAACCAGGCACCCAGCAATGTTGCGGCATCACCATCAGGATAGGCAAAGTGAGCATCAATCACATCAAACCCCTTGCCATGCTTTAGTTTTCGTAAAGTAAGAAAACTCCCTATAGCCATAAAAAAACCATCCCATGACTTAAATAATCCCGGGACGGAAAAGAAACGCGGGTGAAACACATCGAAACCATCCTGCACCTCATAATGCGGTGCCGCAGGGCGAAAATGGGGGCGAAAACACCGAATCAATCCCTGAAAGGGAAACCATGGCACGGGAGCGACCACCACAAGTGGCAGCTCTCGCCCCACCCGGAACATACGTTCGCGAATAAAAATACCCGCATTAGGTTGCCCGGAGTGCGGGAACAAAGTTGAAAAAACGACCAGTCTCGGGCACGTTGCAGGCATGTGAGATATATTATTTTCCACCAAGCCGCTCATAAATAGTCCGGTAACGTGCCACACTGATAGGCCAGTTACGTTCGGTCTCAACAAAACGTCGTGCAGCTGCATGAAATCTCGCCCAATCTTCACGCTTCTTCAGCATATTCAGGATTGTATCGGTCAATGCGTCGGCATTCCCGGCACGGAACAGAGAACCTGTTTCACCACACTTAATTAATTCCTTGTGTCCCCCAACATCAGAAGCAACAACTAGCCGCCCCTGTGCCATTGCCTCCAGCGGCTTCAGTGGCGTTACCAATTCCGTCAAGCGCATCGATAACCGTGGATAAACGAAAATATCGACCAGGTCATAATAACGTTGTACCTGATCGTGCGGAACCCTGCCGGTAAAGATAACTTTGTCTGCAATGCCAAGATCCATGGCCAGTTGTTTAAGAGAGTCTTCCTGTACACCACCACCCACCAGTAAAACACGCACGTCAGGCGCCAGACGCAAAATACCGGGAAGAGCCTGAAGCAACAAAGAAAGTCCCTCATAAGCATAAAAAGAACCAATAAATCCCAATACATCCTTACCCTTCAGGTTTAATTGCTCCATTAGCACCCGATCGGGCACACCATTTACTGTAAAATGTTCCAGATCAACCGCATTTGGAATAACCGTTACTTTTTCCTGTGCGATACCTCTTGCCACGATATCATTCTGTAATCCCGCACAAATGGTGGTAATGGCGTCCGCACGTCGTAATACATATGTCTCAAGCGCCCGTGTCACCTTGTAACGTAGACTATTTTCCCTGCTGGTACCATGATCCACAGCAGCATCCTCCCAGAAGGCACGCACCTCATACACCAGCGGAATACCCAAACGTCTTGCCACACGTAAAGCAGCGACTCCATTTAGCGCAGGTGAATGAGCATGTAAAATATCGGGATTGATCCTGCGAGCCACCTCTTCCAAACGCTTAGCCAGCGTGTTGATTACAGATAACTGATTTAGTATCGGTAGTGTTGACATTAACCCTGTAGGGTATGGCGTACGATAAAAATACAAACCATCAACACTCTCCTCCAGCACTCTGGCTACAGTATGTTTGATACCCGTAATATGGCTGGTATTCCAACCCAAGGCACGCTGTTGTTCCAGAATGGCACGGGTACGAAAGGTATAGCCACTATGCAGTGGAATGGAATGGTCAAGAACGTGAATGATGTGCACTTTGGGTCTCTGCTTTGTTAATCACCAACCAGAATCCTAACCATGACAAATCGGCATCCGAAATGCCACGAAACGGTGTGGCCAGATAAGGGCGTACCGCTCTCATATCTGCTTCCTCAGCCAACGTTGTGGGACTGAGGGTCGTTACCTGAAATCCTTTTTTTGCTATCACCTGTCGGTATTTATCAACTCGCCAACGATTCGGAACTCCTTTATGTCCATACATCAAGGACCAGGCACGTGACGGCCATGTCAGAAAATCCAGGGGGTTCTTGCGATGCAAACCATGACTTTTCAAATCAACCTGATGTATTGCTATCCCGGTATCACGCAATGCGTTATACATATCACTAAAAGTAGCATCAAGATCATTGACATGCTCAAGTACAGCTCGGGAAAAAATCACATCAACATCCTTAACGAGACCTGAAAGCCCACTTTTTTGCACCCTGTACTTTATACTGTGACTCGTAAAACCTGATGCGGGATCACCCACTTTGTTAAATGCCTGTTCTGCACGACAACGCTGCTCTCCTGATAATTTATCCATAAGATCATGCAATACATCAATATTTTTCTGTGTCATGGAAACCAGGGGGAAACGATCAACACAAATCACCTGCTCAGCACCATAGGCATACATCAACAACCCGATACCGGTAATATTTCCCGGACCATACTCCAGAATTCGCTTGTTTTTCAAAAATCCGGGAATACCATCGGGAGCAATATTGAGCATCTGAAAATATTCATAAAAACATTTTCTGAAGTAGTCAGCTATCTGCTGCACAGATTCTTCGGCTCCACCTCTGCCTGTTTGAGCTGTTAATCTGACATATAAACGCGGCACAAAATGAGCAATACAATCGCTCATCCACGCTTTCATAAATCGTTTGGCGTCATCCGTGCGGTTTTCACTGTACATGGATTTTTGATATCTCAAATTATCCTATTTATTGCTTTGAGGCCTGCTTCAGACTGGCTTCAATAGAAGGCAGCATTGTCGCAATCATTTCCTGTAAAACGACTGCAGCCGACTGTATTTTTTCGTCATATCGCGTTGCGATAATAATACTCGCGGCATTGTGTTGCTTGCCTGACAAGCGATCCCTGGCTTCTATAAGCTTTGCAATATAGGGATTAGACGTATACGTACCATCGAGCCAATACCAATCCCAAATCAAGAGGTTTTCATCTTCAGAACGCAATTGTGTTTGGCGTATTTCCACAGACTCTCCCGCCAATGAGATCGCAATCTTTTTCTCGCCTATATTACTCCAGCGCAGATCTTTTTGTGGCACCATAACATTCTGTGAATTCACCAACTCCGCATCTTGATGTTGATTTCGATAATATGCCAAATAGATATTGGCAGGCTGATCGCCATACATATACGTTTGCTGTAGCTCCGCGCTCATTCCCAAGTAATGAGGTTTCCAGTTCCAGGCGGGTGTTGGTGAGCCAGGCTGCCATATTCCGATCGGCTCTGGAGCCTCAAGTGTCACCATCGCATTTTCAGCGTTGGAATCACGTTGATAAATATAAGCCGAGACCGGCGCTACACTCACCAGCACCAGACATCCTAATGCTATCAGCAGGAAGTTTTTATTTTTATCGGCAACTGTACTTGCAGACATCGCTTCTACCGAACGGACAATCTGATCCCTGTCTTCACGCCAAAAATTTCCTATCCAGAATAACAGCAACATTACAATACCGAAAAACACCCAACCATAAATGTAATGATCTACACCTAACGCCAGCTTCATATCGCTAAGATGAGCAATCATCACAATCATATAGGCACGCCCACCATTGGCGATGATGGGGAAAATGACTGCCAATATTATAAATAATACACGACGCCACAGGGTATAGTATGTGAGGTAAGCATACAAAAAGCCCAATGTAATGGAGGCAATCAGATAACGCAGCCCACTACAACCTTCCACCACTGACCAATGTCCGCTAGGAATTTCAAAAAACGTACCCTCCCGGTAGACTGGAATACCCGTCAGTTGCAGCGCCATGACAGTAAAATCGGCCGTAAAATCCATGAGTGGTGGAATCAGAAATTCCCCCATGGGTACCGCAAAAAACAAAAAACCCAACGGAAAGGATAGCGCCCAGGTCACTTTGCTGCCTAACAAAGTCCATATAGTAACAATCAGCATGGCAACCAATGCAAGCTGCTGCACTACCAGAATATCAACAAGGTTCGATATCAACCACAACAATACCAATCCCAACAAGGGCACCAAACCCCATAAATTGGGCACAGGTTGCAGCATTGCCAATGTTTTCCGCTTACTCCAGATTAACCAGAGACTAATCGGCACAATCAGAAAACCGTGAGCGAATGTCTCGGAACGCCACCAGATATCTACCATTGAGATTGCAGTTTGCCAAAATAAACCCAGGGTAATCAGCACCACTGCTATGGTCAATAAAGCGTGTGAACGCCAGTCCTGATATGTCGGGGAACCAGACGGATGATTTATGACATGACTCATGCACGAACTCCCAACACTTGACGCTGAAACGCTTCAAACATCAACAACGCCCATAAGGAAGCGCTGTGGTCACGTGTACCGGATTGATGTTGATCGACTAATTGATGCAAAAAATTCTGGTCGAAAATCCCCGTATCAGCCAGGGTTGGACCCAGTAATGCTTCACGAAGCCGTTCTCGTAACGGCCCACGGAACCAACTTGCCAATGGCACACTAAAACCCATCTTGGAACGATATAAAATATCGTCTGACAAATACGGTTGCAGTGATTTCTTGAAAATATGCTTTCCTTCGCGACCATGCAACTTAAGTTCCGGCGACAAGCTTGATACCCATTCTACAAATTCATGATCCAGCAAAGGCACCCGCACTTCCAGAGCATGCGCCATGCTGGCTCTATCCACCTTGGTAAGAATATCGCCCACCAGATAGGTTTTCATATCAAGATATTGTACTTTTGATAACGGATGGTCAGGAGCATTGCGCGCATGCTCACGTAATACTTCAACAGCCTGGTAGCCCTGTAATTCTCGCTTGAAGGGAGCGCTGAACAAACGTGCGCGCAAGGCATCACCCAACACGGATACGCCATGAAAATAACCTGCCACTGAGTCGCGCGCCATTGCTTCAAACGTGGTCTTGGCGCGAAATACTTTAGGTGCCCAATCGGCTTTGGGATACAGCCGGCCTAACAAACCAAATGCTGGCCCACGAATACTTTGCGGTAATAAGGAGCGCATTTTATTTTCATAGGTATGCCAGCGATAACGGCGGTAACCAGCAAAATTTTCGTCGCCCCCATCGCCTGACAATACTACTGTTACATGCTTACGTGCTAACTCACATACCCGATAGGTCGGTAATGCTGAACTGTCGGCATAAGGCTCATCATATAAGGCCGCAAGGCGATCTATCAGATCATAATCATCCGCATCCACACGCTCAACAAAATGGCGGGTACGGTAACGCTCTGCCACTTGCGCAGCGTAGCGTGCCTCGTCAAAGGCCGGATCACCAAAGGAAATGGAACAGGTATTCACTGGTTCTTTTGACACACCTGCCATCATGGCTACTACAGCGCTGGAGTCTACCCCCCCCGAAAGAAAGGCCCCAAGGGGTACTTCAGAAATCATATGGCTGTTTACTGCATCACGCAAACGATGAATCAGTTCTTCTTCGATCTGGGCATGATTCGAGTTGTCAGAGGTCTTGAATGGCACATCCCAATACTGGCGTGGCTGCGGGTTCGACTGGCCACGCCTGATTGTCAGGATATGACCTGGTGACAGCTTAAAGGCGTGACGCAATATGGTTTTTGGCTCTGGCACATAACCATATGCAAAATAATCCTCCACGGCACGCGGATCAATCTCGCGTGATAGATCAGGATGCACCCACAAGGCTTTCAGCTCAGACGAAAATATCAGCTTGCCATCAGGAAGATACGCGTAATACATGGGCTTGATACCCAATCGGTCACGCGCCATAAAGAAAGTCTGGCGATTACGATCCCATAAAGCAAAGGCAAACATTCCACGAAAATACTTTACACAATCTTCTCCCCACTGCTCCCAACCGTGGACAATAACTTCCGTATCACTGTGCGTACGAAAAATGTGCCCGAGCGATGTTAGCTGGGTCGCGAGTTCCTGAAAGTTATAGATCTCACCATTAAAAACCACGACCACCGAATTGTCTTCGTTAAAAAGTGGTTGATGGCCGCTCGAAAGATCAATGATCGACAAGCGCCGATGTGCCAGGCCTACCCCTGGCTCCGTATGCTGCCCACCTTCATCCGGCCCACGGTGGAATTGAGCCTGATTCATGCGCGCCAACAAAGCTTCATCTATTGTACGCGCTTCACGCGTTTCAAAAATGCCTGCAATGCCACACATGGATTATTTGCCTTCTCTAAACGGATTCATGATCATACAGCACTCTAATATTTCTCTTTGAGAACGTCATCATATACAGACTGATAGCGCTGTACCATATACGCAAGACTGAATTCGCGCTCAATGCACTGCCGTCCCTGCTGACCCTGCTTGTGGCGTAGTTCAGGATCTTCTATATAACGCTGCAATGCATCTGCCATCGCCTCTGGATCAGCCGCAGGCACCAGGGCTCCCGTTTGTCCTTCTATCACCAGTTCAGAATTGCCACCCACCTGGGTCGCTATCACCGGCAAGCCACTCGCCATCGCCTCCAATATGGTATTGGAAATACCCTCGGCTAATGAAGGCAACACAAAAATATCCATGCCACGCAATATCACCGGGGTGTCATCACGTGAACCCGGTAGCCAGCACAAATCCAGGGCATTGGCCTGTTGCAGCATGGCCTGTGCCTGCGTACGCAGTGGTCCGTCCCCGATCAGCAACAAACGCAGATATTTACGTGCGTCAGGCAATCTGTGCAGCAATAACAGAAAAGCGCGCACCAGGGTCAGCTGATCCTTGACCGTTTGCATGCGCCCTATCGTGCCGATAATAATATTATTCTGCTCCGCAAAACCTTCTATTGGCAGAGCGTCACGACCCTGTAACGCAGGATAAAAAAGTGTGCTATCAACACCATTACAAATAGCCACAATCTTGTTATCGGCTACACCTACTTGATTACGTAGCCATTGATCCAGATCCCGTGATAACGGAATATACCGGTCTACCCATGGCCGAAAGACACGACGCAGCATGTTATATTTGCGATTATGCCCATCAATATCATGGATATCCCGGCCATGCTCACCATGCACTCGGCAGCGTACTCCAGCCAGTATTGCGGGTAACAGCGCTTCCAATGCCGATAAATTACGCGTGTGTACAATCATGGGACGCAAACGCCGAAATAAACGCCACAATCGAAAATATATACCCACGTCCTTGCCTTCCTGCTTGTGCAGGGCATAACATTCGACACCGCTTTGGCGGATCCGTGCACGAAACGCCGGATTATAATCTGTCATGCAGATAATGACATGCCGATAATGTCCTTCTGGCATATGGTTAATGATGTTTACCAAACCATTCTCCAAACCACCCACATCCAGACGGTGTATCACATGAGCCACCAAGGGAAGCGTGGATACCTTCATGCAGTAACCGTAGGCTTCCCGATAACCGTAACAGCAGGCACCGCATTTCCCTCCAGCAAGCGATCGAGCCGCATCAGGCTCTCGGACCATGCATAATACTTGAGTACGCAGGTGCGCCCAGCAGCATTATACCCACCCTGTAACATACCCAGAGCATACTCTGCGCATACCATGACGTCATCCGCTAC
>JAHFRW010000001.1:120707-133405 GCA_023266055.1 Gammaproteobacteria bacterium | reverse complement strand
GCCAATGTCTTAAACAGACTGGATTCAGATTGTGAAACCAGCACGCTGGCATCAAACTCAGCCGCTATCTGACGCTCATAAACCTGTAAGCGCCGCGCTTCACGTCGATAGACAGCACTCATTGGCCAGGATTTACTTTTGGCATATTGCCGCCACTTATCGGAATCCACATCAACAAAGTCAATAACACGACGTATTTTTGACCATCGCTGTCCGGCAACATATTGCGCCATGCCTGACGAAAAAACCACCACTCGATGCACGGGATTTTTTTCCAATAACTGCGTCACCCATGCCTGCATACTTGCATTGTAATAATAAGGCACCGTCAGGGCCTCACCATTCAACAACCCTTTCGCACTGCGTAAACGCGCGATGCGCGAATTTAATGCAACAAAATGGCTTTCCCCACACAAGTCACGCAATACCGGCACATACTGCCAATCCTGCTCATCATCCACAAACGTACCCAGGTGTACGCGGTATTTGCCCGCCAGATACTTCAGTACATGGTAAGAACGGATTTTGTCTCCCTTATTAGGAGGATACGGAATACGGTGAGCGAGAAACAACAGCTCCTGCATGACCATTTACCCCAGGTTTTTTGCAACCATTGGACCAATGATTTTAGTCAGCGAATATGGCATGGCTTTCCATACCCGAATAAATAACTGGTATTTGGGGTTAAGTGGATTGATTTCCGGCATTTCCCGAATACCCAGCAAATAATGCTCATAATACAAAGGCTGGGGCTCAAAACCCCAATGCTCTTTAAAACTATATGAACCGGTTCCCTTTTTACTGCGCCCAAAATCAAAAATCCTGACACCACGTTCACAGGCACGGCACATCAATTCCCAATACATAAAATCATTAGCAGCAAATTCCCGCGCTTCATTTGTACCACCTCCATAATAAGGCAATACTTCGTCACGAAAATAAAAACTCATCACGCTACTCACCACACGTCCCTCTTTAGTGATGGTAAGAATCTCGCATTCCTTGCCAAATACATTTTTTATTTTTTTATAGAAGTGTATGCCATTCACAGGCGTACCCAAATGATAAACGCTAGTCGCATACGCCTCATAAAATCGACCGACATGATCATCAATTTCACCAACCAGTTCAGCCTTGATGCCTTTGCGCACCATGGCACGCTGCTTGCGCGGAATTGCCAGCATATTTTTCTCAGGATCAGGATCAATTTCCTTGCGGAAAGTAACATACAAATCCTTGGTCGGCCAATCAGTATGCTGTGGCATACGATTTCGCATTTCCAGATAATCGACTTTCAATTCCAACGCCAGACGCTGCACTTCTTCGTCCAGAGCCATCCGGGCATCATGACTCATCGCCGCGATACCTCCATACACACAAAATGGCATCGATGTCAGCGCATTACCAAACAGGCGACTGCGCACATGGCCTAATGGTAATACACCCTGGATTTCGTCATTGTGCTCAGCATAAAGAAAATAACAAGTGTGGCCCAATGTATCTTCAATGATTTCCTTCCATCCTGCACGATGAAAAAAAGTGGCCTCCGGACACGCTGTAACAAAGGCATCCCATCGAATGCGATCATCTGCGTGATGCTTCAAATCAAGATACTTAACCCTCATGGGTTATCGCCGCCGAAGACACCGGCCAGACCGCAACAGATTTGGTATCCAGTGCGCCGTCCAGGAACAGGTGGTCCATACGACCCCACCTAAAATCCTTTAATAACGCTTCCAATCGGCGTTCCATACGGTGAAGATTGATATAATGACGAAAACGGGTCTTTGCACTGATCCCTTGCTGCCGGGGTTGTTCTGGATCAACCTCCCATGGGTGAAAATAGAAAATACAAGGTTGCCGGTCATGTTGATTAACGCGCTTCATGGCCCAACGTGATACTGCATAAGGAAAAAAACGAAAATATCCACCACCACCACAAGGCAGCTTCCTGTCAAACATGCTCACTGTAGTGACAGGTATTTCCAGTAATCTTTTATTAGGGTGCGGATAGAACGCAAAGCGCGGTGCTTCCGGCATGCCATAAAGATCATGTTTGATCGGATAAATGCTGGAGCTATAAAGGTGGCCCGTTTCGGCAAGCACATCAAGCGCCCATAAATTACGTGCGCCAATCGAATAACTCGCCGCACGATAACCACGCACCACAACACCACCAATATCTTCCAGAAGTTTTTTGGTGTGTACAACGTCCTCACGAAATTCATTGGGTAATTGCTGTGTTACCCGCACATGAGAATAGCCATGACTGGCCAACTCATGTCCATGATCGACAATACGACGCACCAGTTGTGGGTAACGCTCAGCCACCCATCCCAACATGAAAAAAGTAGCCTTGACGCCATGCTTGTCAAACAAGTCCATAACACGATTAGTATTGGACTCTACCCGACATGGCAATATATTCCATTGATCACGACGGATATGTTTCTCAAAAGCAGAAACCTGAAAATAATCCTCTACATCCACCGTCATCGCGTTGGATATTAAATTATGGTGGTGAATCACTTTAACCATTTATCCAGAATTGCTACGATACGCTGAGCCGCACGACCGTCCCATAACTCGGGAACCCTACCCCCTTTCCCACCCTGGCTTAAAACTTCATGAGTGACAAAAGTAATTTTACTGGCATCCGTCCCAACAATCGTATTTGTACCCTGCTCAACAGTAATCGGACGTTCAGTACTTTCTCTTAAGGTAATGCATGGCACACCCAATGCGGTAGTTTCTTCCTGGATACCGCCTGAATCCGTTAACACCAGACGCGCCCGGGACATTAAACCCAGCATCTCAAGATAACCCTGGGGTGGCAATCGTTGAATACGCACCGTGGCCAATAGAGACTCCAGCCCCAATCCCTTGATCCGCGACTCGGTGCGGGGATGAACAGGAAATATCAAAGGTAAACGTTCACTGATATCACGCAATGTCACCAGAAGTCTTTCCAACACCACCGGGTCATCCACATTTGAGGGGCGATGCAACGTCAAGACACCATAGCCCGTGCTGCCCTGCAAAAATATATCGGCATTTTCCAAGCCGGACAACACTCTTTCTACAGATACGGCCTGCTTGACATGACGCAGCAAGGTATCAATCATCACATTGCCCACAAAATGTATGCGCTCACTGGCAATACCCTCGCGTAACAAATTATCGTGCGCACTACGCTCTGTGGTAAATAATATATCGGAGATCTGGTCGGTGAGTACGCGGTTGATTTCTTCCGGCATTGCACGATCATAACTGCGCAACCCTGCTTCTACATGAATCACCGGAACACCTTTTTTGGAAGCTACCAACGCACAGGCAATGGTCGAGTTCACGTCACCCACGACCAACACTGCATTGGGCTGCTCTGCATCTATCACTGGCTCAAAGCGGCGCATCACTTCTGCTGTCTGAACAGCATGACTTCCTGAGCCAACTCCTAAGTCTATGTCAGGATGAGGTATGCCCAACTGGTTAAAAAATTGATGCTTCATTGCCTCATCATAATGCTGTCCGGTATGCACCAGCCGCACCTGTATGGGTGATGCACTCTGCGTCAATGCATCAATGATGGGAGCGATCTTCATGAAATTGGGGCGTGCGCCCACTACACACAATATCTTAGGCGCCACTTGATCAGTCAAATCCCTGCTCCAATGTTAAAATTTATATGCTTATATATCGCCCTGCTTGTCGTTAGCAGTATTTTTCTGATCCTCGGGCGCAACCGCGCGGCGAATCATGCTTAATTCACGGTAAATCGAATCCTGCAGCTTCTGCACAGATCCCTCCAAGACTGCCAGCCGCTGCTCAAGCGGACCCTCTGAAACAGCATCGGGTCGAGAGGTATTTGAAGCAACAGCAACATTTCCCAAATAGGGGCTTTCCTGGAGCAATTCCTGAGATACCTCTTCCACAGTTTGTTCGCTGATCACATGAATTTCCTCAAGAAACCCATATAACAGTAACCTGTCACAAAAGGTATTGATCCTGCGAGGTATCCCTGTTGTTATCTGATGAATGGCGGTGTAAGCACCGTCGCTAAATGATGGGTTACCCGTCCATCCTACCAGTCTCAGACGATGCTCCATGTACAAACGGGTTTCCTCTGCATCCAGAGGCGTCAAGTGATACGCGGCAATCACACGTTGCCGCAACTGCTCCATTCCCTCACCCTGAAGAGTTTGACGAAACTCCTGTTGACCCAATAAAAAGCTTTGCAATAACGCCTTCTCTCCAACCTGGAAATTGGACAACATGCGTAATTCTTCAATGGCACGTGGTGGAATATTTTGTGCCTCATCTACCACCAACAGCACACGTTTACCTTCCCGGGTACGGGCCATGAGAAAGGTTTCAAGGTTTTTCAACAACCCCGCCTTGCTAACGCCTTCATGTGCCAGACCAAACGCAGCCGCGACCAGACGCAACATATCATCAGCTTCAAGCTGCGTAGTCACCAACTGAGCCGCCACCACATTTTCCTTGCTCAGATCAGCAAATAAGGTGCGCATCAAGGTAGTCTTACCGGTACCAATATCCCCGGTAATGACAATAAAACCTTCACCCTGTGTCAAGCCATAACGTAAATACGCCATGGCGCGTTTATGACAACGGCTACCGAAAAAGAAACGCGGATCCGGACTTAATTGAAAAGGCCTGTCGCGCAGTTGGTAAAATGATTCATACATTTTTATTCTCTCAAAATGTTATGGATAAACGGGCAACAATCCTGTTTTCAGAGTAGTCATTAATTGATTTATTTGAGCTGCGGGCGATATGCCCAAACTCAACCGTACCCTTAACATCATGTTGTATATCATGACTCAATGCTACACCCGCATTCCAGAAATCATCGATTTGATTATCAATACTATACTCGATATGCTGCAACCCACCATTGAGTGATAAATGAGAATAAGGGGCGAGCTGTAGGCCCCATGTAGCATTACCACCCTGCAGTTTTTGTGATTCATCGCTCTTTTCGAACAGCCGTCGCTCATTAAAAAGCAGGACATTAAAACTGTTTCGCTTTAGCCTGTAACTCAACGCGCCCTGCCAGCGTTTGCCAACATACACATCATTGGTCAATGTAGGGATGATAACATTCACCAGAATGGGGAGCCCCGTTCGAGGGTCGATAAATACATTCCCCGTTGATGCATCAGTAATGATAAAAACACGGTTTTCCGGCCGTACCAGGTTCAGAGTGGTGACACTTTCCACATAACTCACTAACCAGGTACTACGTCGCGTTCTATGATTAACATTGAGTGAATAATTATTACCAAAAAAACGTTTACCATAACTGCCTTGCAAGGAAGTACGGCTGGCAAGGTTCCAGATCAGACCGGCATTCCAGAAAGCACCACTCGGCTGTTGCTGAAAACGCGTTGTTTCATATTCATTATTTTCATAGCCACCGGCTGCGGTAAAGGTTAGTTTGCGGCTTGCCACATAACGCACATCCGCGGTATACATTTCCAGTTTTGTACCTGAATCCAGTTGACTTGAAGTATATCCAAGCCCCCATGGAAACGTATTGAATGTGGTGCCACCGTTTATTTTTGCAGAGTACGAATTGGACTCGCTCTCAAACCCTGTATCATTATAGGCAACCTTGTCATAACCATAACGCAATTCCGTAGTGGCTACATCACCAAAGGCATGACGCAGATACGGACTCATATGAAATGTTATAACGTCGGTGCGGTTATTGCTGATGGAGAGATTGTCACTGGGCGCACGATCGCGTAACGAGATGGCTTGCTGGCTAACAGAACTTGACATATCCACAAATAATGCATCATCTACCAACGTAGCCAGCGCATTTGCCTTTAATTGATGGTATGTGGTGTTGCGATCACTATTTTTAGCATATAACAGATTTTGCATGTTATAGCTCAAATCAAGCGTCAAGTTACGGCCTTTACCACTGAGAGAAATGGAGGGGCTGATCTGAGTGACTAATTCATCTTCCGCAACACCCGCTCCGCCTACATTAACATTATTGGTGTAGGTTTCAGACAACGTCAACGAGGGTGTTATTGACCACTGCGCCGCCAAAGACACGACAGGCATAGTCAGTATTACCCAGAAAAGCAGCCAATTCCATTTCATCTTTCTGCATACACCTTTCTTTATAGGCACGATAAGGATACGCACTCATTGATGTTTTTCATGACCATAATAGCCATAATACGTCCCATATTCAGATCCGAATGACTGACGGCTCTTGTTCAGCACCAGACCAATGCTCTTGTTAGGATCAAGCAGAGATAACGCTTCTTTAAGAGCGGCCTGCGTGGTTTTTTCGGACTCCACGACCACAACAATTTGCCCAACCAGCCCGGCAAGCACACTCGCCTCAGTAGTCACCAGCAACGGTGGCGAATCAAAAATAATCACCCGATCCGGATAGCGTAACGACAGCTCTTCCAAAAGGTTGCGCATATTTTCACTGGCAAGTAATTCGGTGGAATGATGATGTCGCTTCCCCGCTGGCAGCAATGTTACCTTTGGAATACCGGTCTTGATAAGTAGCGTTGACAAGTCAGGCTCTTCACCCAGCAGATAGTCCACCAAACCAGGACCTGTATCAATACCAAAGTAAGAGGATACCGCCGGACGTGCCACATCCGCGTCAATCAATAACACGG
Organism: Gammaproteobacteria bacterium; assembly: GCA_023266055.1. Taxonomy (GTDB): domain Bacteria; phylum Pseudomonadota; class Gammaproteobacteria; family Ga007554. The sequence continues at coordinate 126,731 of JAHFRW010000001.1, read as the reverse complement.
TATGATCCAGTTCCGAGGCTATACTTAATGCCAGATTAATGGACGTAAAGGTTTTACCTTCATTTGGAAAGGCACTACTCACCATAATAAGATTGCCATTGTCCACCAGAGCAGCGCCCTGACCAAAGGCATTTTTCAGTAATGGCCGCTTGATTACACGAAATTCTTCGGCAATCTGGCTACGTTCAGTTTCGGGAGTAATCAACCCTGTGGATTTGAGCTGTGCCAAATCAAGTTTTTCCTGCACCATACTGTCATTTGGCACAGGAGTCACTGGTGGCATATCAGAAACAAGTGGGACCCGCTTTTCCAGGACTGGAGGCAGCTCACTTTCGACGTCGACTGGCTGGCTGCTGTTAGCCTGGGTGGAAAGCTTGTCGAGCACGCTTTCAATTGTGTTAGAGGACGGCCCGATATCTTTGGGGTCTCCCTGTTTTGAAGCGGTCTCTACTGGAACGGCTAACGCTTTCTCGAGCTTTTCTACAGCCTTTTCAATCGTACTCATTTAACTGCCCACCAAACCTTTGATGCGTCCGATAACGTCAACATCCAGTAGCAATAGTGTCTCGATACCACCAAAGATTACTAATAGACTTGCACCCGCCAATCCGAAAGAACCAAGCTCTATGCGCCGTTTGCGCAGCTGCGCAGGTGTCCATACCATGGAAATGCTACCCAACACAGGCAGGCCTGTAATTTCAGTAAGACTGCGTCTGCTATCAAATGCGGGTTTGAGCTGGGATAATAAAAATGCGACCGCTATGCCTGACACCACACCCCCAAACAATACCAGCAACATGAATAAAGGACGATTAGGGCTTGAAGGCACTGAGGGTACATAAGGCGGATCAATGACCTTGAACTTTACTTCATCCGAAGTTTGCCCCGCTTCCTGGGATATTTTTGCCGCTTCCCGACGCGCCAGCAAGGTCTCATAATTTTGCTTATTGACGTCATAATCACGATTTAACTGCGCCAACTCTGTTTCAACCTTGGGTATGGTATCCACCATATCCCTTAACTGATTGACACGCCGGGTATGCTCGTTAACACGCACACGCAAGGAAGCAACATTCGCCTCTGCTTCACCCAGCGCCAACTTTAACTGCATATATACCGGGCTGGATGATTCCCGCTGACCCGGCCTGGGTGCAGCCGCCTTGATTTCTTCCTGTTTCTGCTTTTCCAGTTGCGCGATGATACGCTTGATCTCAATCACATCCGGATGACGCTCCGTGAATTGCAATAACAGACCATCCATCTTGGCCTGCAGGCTTTGTATGCGGGCATCCGTAGCAGACGAGGCGGCTGACGCTACCGCGGGCTTGTTTGGAATCAAGGATTCGGAGTTAAGCTCTTCATCTTCCAATTGGCGTTTTATGGAATTACGTCGATTCTCAACCTCACGCAATTCCAGCTGTGCCTGTTCCAACGCACCCATTGCCGACTGCATGCTTTCGTAATAACCTTCGCCCCGCGCCGGCATTACGCCCACGTTACGACGCTTGAATTCTTTTAGTTTCTCTTCAGCCTCTACCAGACGCGCCTCATACTCTGTAATTTGTTTATCAATAAATTGCTGAGCATTATCAGTATCACGGCGCGTCTCACCCAGATTGCTCTCTACAAAAAGAGTTAACAATGACTGGACCACTCGCTTGGCTAGCTGCGGGTCATTATTGACATAGGAAATAGTGTACAGATTTTCGCGACCCGTACCTTCGAGGATGATCTCCTTGCCCAGCGCATTGAGCACCGCTTCCATCTGCTCCTGATTCTGCCCTTTCAGGTCAAGATCCGTCATGCGCGCAACCTTTTCCAGGTTGGGACGACTCAGCAAGGTGCGCGTCATCAAGGCAACCTGTTGGGCGCCCTGATTACTGTTATCTACCGTTAGCCCACTCAATAACGGCTTAAGGATGGATTGAGTATCCACGTAAACACGTGCCGAGGCCTTGTATTGATCAGGCAGCTTATGCACCATTAACCAGCCAGCCACCGACACCAGCCAGATAATCAATATCATGTACCAACGCTGCCGCCAGATCCCGCGCGCATGAACCAATAATATTTCGATTACATCCTGCATTGTTTTACCTTAATGATTCGCACGCCCATACCAGGCTAGAACCAGGACTCGGGGATAATCAGAATGTCACCCGGCAACATGTCAACATTAGCGCTGATATCACCATCCTTGATCAAATCTTCAAGCCGTACCGAGAATTGCTTTTGCCGACCATCGACAAAACGCACCACGCTGGCACGGTTCCCCGCAGCAAAATCCGTAATACCACCTACCGCGATCATGAGATCAAGCAAGGTCATTTTCTGGCGATAGGGCAATGCCTGCGGCCGGGCGGCCTCGCCGACGACGCGAATCTGCTCACTGTAGGGGCCAACGAACCCCCCCAGAATCACGGTGACGATAGGCTCCTTGATATAGAGGCTCAACGCTTTTTCAATATCACGCGCCAACTGGGTAGGTGTTTTACCACTGGCGGGCAAGTCCTCAACCAGCGGGGTAGTAATTTTTCCGTCCGGACGCACTGTAACTGTCGTGGAGACTTCACCGTTGCGCCACACAAAAATATTGACGCTATCACCCGGGCCAATCAGATAATTATAGCTTGCCGGGTCTGAGATGGAGGGCAAGGCTCCTTTTGACGTGGGCAGTGGCGGCAAACTGCGCGTAGCGCATCCCGCCAATACCAAGGGTATTATAAGCGCAATCAATCCTGCAATCCGGTAGTGCGTCCATTGAGATATTTTCATTTTCCTTCCCAGCCTCACTGTTCACCGTGGTATATATAGCGACAAACCACATGCTATCTTGAATGTTGTTACAAATCTGTTACCTTTGTAATTTCGCATTCATCAACACGCACAATATCCATTAAGTAAAGTGAACCCGAACCATCATCCGATCCCCACTTTACACAACCAATACCAACACACATAGCCGGGCATTATATGAACAATCATGATCTTATGCAAGATGATTTGGCCGTCTTATGGCATCCCTGCAGCCAAATGAAGGATTATGAGCAACTACCGCCCATACCTATCCGTCGCGGAGACGGAGTATGGCTGGAAGACTATGATGGAAAATACTACATTGATGCCATCAGCTCATGGTGGGTCAATTTATTTGGGCATGCCAATCCGCGCATTAATACGGCGATCACAAAACAACTGGGGTTACTGGAACACGTCTTACTGGCCGGCTTCTCCCACGAACCCGCCATTCGCCTGGCAGAGCGCCTTGTGCATCTCTCTCCACCCGGATTAACTCGTTGTTTTTACGCTGATAATGGCTCATCTGCGGTTGAAGTCGCCCTGAAAATGAGCTACCACTACTGGCGCAATGCGGGCCAAACACAAAAAAACAAATTCATTACCTTGACCAATAGCTATCACGGTGAAACGCTCGGGGCGTTGGCCGTAGGCAATGTGCCTCTCTACAAGGAGATCTACGCCCCTCTGTTAATGGAAACCCTGACTGTCACATCCCCTGACTGTTTTTACAGGGAACCCGGAGAATCATGCGCCGATTATTCACAGCGCCTGTTCCCACTCATGGAGCGTATGCTTGAGCAGCACTGCCAGACCGTATGCGCCGTCATTGTGGAACCTCTTGTACAATGTGCAGGCTCCATGCGGATGCATGATCCCGTATACCTATCTTTACTGCGGGCAGCGTGTGATAAATATCATGTACACCTGATCGCCGATGAAGTCGCCGTAGGCTTTGGGCGCACTGGCACGATGTTCGCCTGTGAACAGGCCGGTATTACACCAGACTTTCTATGCCTGGCCAAAGGACTGACAGGAGGGTACTTACCTTTATCAGCGGTACTGACCACCTCTACTGTATATCAGGCATTTTACGACGACTACACCAAACTCTCCGCATTTTTACACTCTCACAGTTACACCGGCAATGCCCTGGCATGCAGCGCGGCATTAGCGACACTGGATATTTTTTCGCAGGACAACGTTATAATACAAAATCAAACCCTGGCCAAGCGCATGCACACCAGCACACTGCATTTTAATGATCACCCCCATGTCGCTGAAGTACGTCAATGCGGCATGATCCTGGCAATCGAGATGGTCAAAGATAAAAAGACACGCGAACCTTTTGCCTGGCAGGAACGTCGGGGACGGCAGGTTTACCGTTATGCACTGGAAAAAGGCGTACTACTCCGACCGCTGGGAAATGTGGTTTATTTTATGCCACCGTACGTGATTACTGAAGAACAGATTCAGCATCTTGCCGATGTGGCGTGGCAGGGCATACAACTCGCTACCACCCCTACTTAATCATGCGTATTCCCCGGATTTATCTACCCCGCTCACTTACCCCTGACGCCATGGTAACGCTCGATACTGACGCGGCACATCATATCGCGCGAGTACTGCGTTTGCACGCAGGCGCACCCTTAATTTTATTTAATGGGCAAGGCGGGGAATATCAGGCGATACTGCATAGTATTACCGGAAATCAGGTGCAGGCTCAAATATTAAAACATCATGCGCATGAAACCGAGTCACCATTACAAGTAACGCTTGCGCAAGGCATATCGCGTGGCGAACGTATGGATTATACACTGCAAAAAGCGGTTGAACTGGGTGTCAAGACAATAATACCGTTATTTAGTGAACGCTGCGAAGTGCGCTTGCAGGGTGAACGTCTCGACAAGCGCGTCCGGCATTGGCAAGGCATCGTCAACAGCGCCTGTGAGCAGTGTGGGCGTAATCGTATACCTTCCGTCCTGGCGCCCATGACGTTACCACAGTGGCTACCCACTTCGGATGGATTACGCCTGGTACTTGATCCGCACGCCACACACAGCCTCGCCCAATACACTCAACCTGCTGATGGAAAAATCACTTTATTGATTGGCCCTGAGGGTGGTTTGAGTGATGCCGAAATCATCAACACTCAACATGCAGGCTTTACACGTATACGCCTGGGTCCACGCGTATTGCGCACCGAAACCGCCGGGCTTGCAGTGCTCGCAGCACTGCAAGCCGTGTGGGGTGATTTACTATAACACTCAGCGTGCAAGTGATAATACAAAGTCTACCAGGATTTCAATATTCTGATCGGATACGCGCGGTGAATACGGTGGCATGGACATGCCATTAGTGACCTCAGTCCAGTTACCTTTTCCGCCCGCCTTAACTTTGGCTATCAGTCGCGCCCTGGCATCCGCCTCACCTTTATAACGTGTAGACACATCTTTCCATGCTGGCCCCACCACTTTTTTCTCTACACCATGGCAAGCCAGACACCCGCTCTGTTTTGCCAACGCCAACACGTCCGATGTAGTTGCAGCGGACACCTCCGGTTTGACGGGAGCGGCGGCAGGAGCCACCGGCTTGGTCACAACTTTCGGTGGCGGCGTCTTTATCACAGGCGCTGCCACCGATGGCACAACCACGACAGGCTCAACAGATGGCTCAACAACGGATTCAGCAGGCAATACAGGCGGCACTTCTTCCTGCGACACCCTCGGCGCTGGTGCCACCGCCACGACAGGCTCGGCTGGCGCCTGAGGCGTGCTGATGACGGCAGGTGGTGTCATTGTTGATGTTGCTTCTTCTGTCTGCTGCTTACCACAACCACCCAACGTCAGCACCGCTATAACGGGGAAAATAAAAAATCGCATATCAATATCCTTTTTGTTGCTCATGGCTCGAAATTCTCCTTAACTACTGATGTTACGCAACTACCCGAGAAATTGCTAATTTTTCTGGCGACCCATGCCGGGTTTTAAATGCCTGGCGCAGGCGTGACCCCAACCGTGGCACTTATGGCAGTCCCCAGGCATATCAAGTTGGGCGTGCTTGTGGGTGAGAACAGGGTGACCAGATTGATGGATCGGCGGGGCGCAAGCGCCGCTGGGCCACCCTGCGCTATACCTCACCCATCCTGAGCAATTTTAGGGTACCTGCCCAACCAACCCCTCAAACACCTAACACAAGCCTCCAGCCACGCGTGGGTGGCAGGCGCAT
>JAHFRW010000001.1:0-120607 GCA_023266055.1 Gammaproteobacteria bacterium | reverse complement strand
AGCGCCGCTGGGCCACCCTGCGCTATACCTCACCCATCCTGAGCAATTTTAGGGTACCTGCCCAACCAACCCCTCAAACACCTAACACAAGCCTCCAGCCACGCGTGGGTGGCAGGCGCATTATTGGTTGGGCCTTTGGCCCGCAAAAGAATGTCGCGTTGGCTTTGCTGGGGCTTAATAATGCGGTGAGCAAACGCAGACCCACTCCCGGGCTAATCTTCCAGACAGATCACGGGATCGAGTATTATGCTAGTGTAGTGCGTCAAACAGATTAAAGAAATGATGTAAGATGTAAAATGATGGCTCGTAGCAATTTTAGGTACAACCTATGGCCATCGCAGCAACCATCACGCTTAGTTCAGAAGAAAAATCCCAGCTAGAACGAAACGTTTGCCGTCGGAAAACGCCAGTAAGACTCCAGGAACGGTCCAGGATTATTTTATTGGCCGCCGAAGGTTTAACGAATGGAGCCATCGCAGAAGCACTCGGGGTCAGCCATAACAAAGTGGGACGCTGGCGTAATCGTTATGAAAAAAATCGCCACGAGGGTATTGAAAAAGACCGACCAAGGGGTAACAACCAGGGTGGAAAATCAAGCGCAGCGCAGGCGACACTAAGAAGTCGCGTCATTGAAATGACGATGAATCCCCCCGCAAACAATTCAACACATTGGTCAACTCGTGGCATGGCCAAGGTCTTGTCAGTCAGCGATCGTTTTGTAAGGCGTGTGTGGAAAAGTTGTGGCTTTAAGCCACACTTACTCAAGCAATTTAAAATCAGCCATGATCCGGATTTTTAAGAGAAGCTAACGGATGTTGTGGGCCTCTATTTAAGCCCGCCAGAAAATGCAGTTGTATTATGTGTAGACGAGAAAAGTTCAATACAGGCATGAGATCGGACACAACCTGGCTTACCGATGAAAAAAGGTCGAGCCGACACGATGACACAGGATGACAAGCGCCATGGCACCAGCACATTATTCGCCGCATTGAATGTAAAAAGTGGGGAGGTGATCGGGGAATGTAAACAACGTCACCGCCACCAAGAGTTTCTGAGTTTCTTGAACACTGTCGAAAAACAGCCCCCCCCGACAAATCACTCCATTTAATTGTTGACAACTACGCCACGCATAAACATGAAAAAGTTAAGAATTGGTTGAAGCGTAATAAGCGGGTTCACCTGCACTTCATCCCCACCAGTTCATCTTGGCTTAATCTCGTGGAAAGGTTCTTTGGGATCATTACAGAAAAACAAATTCGGCGCGGTGTTTTTTCATCAGTCACAGATTTGGAGCAGAAAATTGAAGCATTTATTGAGCGCTATAATGACAACCCAAAGCCTTTTGTATGGACTAAAATAACTAAAGAAATTTTAGCCAAAATTAACCGGGCAAGACAACAACTCGAAAATCTTCAATCTGTTTGACGCACTACACTAGCCTGACATAGGGGGATAAAGGAGGTAAAGTGATCGCGAATAATACTTCGTATCAAGCATGAACTGCAACAAAAATAATTAGGCATAACACACCTCCTCTGGAGTTTGAAGGTTTAGGCGTTTTCTAGGACGGGTATTGAGTTTATAAGCGATAGCGTTGCATTGTTGTTGGGTAAGGTCACTCAGAGAGACTCCTTTGGGTAAATATGGCCGGATCAATCCGTTGGCATTCTCATTAGCGCCTCTTTCCCAGGATATAGTGTGGGGTGACGAAGTAAAAGCACCTCTCTGTTTCTTTTTCAAAAAGTGTGTCGCCGTGCTCGCGAACCTTTTTGGGACATCCCAGTCCCCAAAATGACTGCGCTCGGCGACAAGGAGCCTTCGGCGCCCGGACAGGCCTGCGTCGTCCGCCACGACACCCCACTTACGCGGGGCGCCATGGCTACCACCATGCCGCTACGCCGTTGATCGGGTGGCCTTGTGTTTTGTCTACGCCCAGGCTCACGCCCGGACTCCGACAAAACTCCCGGCCCCTGCGGCTATCCGGGGATTACCCGCCACCGCTCGCTTTCCTTGGCTGACGCCAGGGTTGGTATTGATGGAATTCTGTACCATTGTCAGCAGTGATGGATCTGAATGCCTGAGCCTGTTTGTTAATGATACTGAATCGTACGTTTGCGTAGCGATGGTGTGGCTCGATCCTTGAGCTTGCCAAGGACAAGGAAGCCGGTTTTTCGCTCAACGATGATGACGATACATACCATAAATAGACGAATACCTACTTCAGCACTGTTGCTGCCGATACAAAAATAATCCGGTCAAAAGTACGGTTCAGGGTTTTGCTGTTAAAATTCTCCATCACCATGCTTTCCACAAAACGCACACGATCCCCCACTTTTACCTTGGTAGTTGGCGCGGCGATCCAGAAACGCTTCTTGTTGCTGGCTTCCAGTTCCATGTATGTATAGATGGAGGCATTCATGGAAGAAAGCACTTTCCCTTCGCTGGGTGACGAGGCCGCTGCCATCTCAGGTGCAGGGGCAATCGCCTTTTCTGCAGCCATCACATGCAATGGACTCAACGCAACCAACGCCGCTGACAACACAACAGCCAAATAAGATAATTTCACAATGCCTCCATAGTTTTTAGTAATCAGCGATATACATTCAATCATTGCCGGTTTTTTTCAGTATGGCACATTTGTGCATTTATTAACATCATGAAAATATGCGGATATCTGAAAAACGCATAGAAAGGTCAATGGCTTGAACATTTTTTGTAATTGCACCAATGGAAATAAAATCTACACCCGTCTCGGCGATCGCGCGCAGATTATCCAGACCCACCCCTCCAGACACTTCCAGCTTGGCCTGACCTTTATTCAGGGTCACTGCGGCGCGTATTTGCTCCAGATCAAAGTTATCCAGCAATAAAATATCCGCGCCGGCCTCCAACGCCTCACGCACTTCACCCAACGTTTCAACTTCAACTTCCACGGGCCAGTCATACACACGGGCGGCAGCAACCGCCTGAGTGGCCGAACCCGTTGCCAGAATATGATTTTCCTTAATTAAAATGCCATCATACAACCCCTGTCGATGATTGTAACAACCACCACAACGCACTGCATATTTTTGTGCTGAACGCAAACCAGGAAGGGTTTTGCGGGTATCAAGAATCTTGACGGAAATACCTTGTACCACATCAGCATAACGTCGTGCGGTCGTTGCCGTGCCGGACAGGGTTTGCAGAAAATTCAGCGCCGCACGCTCACCGCTTAATAATGCACGCGCGGGGCCATGCAGTGAACACAAGGTCTGGTTGGCAACTACTGCATCGCCATCCTTCACATGCCAGATGACCTGTATGGTACTGTCCAGTTGCTGAAAAACGGCATCAAACCATGCCACGCCGCACACCGTCGCATTTTCCCGGCTGATGACCATGGCATCGCACCGCGCCGCTTCAGGAATTAATGCCGCCGTAATGTCTCCATCGCCAATGTCTTCTGCCAGCGCACGGCGTACGGTATCCTGTATGTCACCCGGCAAGATCATGGTTCGGCGTCTCCCGTGCATCTGTCAGCATAAAAGTCTTCACAAAAGGAATCGTCAGTCGGCGCTGTGCTGCCAACGAGTCCCGATCCAGGCGTTCCAGCAAAGCAAACAGTGATGCCATGTCACGCGGGTGGTGCCGCCATAAAAAGCGGGCCACCTCTTCAGGTAAATCCAGACCACGATGGTGCGCACGTAACTGCAATGCACTCATCACGGCGCCATCATCCAGGGTATTAAGATGGAGAACCTGCCCCCAGCACAGTCGTGACACCAGATCCGGCATCTGCAAACCCAAACCGTTTGGACCACTGTTTCCGGAGATGATGCAACGTGCACCACTGGCACGAATACGATTGTATAAATGAAACAGCGCCACTTCCCACGCAGGATGCGCAGCAACCGCCTGAATGTCATCAATACAGATCAGGGCAAGATGCTCCAGGCCTTCGAGCATGACAGGATCAAGCTGGTCAACCTGCATCAAGGGCAGATACGCCACCGCAACACCGGGCCCATTACCCATCAAGGACGCCTGATGGCAAGCCGCCTGTAAAAGATGGGTCTTGCCAGTGCCAGTGTTGCCCCATAAATATATAATCGCATCATTTCCGATGACCGCATCACACTGCAAAGCGGTCACCACTTCATGATTTTCAGCCACAAAATAATTATCAAACCGGCAGTCATCACGCAGGCCAATACTCAAAGGCAACTGGGCGGACGCCATCACGGGTTTGGCGGCAACACTCACGGGTTATCCTTGAATACATACAGACGGCTATTCAGATAGCGTTCATGCACATAATCCAGCAACACCATCATGACGGCCGCCACGGGTAATGCCAGCAACATACCGAAGAAACCGAACAGTTGTCCACCGGCCATGATGGCAAAAATGACCACCACAGGATGCAGACCAATACGATCACCTACCAGCAACGGTATCAATACCATGCCTTCCAATACTTGCCCAACACCAAACACGGCAAATACCCATAGCAGATGATATAAATCCTGGAATTGAACCACGGCAGCGACACTGGCCGCCAGTAATCCGATGCCAAATCCCAGATAAGGAACGAAACTAAGTAACCCAGCCATCATGCCAATCAACAGCGCAAGATCCAGACCCACCAGCCATAGACCCAACGCATAGATCGCACCCAGCACCAGCATCGCCATTAACTGACCACGCAAAAATGCCCCCAGCACTTCATCACAATTGCGCGCCAGACGCGTGATAACCGGCTCCACAGCACGCGGTAATAGTGCACGAAGGCGCGTTAGCAACACATTCCAGTCACGCAACAAATAAAATGCTACAACCGGAATCAGCACCAGATTCATTAACCAGCCCAATAACGCCAAACCCGAGCTGGTCACCGAGGCGACGATACCTGCCATGATGCCGCCCGCACTTTGCCAATGCTCGGAAAATGCCTGCTTGAGGCTCGCCATATCCAGCGCATGCTCACCGAGTTGCAGCTTATCCTGTACCCATGGCACCGCTGTAAACTGTATCCAGTCCACATATCCCGGTAACTTCTGGACCAGGGTGCTGACCTGCTGCTCCAGCAACGGCACACCAATCAATACCAGCAGCATTAACAGCATGGCTAATCCGGCAAAGACAATCACCGTACTGGTAGTCCGTGACAATTTACGGGCTTCCAGTCGGCCAACCAACGGGTCGGTCACATAGGCCAGCAATGCCGCAATAAGAAATGGCGTCAGTACGGGCGCGAGCAGATAGAACAGCACCCCCGTGCCCGCAAGCACAAACAACCCCAGCCATTTCTGCGAATCAGTCATACGTTATCCTGAAAATGGCCTGCAAAAATAAAATCCGGAACAGATGATCATTGCAGTAATTGATACTTCAACTCTACCGCCTGAGCAGGCGATACTCCGCCAGGGGCAACATCATCAACCTGGGCAGAATCGGGATCAGTGGTCGTCATCTGCGGAGCACTCGCCGCCAGCGGATCGGCAATAACGGTAGACACAACAGGTGACAGCTTTTTACTCAATGCGATGGTGCGACGAAGAGTATCCGTAGAACTACGGGCAGCGACGCGGAATGTCACGCTATTGGCATATACCTGACTGACATTCACCACAGCAACTTCATCCAGCGACCGCAGATAACGCAGCACTTTTGCATAATTATCAAGTGTGGCAATATCCGTTACCGTAATCAGCACAGTATTGCTCGCCTTATCAGTGAGTAATTGTGCAAACCGCTTGCCCAGCGCATCGGCTGCACCATCAACCCCCTCACCCAGCACATCCACTGTTGAATCGCCGGTACTTTCCCACTGCAACGGTTCTTCACCGGATTGAAAAAGTGTCCAGCGCACCCGCCAGCGGACTCCCTGACGCGTCGCACGCCCCAGTAACGCAACATTAGCCCGTTCATGAGCCGCTGCACGCAGTAAGGGTTCCTGCGAATTATTCCACGCTTCCAGAAAGCGTATTCCGCCATCTGCTTCCGCACGCTGCGGCACCATCAACGGCACACCCCGCCACCAGGCACGCGCCTCCAGAATGGTCTGCAATTCGGAACCACTGTCGGCAAGCAGAATATAACGATTCGATGGTTCTTCCACCGCCAGTACGATCAGCATGGCCGGACGGGATTGCCCCCACAGCGGCAGCCCTGCCTGTCGCAGCACCTTGTTCACCGCCATGCTATCAAAACCAACCCATAACGCCTGTTCCTTGCCGGTTGCAGGAGACGCCACAGGGGGTTGAGGGGCTGACTGTGCTGACCCTGGTTTGCGTATGGCGGGTTGGGCCAGTGTCGCCACGGGCAAGGGCATCAGCTTGCTCTCGGCTAAAGATCGATAACGATATTGTTGCACAAACTGATCCACCTGCCGAAATGCGTTCGCCAGCCCAGACGTTGCAGGTGCGGTACGCTGGCCGGTCACCTTGACCATCACCTCGGCTAACGCCGTACGTAACGCTTCCTGCCGTTCTGCGGCGCTTTGGCTAAACACACGCACCTCGGTCTCGTACAGACTATCAACGTCCGCAGCATATAATACGCCCGGCATAACACCCAGCAGAACTGCGGCAATCGCCGCCTTACCCCACAAAATGATTGTTTTCACATCAATATCCTATCATCGACAACGCTAAAATTTCGCTCAAGCGGTGCCCATAAGCCACTTCCTGCATGCCGAAAATCAGGGGTAAACGCAGTGTACACGCCGCACAGGAGCATTTGAAGCTGTTTTCAATGCCGCTGACACCGCTCCAGCAAACTTATAGGGGTGCCCCTATCACGGAAAATCTGGGATAATAGCCCCATCATACACTCACTTTGCCTGCAAATGCGACCTACTCAATGACCTCTATCATAAACAATAAACCCGGAAACACCCCCCCCAAACCCAGCCTCAGTTACCGTGACGCAGGCGTCGACATTGATGCCGGCAACAGTCTGGTACAGCGCATCAAACCCATCGCGACGCGTACCCATCGCCCCGGCGTACTCGGTGGGCTGGGGGGATTTGGCGCCTTGTTTGAACTGCCTCTGGATCGCTACCGCCAGCCGATTCTGGTCTCCACCACCGACGGCGTGGGCACCAAGCTGAAACTGGCTATTGACATGGGTAAACACGACACCATAGGCATCGACCTGGTTGCCATGTGCGTGAACGATCTGGTCGTACAAGGTGCCGAGCCACTGTTCTTTCTTGACTATTATGCCACAGGGCGCTTGAGCGTTGATCAGGCGACGGATGTTATCAAAGGTATTGGCGATGGCTGCCTGATGGCCGGTGCTGCACTGGTGGGGGGTGAAACCGCAGAAATGCCCGGCATGTATGCCGCCGAGGACTATGACCTCGCCGGCTTTAGTGTCGGCGTGGTGGAAAAAGCGCGCATCATCGACGGCAGCAAGGTCGCTGCGGGTGACGCACTGATCGGCATCGCATCCAGCGGCCCGCACTCCAACGGCTATTCACTGATCCGCAAAATTCTCGCCATCAGTGAGGCTGATTTATCGCAGAACTTTCAGGACAGCACGCTGGGCGCAACACTGCTGACCCCAACCCGCATTTATGTCAAACCCCTGCTGACCCTCTTCGAGCAGGTGCAGGTACATGCATTGGCACACATCACCGGCGGCGGTCTGCTGGAAAACCTGCCACGCGTCATGCCTGAAGGAACCCAGGCCATTATCAACGCCCACGCCTGGCAACGCCCCGCCATTTTTGACTGGCTGCAGCAGCATGGCAATGTTGCACCACAGGAAATGTACCGCACCTTCAACTGCGGCATCGGCATGGTAGTGTGTGTAGCGGCCCACGATGTTGACACCACGCTCGGCATTCTGCACGCTCAGGGCGAAACCGCGTGGCACATCGGCACAATTGCCAATCACGGCGCCACCTCTGCCGACGAGCGGGTGACCATTCACGCATGATGCCACAGCCAGCCCCGGAGAAAAATGAGACACCGGATAACCCGCCACAGCCATTACCCATCGCCGTACTCATCTCCGGCAACGGCAGTAACCTGCACGCCATCATCAAAGCTATTCAGAATCAAACATTACCCGCACGAATCTGTGTTGTGATCAGCAACAACCCACACGCGCCCGGCCTGCACGTGGCGCAACAGGCTGGCATCCCCACCCGGATTCTTGATCACCAAGCCTATGCGGATCGTGCCGCATTTGATGCGGCACTGCAAGACACCCTCGACAGCTTTAATCCTGAACTCGTCGTACTTGCCGGCTTTATGCGCATACTGGGTACAGCATTTGTGACCCACTATGAGGGGCGCATGCTCAACATTCACCCATCATTACTGCCCGCCTTTACAGGCCTGCATACTCACCAGCAGGCATTGGACAAAGGCGTCACGGAACACGGCGCCAGCATCCATTTTGTCACCCACGCGCTGGACGGAGGGCCGGTTATCCTTCAGGCACGCGTGCCGATACTACCCCATGACAACATCAAAACCCTTGCACAACGCGTACTGAAAGTAGAACATGACATTTATCCTTTGGCGATTCGCTGGTTTGCCGAAGGTCGCTTACGGTTTGCACAAGGTAAAATAATGCTTGATGGCATGCCATTAAGCCAGCCCGTGGATTATAAACACACACACCATGTCCAACCACCCCCACCCTCATAAATGCACCGAGTTGGCCGCAACCAGACTCTGGTTGCGCAACATGCTTTTTCTGCTACTGGCAGGCACAGGGTTATTATTTCAACCCACGAGCCACGCTGAAACCACCATACCTGCCTTCACGGCACACTACACCCTGAGCCGTAGTGGCATCACAGTGGGAGAAACCATCCGCACCCTTAGCGCCACCAACAACGGCGAATTCATCTACCAATCGGTCGCGCACGCCACGGGATTACTGGCGCGGTTTCTAAAAGACGAGATCGTGGAACGCAGCCGCTGGGCCTATCAAAATGACAGCATCCGCCCCCTGCACTACATCACACAGCGTTACGGCGGCAGAAAGGAACGCAGCACCCGGCAGGTTTTCGATTGGGACAACAGCATCGCCATCAACACCAACAACGGCAATACACTGCGACTTCCCTTACCACCCAACACCCAGGACAAATTGAGCTATCAGATCCTGCTCATGCGCGACCTGAAAAAAGGCGAAAAAATCCTTGAGTACATCATTGCTGAAAGTGACAAAACCAACACCTACCGTTTCACCATCATAGGTGAAGAAACACTCACGACAGCCATCGGAAAACTGCGCACATTAAAAATAAAACGCATGGGTGATGAACGCAACACCACGGTATGGTGTGCCATTGACATGCACTACCTGCCCGTTAAACTGGAGCAACGCAGCGACAATGACGGCCACCTTGAACTGAAAATTGCTTCGGCACAAGGGCTGTGAATTGCAGATCAGCAAACCCTAAAATACATCAACCCATTACGCCTTGGGCAAGGTCACACCACGCTGTCCCTGATACTTCCCGCCACGATCACGATAAGACGTTTCACACACCTCATCTGACTCCAGAAACAGCACCTGTGCCACACCCTCGTTGGCATAAATTTTTGCCGGCAGCGTCGTAGTGTTGGAAAATTCCAGCGTCACATGTCCTTCCCACTCAGGCTCCAACGGCGTTACATTCACAATAATGCCGCAACGTGCATAAGTCGATTTACCCAGACAGATGGTTAACACATTGCGCGGAATGCGCAGATATTCCACGGTGCGCGCCAGGGCAAACGAATTGGGCGGAATAATACACACATCGGACTGAATGTCGACAAAGCTGTTTTCATCAAAGTTTTTCGGATCGACAATCGCCGAGTTAATATTGGTGAAAATCTTGAACTCATCTGCGCAACGAATATCATAACCGTAGCTTGATGTGCCATATGAAATCACTCGCCCACCCGCATTTTCGCGTACCTGGCGTGGTTCAAACGGTTCGATCATACCGTGACTTTCGGCCATATGCCGAATCCATTTATCAGATTTAATGCTCATGCCGGGCCCCAGCTATACTCAAGTATTTTGAATGACAATATTCGGAAATTTCGACGCGTAATCCTTGGCACGCAAGGACAACTTTGCCGTAACACGGCGTGCAATATCACGATAAATCCCGGCAATCTTCCCGTTCGGATCTGCCACCACCGTCGGACGACCCCCATCCGCATCTTCACGAATACGAATATCCAGCGGCAACGACCCCAAAAAGTCCACGCCGTATTGCTGTGCCATGCGACTCCCGCCGCCCGCACCGAAAATAGGCTCCTCATGTCCACACTGACCACAAATATGCGTGCTCATGTTTTCAACAACACCGAGCACCGGTACCTCCACCTTCTCAAACATTTTGAGACCCTTGCGCGCATCCAGCAAGGCAATATCCTGGGGTGTAGTCACAATCACCGCACCGCTCACCGGAATTTTCTGGGTAAGCGTCAACTGGGTATCCCCGGTTCCCGGCGGTAAATCGACTACCAGATAGTCCAGATCACGCCACTGCGTATCCTTGAGCAGCTGCTCCAACGCCTGCGTCACCATGGGCCCACGCCAGATCATCGGTGCTTCCTCATCAATCAGATAACCAATCGACATCGACTGCAAACCATGCCCCATCAACGGCTCCATGGACTTACCATCACGTGATTCCGGTCGATCACGCACCCCCAGCATCATGGGCTGACTGGGGCCATAGATATCGGCATCCAGAATACCCACCGCTGCACCTTCCACCACCAGAGCCAGCGCCAGATTCACTGCCGTGGTCGACTTGCCCACCCCCCCCTTACCGGACGCCACCGCGACAATATTTTTAATGCCCTTCAAGGGCTTTACGCCGCGCTGCACAGCATGTGCAACCACTTGGGACGACACCTTCACCTGTACATTTTTCACCCCGGCCAAAGTCTCCAGCAACGTCTTCAAGGTCTCGGCCAACTCGGCATGATACCCTTTAGCCGGATAACCCAGCACGATCTCCACCTGCACCTTGCCATCGTCAATCACAATTTGCCGAACGGCATTGGCCGCCATCAGATCACGATCCATATAAGGATCCACAAATGTCTTGAGCGCCGTTTCCACCTGTAACTTGGTTACTTCTTCCACACCACCCTCCTGCCACTCACCAGTAGCACACTGAAAAATTTAAATCCGCCACGGTATTGGAGAAAAATTTATTTTACCATGCTCCATGCCATTGCTGGAGCACCCCCAGGCAAATAACTCGTTAAAAGTTTTATGGAAAACACCACATCACCCAATTCTCGAAAATCACCGCATATCGCTTTTACGTTCGTCAAATAATTGACCATGCCAAATAAAACCACGCCAAACAACTTGTGCCCCTATTTTTTTTATGGTACATACAAGGTCATGGGAATAACAAAAAAACACTTACTGATTTTCACCGCGCTCGTTGCAGGGGGTTTTGGTGCCACCACACAGGAAGCGCGCGCCGCGTTTGAGCTCAATTTTCAACCAAGCGCAGACATCCAACCTGGCAGCCAATCCAATGAAATGACGTACGCGCGGTGCCATATCCCTGGAACTACTGACGCTTATTGTTTTCATGGCGGAGGTGGCAACTCACCTGCGCCTGACTTTACGCCCTTTCTGCGCGAATATGTAACCATTGGCGGCATACAATATGTACACATGATTGTAGGTTCGCTTACCCCTGACCCTGTTACAGGCACTGTATTCGCTCAGGAAACCTATGTACGCGCCAGTGGTAGCGTTTATTCAAGCTCAGGGGGTAGGCCGGGCTGTAATTCCAACCCTAATGTTTGTGGTGGCAATTCGCTCGCAGGAGGTAACACCGCCCCATGGACGTCCGGTAATGGACAAATAGCAAGCGAATCCACCGTTGGCACTCCCTTGGTAGGTGATCAGCACACTACCGGTAACGGCACCGGGAACCCGACCCATACTGTGGTACGGCAAGTCCTGAAATCCTTGGAAATGGATCAGGAATTTCTCAAGGCAGACGCGTCACTAAAACCTAAAATCACACAAACCATCACCAGCAGCGACGGACTTATGTCCAGTGAGTTTGCCTTGGATATGAGTCTCATTAATTACAGTACCAGCGCCAGCGGCCTGATGGTTAACAAGCTTACGCTGAATGACACCGACACCCCTTCCGAATCCAGATTCTTTGATGCAGTAGCAAGCGCTCAACACGGTGACGTTACAGGGGGACGCTATACCTTTGCATCTGGTGCGGGGTGGCTGGATACCTCTGTACATGGTGCCTACTCTACGGTTAATTTCAGTACGGGTGTTACAACTATCGTACCAGAAGACAAGGTATGGGTGTATGACGCCGGCAACTACTCTTATAGCAACGGTGGTGGCGCAGGCATTAGCAATATAGACTGGCAAGCCTTCAAAAACCCTTTGGAAAATCCGTAAACTTTGAAACCACAGCCTCTTGGTCAGAGGTGGAATGACCCGTTTAGCGGGTCACTCCACCTCACGCCCGGCACAACAAACCTGCGCTAAACACGACCGTAACTCATCCACCACTCAGCGCCTGCACAAGGTACACCGTATCGTTTGAACGTAACGGGTGAGCCAAATTAAAGACCTGCTCACGATTGATGAAAAAACGCATGTGCGCGCGCATCTGGCCCTGCTCATCAATAACGCGAAAACGCAGGCCAGGGTATTGCCGATCGAGATCAATAAGCAGTTCGGCAAGGGTTGCACCCGCCGCCTTAACCTCCTGCGTTTTGGTATAAGAAATCAGCGGGCTTGGAATCATCACCTTCATGAGCACAGCCTCAAACCACAGGCCTTTACCGAGATTGGCACAGGTAATAATAGCTCAACGCAGTTCCGCCGCTTCTACCGCATAAATCTCGGGAAGATTCCGGGCAATACAGATCCAGCGCTGGCCTTCATCGCGACTCATCCACAACTCACCACTCGTTGTCCCAAAGTACAACCCTACAGGATCCCGCGCATCGGCTGTCATGGCCTGACGCTTGACCGTCCACCACGCCTGACTCTCTGGCATACCGTTATCGAGGCGCTGCCAGCGCTTGCCGCCATTACGCGTGACAAAAACCGCCGGCTTGCCTTCCGGACTGGTACGTGGCCAAACACTCTGACCATCCATGGGGAATACCCATGCCGTTTCCGCATCACGGGGATGAACCACCATCGGGAAACCGATGTCACCCACCCGTTTGGGCATATTCCTGCCAATACGCACCCACTCAATAGAAGGTCGATCCAGCCGATAAATACCACAGTGATTCTGCTGATATAGTCGGTCTGGATTACTGGGACAAAGTCGCACGCAATGTGGGTCATGGAAGGTAATATTGGCAGGGTCAAACCCGCCGACCACCTCCATTCCTTTCACGATGGGCGTAAAGTGTTGGCCACCATCCACCGACTCATGAACGCCCCCCCCCGACATTGCAAAATAAAGGTGCGCGGGATCGCGCGGATCAACAATAATCGAATGCATTTTTGGCCCATCCGGCGTGCCGTCCTGTACACTGCCCATCCATTCACGGTATTGTGGATCATCGTTAATGCAGGAGAATGGCGCCCATGTATCACCGCCGTCATCAGAACGAAACAGGCCCTGTGGAGAGGTACCTGCATACCATGCATTTGGTTCATTTGCATGACACGGCGTCAACCAGAATGTGTGATCAACCGCACGGCCCTTTTCACCTTCGGGCACCTTTGCAAATGCGGGCGGCTGCGCGGCTTCTTTCCAGGTACGCCCCCTATCGGTGGAGCGAAAGATTGACGGACCAAGATGACCTGATTTGGTTGCCGCCAGCAGTGTGCGCCCATCACGAGGATCGAGCACCAGGTGATTGATAATATGCCCAAGGAAATGTGGCCCGTTGACTCGCCATACTTTTCGCGCTGCATCGCCATGAAACAGCCACGCGCCTTTACGTGTAGCAACCAGCACCACTACCCGGCGTGCGGGGCGTTGGATTTTTTTTGTGTGCACGGTTTGCCGGCGTGTTCGCGTAACTGGTTTTTTGGTAACGCGTGCCATAAATGACTTCTCCCCAGAGATATGATCTACCACAAGACCTTCAAACCAGACTCACCAGGAATCTGCCAAAGCTCTCGGCCATGAGGAAAAGTATGAAATATGAAACGTATTGTCAAGAGTAGGTGTCATCAATTTTGCCTTGTTTATGCAAAAAGCAAGGCAAAATTAGGAAAACCGCGCTTACGCCACCTGGGCAGGGATATGATTTTTACAATGGGTGATTTGATTATATTCGTTGACATAGACCAGCACGGGCTTGAATGACATTAATTCGTGCTGACCGAGAATCGCATAAGCACAAATAATTATCCGGTCACCCGGGTTCGCCTTGTGAGCTGCCGCACCATTAACAGAGATAATACCGGATCCCGCCTCCGCCTGAATGGCATACGTGGTAAAACGCTCGCCATTGGCAATGTTATAAATATGAATCTGCTCATATTCATGAATGCCTACGGCGTCCAGCAAGGTACTATCTATGGCACACGAGCCCTCATACCCCAGCTCGGAATGGGTAACACATGCACGATGTATCTTTGATTTAAGTAATGTGTACTGCATTTAAAACTCCTGCTCGGCTACTCCTGACACCTGCACCATAACTCAGGCAAAAACAGTCTGTGCTACTAACGCTCGATATTATCATGGGGGCTGATACACTATTTTTCAATCCAGACCCGAAAACCCACCCATCAACTCAATAGTTGGCGCAATATATCATAAAAATCATGCATATACAATAAAAAATCTGGCATCCAGCGGTCGCTGGCCCAATACAGGTGTTGCCTAAAAAACCTATGTTTGGTATAAGTATCGGATATAATACCTCCCGTTAGTTACGCAGGAAACAGCAATGGCCGCACCCAAAAACAAAGCAACCGCAAGCACCACTGACGAATTCCGTGGATTCACGCCCTATAAAGAAAAAAAGGGCGAGGAGTACATGAATGAAAAACAGGTGCAGCATTTTCGGAATATCCTGGACGCCTGGAAACGGGTGCTGATGGAAGAAGTTGATCGCACCATGCATTATATGCAGGATGAAGCCGCCAATTTCCCGGATCCCAACGATCGCGCAACCCAGGAATCCGACTTTACGATGGAACTGCGTGCGCGTGACCGCGAACGCAGGCTGATCCGAAAAATCGAGGAATCACTGCAAAAACTTGATAACGACGAATACGGCTATTGCGATGCCTGCGGCGTGGAAATAGGTATTCGCCGTCTGGAGGCGCGTCCTACTGCAACCTTGTGCATAGATTGCAAGACACTGGATGAAATCCGCGAAAAACAGATGGGCGGTTAACAATTATCATGATGCTCTTCATGAACCCGCAGACGATTCGCCTGTACAAACCCCAAAATATAGGCGAACGCCACCGGGTTGCTCGTTTCAAGCGCCTTATCCACCACTAGGCATTTCTCGCCATTAATAACGCGTGGCTGTACGCTCTCATCGTAATGCAAGCGATGATCCGGGCCAAAATTGGCCAGTGTTGTTGAGATACGTTCAATCCAGTCACTGGGGCGGAATTTGCGTCCATCTTCGACGACACTTTCAATCACTAATCTACATACCTGCTTTGACATTTTATTTCCGTAATTAACCGCTAACGATAAACAAACTTACAGCAAAATCCTTGCCTTCCCTTTTTGCCAAGCTTGGAAGAGCCTAAAATAATCACACCCATTATACAATGAACCTGGCTTGCCGTCCCCCTATGCTTGGAAGGTATCGGCTGACCCTTTAAAATATTAATGACTGTCGTGTTGTTTTGCGCAACCCATCACAAAGTCAGGCGTTAAATTTAAAAACCTGTGACGGATTAGGCATTTTTCCCATACAATCGTTGTGATACGACTCAGCCACGCACTCTCTGGCTGACCATTAACAGTGCGGTATATTGTACCTTTGCACTTTTACCGAGCCGATGGAGAATTAATGAACACCGACAATATTGATTCCATATTACATGAACACCGCCTGTTTGAACCACCGCAGGCATTTGCCGCGCGCGCGCGCGTCAGGTCACACACCGAGCTGATGGCACTACAACATCAGGCTGATCAAGACCATGAAGCGTTCTGGGCGAATCTGGCCCAACAGGAAATTACCTGGCAACGGCCTTTCCAGAGCGTGCTGGACAGTTCACGCGCACCACACTACGCCTGGTTTAAGGATGGCCTGCTGAATGTTTCCTATAACTGCCTCGATCGCCATTTAGCAACGCGAGGTCAAAAAACAGCCATTCTTTTTGAAGGTGAAAAAGGTGACATCCGGCGGCTGACGTATACCGAGCTCCATCACGAGGTCTGCCGCTTTGCCAATACCTTAAAAAGACTGGGTATTGTCTCTGGTGACCGGATAGTCGTCTACATGCCGATGATCCCCGAAGCCGTGATTGCCATGCAGGCCTGCGCGCGTATTGGCGCGATTCATTCTGTGGTATTTGGCGGATTTTCGGCAGAATCGTTACGTGATCGTATTGAGGACGCCGGCGCGAGGATGCTGATTACCGCCGATGGTGGATATCGGGGCGACAAGATAGTGGAACTTAAGGCGGCGGCTGACAAAGCGCTGGACAAGGGTTGCTCCAGCATTGAAAACGTCGTGGTCTACCAGCGCACCGGCCACGATATTACCATGCGGGCGGGACGTGACGTATGGTGGCATGACGCCATTGACAATGCCACCGGCGACTGCCCACCCGAATGGGTGAGCAGCGAACATCCGCTGTTTTTACTGTACACCTCAGGCTCCACTGGCAAACCCAAGGGCATACAGCACTCCAGCGGTGGCTATCTTCTGGGCGCCATTACCACCATGAAATGGGTGTTTGATATCCGCGATGATGACCTGTTCTGGTGTACCGCCGATGTCGGCTGGATCACGGGCCATACGTATGTCACCTATGGCCCGCTGGCGGTCGGCACGGCACTCTTGATGTACGAAGGCGCGCCCACTGTCCCTGATGCCGGGCGTTTCTGGGACATCTGTGCACGGCACAAGGTGAGCATCTTCTACACCGCGCCCACTGCAATTCGCGCCCTGATGAAGCTGGGCGATGCATTTCCCGAGGCGCATGACCTGTCAGGCCTGCGCCTGCTGGGCACCGTGGGCGAACCCATTAACCCCGAGGCATGGATGTGGTATCACCGCGTCATTGGCCATGAACGCTGCCCGATTGTAGACACCTGGTGGCAGACCGAGACTGGCTGCCACATGCTTGCACCGATTCCCGGTGTGGTAGCAACCAAACCCGGTTCCTGTACCCTGCCCCTGCCCGGCATTGTGGCCGATGTCGTGGACGAACAGGGCAATAGCATTACCACACCTGACCAGGGTGGTTATCTGGTGATAAAGAAACCCTGGCCGTCCATGCTGCGCACGGTATGGGGTGATGATGCACGGTACATCAGTACTTACTGGGGTAAATTCGAGGGTAAATATTACCTGGCGGGTGACAGCGCACGACGCGACGCCGATGGCTATTTCTGGATTATGGGCCGTGCCGATGATGTTATTAAGGTATCCGGCCACCGCCTCGGCACCATGGAGATAGAATCAGCACTGGTGGCGCATCCACGGGTTGCTGAGGCGGCCGTGGTGGGCCGACCTCATGATATCAAGGGTGAGGCGGTTTTTGCCTATGTGGTGCTGAGAGGGCCGCGCCCGGCAGACGGTGTTGACGAGGCATTAACCCGGGAATTGCGTGACTGGGTGGGAGAACAGATTGGCGCGATTGCCAAACCCGATGACATTCGCTACGCAGACAATTTGCCCAAAACCCGTTCCGGCAAAATCATGCGCCGCCTGCTGCGTACTCTCGCCTGCGGCCAACCCATTACACAGGACACCTCGACCCTGGAGAATGAGGCGATTTTGCTGCAATTACAGGGCAAGGCGTAACGCCTGCGTTCAAAGTGTGTCCTTGCGCCCCCGGTTACTCCGGGGGTGGACGCTTTTTTTCAGGGCCACCATGATCTGGCCATGGGTCTCGGCCGCCAGGGTACGGCGCCCGGTATCGTTTGTAGATAACGGTGTGCAGAAAATAAGTTTCACCTCCATGACCGGCTCAGCCGCCACGCGCAACAGATGTTGAAATAACGTCACATCATCCACAAAAGGGGCTGCCGGATGCACGCCGTCGGCATGCGGATAAGCAAGCGCCACGGCTTGTACTGTTGAGTGGGTGTGGATAGCCGCTTCATACAGACGCGAATGAAAGTTACGCACGGTCTCGCCATCGGTGGACGTGCCTTCAGGGAACAACACAATGCTCTTGTGTCTTTCCAGCGTACGCGCCATGTGCCCGGCCACATCTGCTGCGGCATGTTCACCACGCCGGATAAACACCGTACCAGCATGTCGCGCCATGGCGCCAATGAGCGGCCAGTGCTTTACTTCATGCTTGGAAACACACACCGCATCAACACGGGAAAGCAGGCAGGGAATATCCAGCCACGAGATGTGATTGGCAACAAACAAGGTGGGCTGGGTACTGCGTGCGGCACCTTCAATGGTGATATGCAAGTTGAGAATACGGCATACTTTTCGCGTCCACCATTGCACTAACACCCGCTGGTGTCGATGGCAACGCATGACATTGAGCGGAATCATTACACCGTAGGTAACGATAACTCCCATCAATACATGCCACATCAGCCGTACCACACGCTGCGTACGGCGCATACGGCGTGCTACGCTCACGTATCCTCACTCCTGGCAATATGAATTTCTAATCCCTGGGGGTACGCGGCTCGTTCAATACACCAATGAGGCGATCTTCGAGCTCAATGCGGTCTGCCAGACGTTCGCCCAGCTTTGACAAATCACCGTCCAGCTCTGCCAGCAAAGCGCCTGCGTGCTCAGAGGAATCATACTTACCATTAAAGGCCAGGATAGTTTCCGTGGTGTTCATGATACGTGGATAGATCTGGTCAGCGATTTTCTTTACTGCCAAACGACGCTCGGTACGTTCGGCAATGTGGCGGTATAACTGAAAATGACCATCTGCGGTGTAATCAATTAATGACGCACAGAATTTTTGCAGCAATTCCGGTACATCCTGCGATTGCTGAAACGGTTTTTTACGCGCCAATTCCGAAAAAAGCACCAATGTTTCGGTACGTAAACCCACTAACTGCTGAATCATTCTCAAGGATTGCGCGCGGCGATCCTGAGCAGGCGCGTTACTGACTGGCGTAGGCATGCTGTCCCCTTTTAACTGGTTTAATCCAAGAATGGTAATCACAATACTCTATCATAATTATGCACCGCCGCTGGAAAAATACTTGTCCTGTAAATATGGCATCAACCAGGGGTGAATCCGCTGCTGCGTGGTGGCGGGCAAATAACGAAACGACGCCACTTTGCCACGGCACAAGGATGCACCACAACTACACGGGAAACCCGCAAAATCAGCTTCATCAATGGCGGTGCTGTAATCCCAGGTAATTTCTTCTCCGGACAGAATATCACGCAATGCCACCAGATTCAGCACAGGCAGCATCTGACTCCCGGCCAGTGATTGAGGATATCCGCCTTCGGAAACCGACTGGAAACCGCTGTTGGGCTCACAGGAGTGGTTAACATAATCATCCAGACCACGTGAAGGCCCCAGATACATATCTTCGCCTATTTGCAGATGATAGTCATCAAAGTCCACCTGATCACGTGTAAACAAGACACCGGAAAACGTCATGATGCGCTCCCCACGTGCTATAGGCTCACGGGCAAAAACCCCCTTGCCGTGTGAACCGCTGCTCTCAAGCATTACCTTTTCCATCCACGCTCCATGCAAAACATTGATTCGATATTAAACAATACACTTCAGGATCATCTGCCACATCAGTCATGGCAACAGGATCAACGCAGGTACGCTCGTGTATTTTATACGACTTAATCGAGGAAAAGGAAACCAGACAGCCCGCGAGGCTTCAAACTCAGCCATCTCCGAGACTGATGATATTATGCGCAGAACCGCACTGGAGGTGCGGCCCTGCACAGGCGTTCTACAAAATTTCGGCGGCGTGATCTGCCAGACGAGAACGTTCTCCACTGCGTAAAGTGATGTGTCCGCTGTACGGCCAGTCCTTGAACCGATCAACCACAAAGGTCAGGCCCGAGGTGGTTTCGGTCAGGTACGGCGTATCAATCTGTGCGACATTGCCCATGCATACGATCTTGGTACCGGGGCCGGCACGGGTGACCAGGCTTTTCATTTGCTTGGACGTCAGGTTCTGCGCCTCGTCAATAATGACGTATTTATTCAGGAAGGTACGGCCACGCATAAAGTTCAGTGAGTGGATCTTGATGCGATGGCGCAATAAATCATTGGTCGCCGCACGACCCCATTCACCGCCATCCGCCGTGGAAAGCACTTCCAGGTTATCCATTAACGCACCCATCCATGGCACCATCTTCTCTTCTTCCGTACCCGGCAGGAATCCAATATCGTCACCCATGGGTACGGTAGCGCGGGTCATGATAATTTCCTGATAGCGACGATCATCCAGCACTTGCGCCAACCCTGCCGCCAGTGTCAACAGGGTTTTTCCGGTACCGGCGTTACCCAGCAGACTCACAAAGTCGATCGCCGGATCCATAAGCATATTAAGCGCAAAATTCTGCTCACGGTTGCGCGCGTTAATGCCCCACACGGCATGATGCGCGTTACGATAATTGACACACAGCTCCACAACCGCCGTATCATTTTCAAGACGGCGCACAATACCTTCAAAGCCGTTCATGGTGCCATCATGCACCAACTGATTGGGATACCAGCTGGCAATATCCGGCCCGGAAATGCGGTAATAGGTTCTGCCCTCTTCTTTCCATGACGCCAGCTCCTTGCTGTGCTCATCCCAAAACTCGGACGGCAATTCCAGTTGGCCACTGTACAACAGCGTGAGATCCTCAAGCACCTGGTCATTCTGGTAATCTTCCGCAGGAATGCCCAACGCTGCCGCCTTGATGCGCAGGTTAATATCCTTGGAAACCAGAATCACTGTCACATCGGGCTGCTGATCCCGTAATGCCAACACGGTTTCCAGAATATTATTGTCTGGTTTGCTGCCAGGAAAACTGGAGGGTAGATCATGCGTTAATATCTGCGTTTGAAAAAACAGTCGCCCGCTTTTAAACGAAGCATTATTGGGTGCGGGTAATTCGAATCCACCGTCAATGCCCTGCTCCGTGCGATTTCTTAACAGATCCTCCATAAAGCGGCTGGTTTGACGGGCGTTGCGGGCAACTTCAGAGGGGCCACGTTTATTGTTGTCCAGTTCCTCAAGAACAATCATGGGCAAGAAGATATCATGCTCATGAAAACGGAATAATGCCGAAGGGTCATGCATTAAAACATTAGTGTCCAGTACAAAAAGACGCTTGCCGACAGCTTTAGTTTTTACCATTGGGTTACCCTATAAATTAACACAACATAAATACGGGGCAGACGCGCTGATCTGATACCTTTCGAGCCAGTGAAAACTCCATCGCTCTACTTAAGTTATCGGCCAATTCTAGAGATTTAGCAGGCACTTTTCAGGGTACACTGCAATCATGCCAAAATGCCTGTTTCCAAGCCGGCATGGATCTTCACCATAGCGTCCTGCCCCTTTGCCTTTCCCTGCCTCACCGCACCCGGCACGAGCGTACACCAGCCCAATCTCGTAGCTGGTCACCCAGCAAATTGACCGCCAAGACGACCAGCATCAGCGCAACATTTGGCGCCAGGACCATATGCGGTGCCATAACGTATCCCATCACAAATGATATTCCCCCACGACGCTTCAGGAGGCTGCACCCCCAGACCCAGAAATGACAGCCCCGCTTCAGTAATCACCACACCTGCCACTGCAAAATTGGCCTCCACAATCAACGGTACCCACGCCAGCGGCAACACATGGCGCACGACAAGGAGCATGACTCACTCCCAGTGACACGGCCGCTGTCACGTGCAGGCGCTGCTTGATTGACAGTACCTGCACACCCACGCCAACCGCGCAAACCCCATCCAGCCCACGGCACTTAACGCAATAATCATGTTATCTATACCCGGCCCTATCAAACGTCGAAACACCCAGCACAACAATAATGGCACTGAGCAGACGAGCAAACACAAATCGCAACAAGCCTTATACCTCGCCGTAACGCGCGGCATCACCCAGCCAACGCTTGATCAAGACAGGTACACGTTCCGGATAATGTTCCAATAACACTATCGCCGCCTGTTCTATTTTGGGAATCAATGCCTGATCACGCACCAGATCCGCAATGTGCAACAGCAGCATACCGCTCTGACGTGTACCGAGCACTTCACCCGGCCCACGCAATGCCAGATCACGCCGCGCAATTTCAAAACCATCGTTGGTCTCACGCAGGGCGGCCAGCCGTGTGCGGCCATCGGCAGACAATGGGGCATGATACATTAAAACACAACTGCTACTCTGCGTGCCGCGCCCTACTCTGCCCCGTAACTGATGCAGCTGTGCCAGCCCCAGACGTTCGGCATTTTCGATAATCATCAAACTGGCATTGGGCACATCCACACCCACTTCAATCACCGTAGTCGCCACCAGCAGATCCAGTTCGGCTGCTTTAAAAGCGGCCATAATCTGCTCCTTTTCCGATGCCTTGAGCCGCCCGTGAATCAATCCCACACGCAACTCAGACAACGCCTCGGCCAGGTGCAGCGCCGTATCAGTAGCAGCCTGACATTGCAGCATCTCGGACTCTTCAATCAACGTACACACCCAATACGCCTGACGACCCGTACTACAGGCATGACGCACCCGCTCCACCACGTCGGCACGACGCGTGTCGGCCACCACCACGGTGTCCACTGGCGTGCGGCCCGGCGGTAATTCATCAATTACGGAACTATCAAGATCAGCATACGCCGTCATCGCCAGCGTACGTGGAATCGGTGTGGCTGTCATAATAAGTTGGTGTGGATAGCGGCCATGGCCTCCTTCATGTTTCACACCTTTTTCACGCAGCGCCAAACGCTGGTGCACACCAAAACGGTGCTGTTCATCCACTACAATCAATCCCAGATTGGCGAACTTCACACCCTCCTGAAACAAGGCATGCGTACCCACCACCACGGTCGCCTGTCCTGATGTCAGCCGCTCCACCACTGCCTGCCACGCCTTGCCGGTTTGCCTGCCCGACAACCATGCCACCTCAATACCCAGCGGTGCCAGCCACGCCGTAAAATTTTGCAGATGCTGCTCGGCCAGCAATTCAGTGGGTGCCATCACTGCGGCCTGGAAACCCGCTTCCACGGCATGCAACACCGCGCAGACGGCCACCACGGTTTTCCCTGAACCCACATCACCCTGTACCAGCCGTTGCATGGGATGCTCGCGTCGCAGATCATGAATAATTTCATCCAGCACACGTTGCTGTGCGCCAGTGAGCGTGAACGGCAACGCCTCCAATAAACGCTGCATCAATACACCCGGCACATGTAATCGTGGTGCGCGCTGTTGTGCGGTTTTATTACGCAGCAAACGCAAACTCAAATGATGCGCCAGTAATTCCTCAAATGCCAAACGTTGCTGCGCCGGATGCTGACCTTCCAACAGCCTCCTTAATGGCGCATCCGGGGGTGGGCGGTGCACATACGCCAGCGCATCTGTTAATGACGGCAGGCGCAACTGCTCCAGAATTTTGGTGGGTAATATTTCGCGCAATGCGCCATTGAGCATCAAATCCAGTGCCTGCTGCGTCATCGCACGCAACATATTCTGCTGTACACCTTCGGTTGCCGGATACACGGGGGTCAGACATTCATCCAGCACCGGCGCATCTTCTATAATGGCATCCTTAATAATTCGGTATTCAGGATGCACCATCTCCAGCATCCCCGGCCCGGAACGAACCTCACCGAAAAAACGCACTTTCGCACCGTGCACAAATGCCGATTGCTGCTGCCCCGAAAAATGAAAGAAACGCAGCAGCATGCCACCACTGCCATCCGCTACACGTACCAGCAACATGCGGCGACGCCCAAACTTGATCTCGCTCAACTGCACTTCGGCAATCACCGACACTTCATCACCCACCCGCAACGTACCTATCAGTGCCACGCGAGTACGATCCTGATAACGCAATGGCAAATGAAATAACACGTCCTGCACTGTACGGATACCAAGTTTTGTGAGTAACTCAGCCACACGTGGGCCAACCCGCTTCAAGGCAGTAACAGGCAAAGACTCCAACGTGGTATTTTCGGCGGAAGGTACGGAAGCCGTCATTACAGACTTATCCAGAAGTGAATAAATAATTCATACACAGAGGCCACGCCCCTGCATACAAGGCACAAGTCTTATCCTGCAAAAAATCCTGCCCACAACATCTCTTCGCACAAAAAATAACCGGGCCAACATCGTCATGTCTCTCTTCATCATAAGGCGATTCGAAAACCGCTCCGCATCAGGTGCTGCGAGATTCAGCGGATGCCGTTTTTCATAAACTGAAACACTTGACTCATCTTCAACAAGTATGTTCCGTACGTATACTATACTGCTTCATCCGCATCCTGTCGCGCACCTGACCCAGAAATTTTGGCTGGTCAATCTAAAACCCCTCCCATCTATTGCCTGAAGCACAGCATAAAACCCCGAATGAATTAGGCGGCACAGGAAAATACCCCTAATTATAGACCATTGGATCGTGTTGATAGAAAAATAATGGCACATCAGACGGGCGCATGAAAAAAATAGAGGCTCAACATGGTAAAAAGATTTAAACTATATGATAATCACCTGATATCATACAGCCGTATTTTGAGCGAAACTTTCTATTATTTCAGGAGCGATATGAAACTCTCTTTCAAAATACTTGCAATATTGTTCAGTGCTGTATATTTTCAGACAACTTACGCTGCGAAAGAACTGCGTGCCATTGCAGAAGACGGGCGCAAGGTAATTCTGTCGCCCGACGGACGCTGGAAATTTGATAGCACAGTACCGCTAGCCACATCCTCACCCAATGGTTCAGACTCTCCGTACCAGACAGCAGTAAAGAGATTCTCCCTGGCCTTCAATCCATCAATATGGATTCTGACACCGCAACAGGACAATGAAGGAGGCAACAAAAGAGTATTCAGACATAAATCCCTGCCACTTTATGGCATGGTGATAGCAGATGAATTACCCGCAACAACAGAAGCCATCAGAAACGTCATTCTCTATAATGCGCAGAGCAAGGCAGGCAGTGAACCTACCGTGCTTCTTGATAAAACAAAAAAAATCAACGGCCATAGCGTTGGATTAATCAGGTTTGCCGCAACACTTGGCGGTGTTGAGTTCGTTTTGGGAGGCCATTATTACGGTGATTCCGATGGAAATATTCAAGTCATGTGTTACACCGGACAGCAGATTTTTCATAAGTACGAGACCGACTGCCAGCAGTTCATTGATGGACTGACAATCAAAAGCATTGTTATTCCTGCAAACATGGAATAATTGCTGATTTTCACTGTACAATACCCGATCGCATCCACATTTTTCCCTGAGAAAAGGAGCTTCTCATGAAACTTTTTAATTTCCTGTTAACATTCCTCACTGTGACATTTGCGTCACTGACTATGGCTGCAGATGGATTGATAGTCGTCAAAAGTCCTCACAATACCAAAGACACGATGAATCGACTCGAAGATATTGTAAAGCAGCGTGGCCTTAATATTTTCGCCAGAATCGACCATGCCGCAGGCGCCGCTAATGTGGGCAAAACATTGCGGCCCACGGAACTTCTCATTTTTGGAAACCCGCAGGGAGGCACCCCTTTCATGGAGTGCGCGCAATCTGTGGGCATTGATCTACCATTGAAAGTGTTGGCCTGGGAGGATGCCTCGGGCCACGTCTGGCTCGGTTACAATTCCCCCGAATTTCTGGCTCAACGCCATGGCATCACGGACTGCCCTGTAGTTACGAATTTACAAAAAGCACTGTCCGGCATTATTGAAACCGTCATCAGCCACTAATTCAGGAAATATGGCATGCCCAAATCAACGACCATGTACTGGAATCCTCTTACCGCAGAAAATCGGAACAGATGGATAACTATCGAAGGGTTACAGGGAAAAGCTGAAGAACTCACCTTGAGCATTGATCCAACGACTGGAGAATACACCCGGTTGACCCGCTTTGCCCCCGGCGCAGATACTTCATTTTTTGGTGAAAAAAATCACCCCTACCCGGAAGAAGTGTTTATCGTCAGTGGTCGTCTTTATGATCAGGCTTTTGACCAATGGCTGGAAGTGGGGCATTACGCTAGCCGCCCTGCTGGCGAGATTCACGGCCCATTCAGGACAGATATTGGGTGTGTTGTCCTTGAAGTGTCATTCCCTCACCGGATATCTGGCCGTCAGCCCGACTGATCCTGACACAGGAACAACTCTCCCTCCTGCACCATAGTCATTGAATTAATAAAAATAACAACACCCACTCGTGTCCCTCACCGCAGCCACACACCTGTTGAGGTATATGGCAAGCCAGATTCAAACCATGACAAGTGATGGGCTCTCATGCCCAGCGTGGACGTTAACATCTCAAAAAGAAACTTAGATCAAAAAAATTCTACCGATATAATGCCATGCTCGATTCCCAAGCCAATGGCTTTCAAATTTGGTCCGTCCACTCAATATCATCACCCCATGAAGCGTAGTGGCACCATAGTTTTCGAGATTAAATATGTATATTGCTGCATTGTAATAGAGGATGGCGGAATTAAAAAATTGTCCAGAAATCGTGGCTTTTCCAGCTTAGCGGCAAAGCAATTAAATGATGTCGATGACGTGACTCTCACCTCCTACATCAGGGAATATCTTGGTCATTTGATTCCAGGTAAAATATGCAGGATCTCTTGATAAAGCATCCAGGATTACATACCAATATTCAAACAGTGCCACAGCAGCATGGCAATTCAACTGTGAAATTTTCAGGAACCCTCTAAATAATTTGTCATTTCGAGCGTTAGCGAAAAATCTGTTACTGCGAGAATCAATAAAATCAGCAGGATATAAGATTTCTCCCTTCGGTCGAAATGACAAATCATTCAGAACTTCCTTAGATTTTACTGGAGATCTTATTCCTTTTCATCAAAGCTATTGACGCGCTGAGGGCGGTCATCGAGCTCTCTTTGATCACGCCGCGCATCCTCTTGCTGTTTCTTTTTTTCGTGGCGTACAATAACTGCATCCAATGCCTTTACTTTTCCGCGTGATGCATACCAGATTTTCTTATTGGCATCATAATCTTCCTGATATTTTTCTACTAACTGCCGCTGTTGAGCGATGGCGGACTCCAGATTGGCAATAAAGATTCGATACTCCTGCATTTTTTGTACAGACAAGCCCTGTCCACCGATCACACGAAACATTTCTATATATTCGTTACGATATATATCGAGCTGTTCCAACTGCAACATACCTTCATCAAGCGATCGCTTGCTTTCCGTAACAAGAATAGCGGCGCTACGCTCTTTTTTCTCGGTAGCTCTGGCAACTGGGCGAAGCCGATCCGACTTACTCGTCATGTAATGCAACCATTGTGGTTAAGACACACCAATTCTTATGGGATATAGAATACGTTAGCGAGGACATGAAATCTCATCTACTTCATTAACACGCCAAGCTCATTAGCACTTGAGGAAAGCGATACCGCCTGCCGCATGTTTTGACGCAGAAATTCCATCAACCTGGGATAATAATCTATCGATTGATCAACATGCACATCATTTCCCCGCGTGTATGCACCAATATTAATCAGATCACGGTTTTGCTGGTAGGTTGAATAAAGCTGTTTGAATCGCCGCACTGAATTCTGCTGTGGTGCATCTATAATATCTGTCATAACCCGACTGATGGAAGCCTCAATATCAATGGCAGGATAGTGACCCGCATCAGCCAACTGACGATTAAGCACCACATGCCCATCAAGAATTGCGCGTGCCGCATCAGCAATAGGTTCCTGCTGATCATCGCCTTCAACTAAGACTGTATAAAATGCCGTAATTGATCCTCCGGTAACGTCACTGTTACCGGCGCGTTCAACCAACTGCGGTAATTTGGCAAATACAGAGGGCGGATAGCCTTTTGTTGCGGGTGGCTCACCAATGGCAAGTGCAATTTCTCGTTGCGCCTGCGCAAAACGGGTCAACGAATCCATGAGTAATAATACATTTTTCCCTTGATCCCTAAAATATTCAGCAATGCTTGTGGCCACCATCGCACCATGTAAGCGCATCATGGGTGGATTATCCGCAGG
Organism: Gammaproteobacteria bacterium; assembly: GCA_023266055.1. Lineage (GTDB taxonomy): Bacteria > Pseudomonadota > Gammaproteobacteria > Ga007554. The sequence goes on along the minus strand of JAHFRW010000001.1, from coordinate 92,298 downwards.
AGCAGCAACCACCACTGCCCGTGCCATACCTTCCTCACCCAGAATATTTTCTATAAATTCCTTAACTTCTCGGCCACGCTCACCAATCAAACCAACTACAATGACATCCGCATTTGTAAAACGTGTCATCATACCTAATAGCACACTCTTACCAATACCACTGCCGGCAAACAACCCCATACGTTGCCCTCGACCTATGGTCAACAAGGCATTAATAGCACGTACACCAACATCCAGAGGTTCACAGATAGGTCGACGAGACAATGGATTAAAGGAGCGCCCAGCCAATGGTGCTGTTGCGACTGTGCGTAACGGTCCACGCCCATCCAGAGGCTGGCCTGCACCGTCCAGAACCCGACCAAGCAAAGAATCGCCTACTGCAACATCATACGAGCGCCGTACGGGAATTACTCGTGCATTAGGAATCAAACCGCGAATTTCCCCGGTAGGCATTAGAAATGTTTTATTACCAGAAAAACCAACTACTTCTGTTTCAACAACTGTATTATCAGGGCCAACGACCAGGCAGCGCTCTCCGATTGCGGCCTGACATCCTACTGCCTCCAGGGTCAACCCTACCATACGGGTTAATTTCCCTTCCACGATTAATGGTGGAGGGGAACTCAATCTTTTCTGACATTGAATTAACCGCTCCCGCCACAATACACTTCTCAACACATCATGAGTCTGCTCTGTCATGACCACGCACCCCCCCCAGTATGGTCGCAGCAATGGCAGCTATTCGAGTGTCAATTGTCGCATCAATCTGGGAAATGTCAGTAGCCACTTTGCAACCACCTCTTGGAATTATCGGATCTTCTACAATACGCCAGGTTTTATCATTCCCTGTTAGTGACAACGCATTACGTACTAAGGAAGCGTCTTCGGGGTGAAGATGCAAATTAATATTACGCGAACCCACGGGTAAACTTGCCACAGCCTCCCTGACAACCGCAACAATTTGTCCCGGATCAATTTTAAGTTCACGTCGAACAATCTGACGCGCAATTGAAATTGACAGGGCAACCAGCTCTTTTTCCATCTGATCATCAAGCTGTAATAAGGGTTCGTGAAGCACCTCTATTATTTTCATTAATCGTTCTGCCTGAGCTTGAATTTCCACAAGCCCCATGGCATAACCTTTTTTTTTGCCTTGTTCCAAGCCTTCAACATAGGCTTCTTCATAAATATTCTTTCTTTCCTGCTCCATGCTCTGCGGTGTGTACGGATTATTTACTATTCTTTCCATTATTTTTACAACAGGTATCTCGCCATTCTGGTAAGCACGAAGATCTTCACCGGAAATGATTTTGCTTGGTGATATTCTAGACAAAATCTTCTCCTTTTCCACCCAATGAAATCTCACCCGACTCCGATAAACGTCGGGCTACCGTCAATATTTCTTTCTGGGCAGCCTCTACTTCACTCAATCGGGCAGGGCCCTTGGCTTCAAGATCATCACGTAACATTTCTGCGGCACGTTTTGACATGTTCTTGAATATTTTTTCCTTTAAGTTCTGATCTGATCCCTTCATCGCAAGGATCAATGTTTCACTGGATACTTCACGTAACAAGGCCTGCATACCACGATCATCTACTTCGGCAAGATCATCAAAGATAAACATTAGCTCTTCAATTTTTTGCCCTATATCTGCATCGGCATCCTTTATTTTCTCCATAATCGCGGCTTCTTCGGTATTTTCTATGTAATTCATTATATTAGCGGCTGATTTTACGCCACCCACACTGGCTGACTTAACATTATGAGTGTTTCCTGAAAATTGTTTTTCCATAATGCCATCCAGCTCGCGTAAAGCAGAAGGCTGTATCCCATCCAGAGTGGCAATGCGCATCAATAAATCCGGGCGCATACGCTCTGGCATAAGCGCTAATACCGCTGCCGCCTGATCACTATCAAGGTATGCAAGTACTATTGAAATAATTTGAGGATGTTCCAGGCGAACCAGTTCTGCAACGGCTCGTGGGTCCATCCATTTCAATGCTTCTAATCCTTTAGTATTTTTTCCGAGGAGAATTCTGTCAATTAAACCAGAGGCCCTATCCTCCCCCAATGCCTCAATCATTACTTTACGAATATAATCTTCAGACCCAATACCCAGAGATGTCTGCTCATCAACCGTCACAATAAAATCCCTGAGAACAGTATTAACTTGTTCTTTGGTGACATTCGTCATGACAGCCATTGCCTGGCCCAACTTTTGAACCTCTTTGGGAGCCATGTGTTTTAATATCTGGGCAGCATCCTTTTCCCCCAAGGTCATCAGCAAAATAGCCGCGCGCTCCGAACCCGTAAATTGACTATTCTCCTCAGGCATCAGATGCAACCCATCCTTTTACAACCTGAGCAACCCGCTTCGGATCCTGTCCAACCAATACCTTGGCATTAGCTAATTGAGCGTCATAATTTTCACTGCTATTTTGCCGTGTCATTCCCTGCTGCATCGGACTGTCACCCGACAAACCCATTTGATTTCCTGCCATATTAGGTAATCCTGGGTTACCATCCATCTGCTGAAACTGCGGCGGCGGAATGGTCTTCCCCTTTTCAGCCAGGCTACGCAATACAGGTTTCAGCACGGAAAATATCAAAATTAACACGGCTATCGCTCCCAAAGCCTGCTTGGCCAGATCCTTGACCCATGGACGCTCAATAATCGGCTGATCGGGGATAGGCGTTTCTATAGGAATTGTGAATGAAGCATTAATCATATTAAGTGTGTCGCCACGTGCCTCGTTAAAACCAACCGTTTCCTTGACGAGGGAGGTTAGACGAACAATTTCTTCGGGTTTCAAGGGCGTACGAACAGCCTCACCTTTTGGCCCCCGTGTTTGCTTATCATCTACAACAACGGCAACAGACAAGCGACGTACTGCACCACTCGGCATTTGGGTGTGACTAATCGTTCGATCAACCTCATAATTGCGGGTTGCGCGTTTTGTGCTGTTAAGCGGTAAACCATTGCTAGCAGCCCCGGGAGATGCCGGATTAGTGGGCGTTTTCGTGTTTGCAGCCGTGGTGGGAGGGGGAGTTACTGTACCTCCGGCCGGTGGTTGATTGGTTAATGCACCTGGCACACCTCCTGAACCACCACCAGGCGACCCTGATTGCTCATCAACAGTTTGCTCACTCCGTATAGCACTTTGTTCCGGATTATACGTTTCCTTGGTTTCTTCTGTAATATTGAAATCCAGCTCCGCGACAACTTGGGCACGAACACCACCAACACCCGATATCGGTGAAATAATATCTTCTATGCGTTTGATATAATAATCTTCAAGTTTACGACGATGTTCAAATTGATTCGTGGTTAGCTGCATACCACGTGATGACTCGGGGACAGTTAATAAACGTCCTTTTTGATCTATCACGGTAACCCGCTCAGAATTCATATTTGGCACGCTGGACGCAACCAAATGCACCACGGAAGATACCTGACCTTCCGACAGTTCACGGCCCGGGAAAAGACTGATGAGCACTGATGCACTAGGCTGTTCCCGATTTCTGACAAATACTGATTGCTTGGGAACGGCCAAATGTACGCGCGCGTTCTGTACATTACCCAGTGTCGAGATCGTGCGGCTTAACTCACCTTCCAAAGCATGTTGATAGCGGGCGGTTTCTATAAATTGACTGGAACCAAAGGTGCTTTGCTCATTAAGAAATTCAAAACCCTGTGTTGTACCTTTTGGAAGACCCTGGGCCGCTAGCTTAAGGCGCGCAGCGTGTACACGATCAGCTCCTACCATAACCGCACCGGTTGTTTCATCAACCTTATATTCAATACCATCTTTTTGAAGAATGTCGGCGATCTGTGAGGCATCCTGAGAAGCCAGACCACTGTACAAAACACGATAATTAGGCGTTTGAGACCATAGAACAACGGCTACACCGAGTGCCACGCTGGCAGCCAATCCAATCATTAATCCCAACTGGCGAAGTATCGGTAAATTACCAAAACCACGCATTGATGCTGACATATTTTCTGCTTTAGTGGTTGCCATTTTTAACTTCGTATCTTTGGTTAAGCGTACATTGCCATAAAATTTTAAAAAATCGATTATTCTAATCTGTTATTCAATTTACATAGGCATACTCATTACTTCCTGATAAGCAGATACCAGTTTATTTCTCACCTGTGTCATGGCCTGAAATGAGATATTAGCCTTTTGAAGATTGATCATGACTTCATTAATATCAACTTTTGAGTCACCTACTTCAAAGGCTTGCGCCAGACTTCCTGCGTGTTGCTGGGCGTCATTCACACTATTGATACTGCTGGTTAAGAGACTGGCGAAACTGGCCTGTCCTGCCGGAAGATTTTCAGAAATATCCGGCTTTTTCTGCGCTTGTGCTGACATGCTACGCATCTGTGCCAGCAACTGATTTACATCTATCTTGTTATCCATATGTCCCTCTATTATCAATCTGGTATGGTAATTCCTGACGCACGTAATCTCGCCAACTTATAGCGCAACGTACGTGGACTGATACCCAGCTTCTTTGCAACATCATTACGATTACCCTGTGTTTCCTGTAATGCTTCAACAATCAATTTTTGCTCATGACTCTTCAAATCACTCTCCAAAAATACGGGCTCTTGTACATTATTATTTTCCGCACCGGTCTGTTCATTAATTTTTACAATCGAATTCTGGAAGCACAGGTCTCTGGCGTTAATAATTGCACTTGACTTCATGATCAATGCCCGTTGTATTACATTGTCCAACTCCCGCACATTTCCTGGCCACGGATACGCCATCAATTGCGCTATAGCATCCTCCGATAATATAGGCAGCGCACCTTCATCATGATGATGACGTTCTATAAAGCGCTGCGCCAATGGTATAATATCCCTGTTACGTTCCCGTAATGCTGGCAGGTGGAGTGGAAAAACATTTAATCGATAAAAAAGATCTTCACGGAAACGGGATTGGGAAACTTCCTCATGCAAGTTACGATTGGACGTTGCTATAATTCTTATGTCCAGGGCAATCGTTTTATGTCCACCCAATCGCTCCACTTCACGCTCCTGCAAAACCCGCAACAATTTGGCCTGCAACCCAAGGCTCATTTCAGAAATTTCATCCAGCAGTAACGTGCCTCCCTGAGCTTGTTCAAACTTTCCAGGTGCAGCATGATAAGCCCCCGTAAAAGCACCTTTTTCATATCCAAATAATACCGCTTCGAGCATATTCTCCGGAATAGCCGCGCAATTAATGGCAACAAACGGTTCTGATGAACGACTGGAGTGGCGATGAATACTTTGTGCAAATACCTCCTTGCCTGTTCCGCTCTCACCGCTGATTAATACTGTGGCATCACTGCCTGCTACACGTCGCACCAGATCCATGATCTCACGTGTACGTGGATCTGCAGAAACAACATCCGGCTCATTGATTTTTTCTGACGGTTCCCTGATATAACGACTTACCATTACCACCAGTACTTCTGCTTCAAAGGGCTTAACCAGATAATCCACTGCGCCATCATGTATTGCTGCAACGGCCTGAGGGATTGAGCCATGTGCTGTCATCAATAAAACTGGCAATGCTGGCCAACGCACCTTAATAGCTTTCAATAAATGATGCCCATCCATGGGATGCATTTGTATATCACTCACTACCATGCAGATTTCTTCGCCAGCATTACTTTTCAAAATATCTAATGCCATTTGTCCGTCAGATGCAGATGACACGTAATAACCTGCCAATTCCAACGTATCACATAATGCCTCACGCAATGCCGTATCATCTTCTACTACCAGTATTCTTGCTGCCATGACGTTCATGCCACCTCCTGATGAGCGGCAACATGCGCTATTGGCAACCGTATCGTAAATGTACAACCTTTATTGTGTGACGAATCCAGGAAAACTTCACCATGGTGCCCTTGCACTACAGCACGTACTACAGCTAATCCCAAGCCTGTGCCTGATGAGCGTGTAGTGAAAAATGGTTCAAAGATGCGTTCCCGAAATTGTTCTGGAATTCCCGGTCCGTTATCACTCAACTTAAAATATACCGCATGACTGTCACCTGTTATATTGAGACGCAGTCGTATTCCTTCACCACATGCCTGCATGGCATTAGTTGCAAGATTCAATACTGCAGCCAGTAATGCGTCTTTATTTCCATGTATATGTCGCGCATTGATACTTCCTGTGGTTTCATCAAGTATCTCAAGCGTTCCTGAATAAAGTTGTAACTGCGGCTCAATGACCTGGCGGAATTCATTAAGCAATACAGGAATTGCAACATCATGATCCATGGCACCACCACCCCGCACAAACATCAGCATGTCATTTACCATTTTTTCGATGTGACGCAGACTGGCAAGGGATTTTTCTGAAAATCGCCGTTGCGAAACCAGATCCAGGTCGGAACGGAAAAGATTGGAGGTATACAACATGGCGGAAGACAATGGTGTGCGAATCTGGTGCGCAAGCGAAGCCGCCATCTCCCCCATTGCGGAAAGGCGTTGATGACGTGCCAGCTGCTCTTGCAAGGCACGTGTTTCAGTAAGATCATTGATCAATAGAATCTGACCCGGCTGCGCATTCTCCGACTGTGAACCAAGTGAGCAGGTGGAGATACCTACCCTACGACCATCACGTAACGATACCTCGTGACCATCATCAGAACGTGGTGCAAAAGCGCGGTCAATGACATCCAGCCAGCGCACGGCATGGAGTGGTGTTCCCAATAGCTCCAGGGCTGCCGGATTGCATTCCTGCACATAACCCACCCCATCAAGCACAACTACACCGCCCGGCAAGGCATTCAGTAGATGCTCAAGGCGGTTGGCAAGGTGCTCTTTTTCCGTGAGATGGACAAGACGCTCGCTACGTGCTGTGGCAAGTTCAGCCGTCAGCTGAACAACACGCCCTTCCAGTACATGGTAAGACGCTGCAAGCTGCTCCGAAACCTGAGCGAAGAGTTGGAATGCACCCGCCAGATCCTGTGTCGACGGTGCATTTGATGAAATCGTCACGCTTTTTGCTCTCCATAATGAAAAACTGTCTGATGAGAATAATTCTCTCACCTACAGCTTTAGAGCAAAAAACGTGCCTTACGAAGAAATTATTTATATAATCAACTGCTTGAATATAGGGGCAGCGCTTGTTTGTCAAAGTTATGGCGCTTCATCACCACGATGCAAACCATATTTACGCAGCTTCTCAACCAGGGTGGTACGGCGTAGCTTAAGACGCTCGGCAGCATGCGCAACAACACCGCCCGCATCCTCCAAAGCCTGACGAATTAGATCATACTCCAGATTATGTAAATGCTCTTTTAAGTCGAGTCCTTCTCGTGGCAGCCGTGGCGGTACTGACACCTTGTCGTAACTGGCCTGAAAGGATTCATCGCTCAGTAATGTATCATCGAACTGGGCATCAGATACCAAATGTAACTCTCCAATCACACCGCCTGCTGGCCGAAATTTATCCGGCATATCCTGCACATCCACCACTCCGTACGGATGCATGATCACGAGACGCTCAATAAAATTTGCCAATTCACGTACATTCCCCGGCCAGTGATACTGACACAGCGCCATCATTGCTGCAGGCGTCAAACGCACTGAACCACGCTTTTCATGCTCCAACCGTGTAATCAGTTCAGCCACCAACAAGGGCGTATCATCCAAACGCTCACGCAAGGGGGGCATTTCAATGGGAAATACATTCAGTCGATAGTACAGGTCTTCCCGGAATCTGGACTCTTTAATGGCTTCTTCCAGATTGCGATGTGTGGCCGCAACGATACGTACATTAGCAATAATGGTTTTATTACTACCTACCCGCTCAAAGGTGCGCTCCTGCAATACACGCAGCAGCTTTACCTGCATATGCAAGCTCATATCACCAATTTCATCAAGAAACAGCGTACCACCTTCTGCCATTTCAAAACGCCCTTGCCGGGCACTGATGGCACCGGTAAAAGCACCTTTCTCATGTCCAAATAATTCACTTTCCAGCAATTCAGCGGGAATGGCACCACAATTAATTGGCACGAACGGCTTGGCACGACGCATGGAATGGTAATGCAGATTACGGGCAACCACTTCCTTGCCAGTACCTGATTCACCCAAAATCAGAACGGTTGCATCTGACGTCGCCACCTGCTCAATCAGCTTGCGTACCTGACGAACACTACGACTATTACCGACCAGGCTACGAAACAACTCGGGGGAACGATCCGGACGTAGTGCAGGTGGTTGCTCACTATCACGTAAAAGCGCGCGATGGGTTTGCGCCTGCTGTAGCAATGTGGTTAATGCGCGGTACTTTACCGGCGTCTCGAGATAGCTGAACGCAGCGGCTCTGACAGCTTCCGGGTATTGTGCTTCTTCGCGGCCATCCCCTACCAACAAGACGGGTATATTCGGGTGATTTTCCTTCAAGACACCCATCACTTCCAGCTGAATTTCGTCAGACCCACAATTACCCAACAGAATCGCCGCAATACTCTCCGGCTCGGCCAGACTCTCTTGCCACACGCCTGGCGCGGTAATCTGCACCGGGCCATGATCAATAAACTCAAGTATGGCTTTAAGGCTCAAACACCTTCGCTCATCTGCATCAATGACCAATACACTGGACGATGACATTACAACCCCCATATCCACTAAATACGGCCTGTTTCATCAAGAAACTGATTTGAAGTTATTGGTGTGCCATTCCTGCAACGCTTTTGCGGGACTCGGCCATTACGCCGGGCTGTTCATATACATCCATGTACTCACAATGCTCGTGTACCCCCTACTACCAGGCTATACGGAGAAATCCATATTGAACTGCCCCAATGCCTAAGGGCCAGAGCGTTTCATTACACACATAATGACACGCACCAATATTCCTTAAGTTAAACACTGATAAGGGAAGAAGTCAAAATTTTGTCGGGAGGTAAAACTTCATATTTATCAAAAAATTACCAAAAATATGAGTGCGCATTAGCCACAAAGGCTATATTACACGCAACAAATTATCTTGTTTTCAATGATTTATGGGACATGATTGATGCGACGAGCGTGTGCAACACGACGACGGTGGTGCCTGAAAATGAGTTTATCCAGGCCATCACGCGCGATCTCACTCAAACCTTCCAGTATCACCCCTGTCTTAAACGTACCCGCCAGAGGTTGCACTGCCTGTACCTTGCCGTACAGCACGATAGCACGGGGATATTTGCGGCTCACATAGAGCTCTATTTTCACCATTGTGCCGGGATCCGGCGCAGACAGCCCTTCCCACTGAACAGCATCCGTATTAAAACTGACACTGACAGCGTCCGGTAACGTCAGATTATACGCCAATACCTGGCCGACCAAGTCCAGCACCAGATTGAGCTTGAAATCAATACGCTGCAACCCTTGGGTCGTCACATCATGCTCATCGTTCATTTCCGAAAAATGCTCGTCCAGCAAAGTAATGGTACGCAGGACTTCTTCATTTAACTCCTGACATTGAATACGCTGCGCCTCTGTCAGCATTTGCGTGAGCTGCATCCAGCGCAAAGGCATAACATCCTCATAAATCAAACCGGTTATACCGGGAATCAAAGGTAAATTAGTCATTTGGAAAAGATACAAGATATACAGGGGACAATACAAGAGGGAACAACAAAAATTAAGTCAAAACACAGCCATGGGAACCCGATAGTCTGATTTTTCCACGGACGCAGCCAATTACAAAGTAAACCGGGCTACCGTACAATGATTATCTGGCCACAAGAAGCGCTACGCCATCTGTGCCTGACCGTCACCGTAGGCCTGTATGACATGAGTCGCACGATGGAGTTGGCGCAGACCATTAACTGCCTGCTGTTGCCCTCCTTCGCTGAGCAGCATGATGTCCTGATCCATTGCAAGTATTTCACGAATACCATTTGCAATATCAGACGCATGATCATCAGCAACCGGTTGTGCGAAAAAAGCGGCAATCAATTCACTTCTTGCTTCTTCCAGGGACACCAAAGTCAGCCAATCTTCGTATTGCGCTATTTGCAACATGTGCCGGGTTAACCCTACAATCACACGCAAAGACGGCTCCTGATCTGGAGTCGTTGCATGCGTCTGACCCAGACGCATTTCATCGACCTGCATCAGCAATCACCGCTACCGCTTCCGCTGCTGCGGCCTGGGGAGTATTATGCAACTCTTCAGGAATCTGGCCCCATGCATCTTTTAAGGTACGCAATAATGATGACACTTCACCAAGTATTTCAGCATCATTTTTCAAATTGGCCTGCAATAAACGGCGCTGCATATAATCATATAGTGCATCAAGGTTTTGAGCTATCTCACCTCCAGCCTCTTTATCCAGACTCATTCTTAATCCATCAATAATTGAAATAGCCCAACCAATATGGCTACCTTTCAGGGCCACCTCACCACGCTGCATATGGCCACGAGCCAATGCAAGCTTATCCAATACACCATCAAACAACATATGAATCAGTCTATGGGGAGTCGCGTAAGCCACGCCTGATTGTGCGCTTACCTGCCCATACTGCTGTAATGCCGAGCTCTTTCCAGGATAATTCACTGCTATCTCCCCATCTTTAATACTGACACGGCAAGCCAGAACTCCACGGCCTACCTCACCTTGATACGTTGTATAACCATCCTATTTACCTGAACCTGGCAGTGTCGCCAATTGCTGCGTCAGGAAATCACTGGTATTACGCAACTTCCCAAGCACGCTATCCAGGGCAGAAAATTGTGCCCTGTAACGCTTTTCAATTTCATCAAAACGTTGATTAAGAATTACGCGGCGCTGATTAATCTCTTTAATGTTACTATCCAGACCGCTAGCTCGAGTAGCAATCGGACCTGTGCTCGCAAGCAATCGACCTGCCAATTTGTCCAACTGATAAGCATAACCCTGAGAATAATTGACCGTACCACGACTCCCTGTAGCGGTTCCAGCAATTTCAAGCTTCAGTCCTTCGGCCGCATCACCTGACGCGCCCGTTAAAAATCGACCCGCTCCCGCTGCTGCAACGCCATTAATCGTGCCAGCCACATCCACACCCAACGTGCCAGTACCTGCACTGAACCCCAGAGTCGCCGCCGTGGCAGTGTCGACATTTGTAATCTCTATCGACGATGCCGCACCATAACGACTCGAAGTCAACGACAAACTGTCCGTCGCACTATCAAATGACACCGACAAGCTTACTCCTGCCGTTTTAAATGCAGCATCACCATTAATTTTTGACTGAATCTCTGCCACAAGCGCCGCTGCCGTAGCATAGCTTCCTTGTGTCAAGGTAATGGTATTCGATTGTATACCGTTCAACTTCAGCGCAAAGGTGTCGTTATTAGCATCAATAACAAAAGGCGTCGTAAATGTTCCTGCGGTATCGGCTAATGATGCTGTAGCGACACCTGATTTAGCGCCTTGCGTTGCCAACTGGCTTACCGAAACTGCATAACTCCCCGGTTGAACTTTATCTGTAGCATTGATATAACTTACTAAGCTGTCAGTGGGTCTGCCCTGAGCAGCAAATAGCCCGGCAAGGTCATTGAAATTGGTATCAATTACCTTCTGTAATTTGGCAGCATCCAGCTGCAATGAACCATCCTTCTGAAAGGAAATACCGATCGTGGAAAGTGCCGTATAATTACCATTCAATCCCGTTAATGTTGCATTTAACGTTTTACGTGCCTGCGCGACCACTGACAAGGCAGAGATATCGCCTTGCAAAATAGATCCACGTTTAGTCGCGGCATCATATGCGGTCAGATCCTTAACCGTTTTATTAATATCATTAAAGGCTTTGACGAAGGAATCGATGGATGTTTTAACCACTTCCACATCACGTACCACAGCAACCGTTGTTGCTACACCTGTGGTACTTGTCTTGAATAAATTCAGTGTGACTCCTTGAATGACATCCGTCACCGTATTGGTGGATTTACTGACGGATATTCCGTCGATTTTAAGTGTCGCATTCTGTCCGGCAATTGACTCTGTTAAATTTTTACCGTTACCCACGGTACCCAACGGGTCATAAGCGATCTGAGATAATCCTGAATCATCCACATTACTGGCGTCACTGGTATCTGCAACAGTAACTTTAAGACTATTATTTTCACCACTATCCTTCGATGTAAAAATCAAACGATTCCCTGTCCCATCATTTAAAATGGCAGCACTTACGCCAATATTTGCCGCATTTATGGCATCACGTATTCCGCTGACACTGTTTTTTTCAGGACTAATGGTAACCGTTTGCGATGGTTTTTCACTATTGGCAATAAATGACGTTCCACTCACCTTTCCAAATTGAAAAGTCAGGACTCCTGTTCCAACATTGTTTGTAATATCAGCGAATGTCTTGGATCGAAGTTTATTAGCTTGAGCCAGCGTTGTGACTTCAACGGCGTAACTACCCGGAGCGGCATTAGCGAAAGCTGAAGATGTAACAACCGTCGAGTCAGAAGACGTGGCTTTGAATGCCGTAAATTTTGAAAGGTTGGACAATCCACTCATTGATGATTGAAATGATGAAAGAGCGCCCTTAAAATTTCCATAGGCACTGAGCTTGGCCTGAATAAAAGCCTCTTTATTATCCAGAATAGCCAAGGGCTGACGCTCAACCGCCATTAATTGTTTGACCAACCCTGAGACGTCCAGACCCGAACCAATACCTGTAGATGTAATGGTTGCCATACTTTAATATACCTTCACTAAAGCATATGTATTTATATTGAGTTTCGTCACATTATTCCTGTTAATATATTTCAGGATACATACATTTTTAATGTTTCCATTTATAATCATGCTTTTTTATGTAGCAATACCCCAGAAGGTTCTTTTAACCCTATTCCGTGTGCCAAAGCGATCACTTCTTCAGATGGGATCTGGCGAATAACTTCACGTGTTTCAGAATCAATCACTTTCACTACCACTCTGCCACTGTCTTTATCTACACTGAAATGTAAATCACGTCGTGAGTTTTGTATATATTCATTAAGTCTGCTCACGGCATGATCAAGCTCCTGTTGACTGGGTTCGATATCCTGTTTTTTAATATCTACGACAGGCAATAAAGCAGCAGGTTTCTCAGTCACAGATTGTAAATTATTCCTTGGTGGTGATATGGGTGAATTCGTGGTTACAACTTGTATAACATTTGGCATCATACTGTACACCTCATGCCTTCAATAAAGAAATTCACCCAGGCGTCCCTGCTTGGGTGAATTTATTTTCAGGTTTACCGTAACAGTGACAATACGTTGTTCGGCAACGCATTAGCCTGAGCCAAAATCGCCGTACCGGCCTGTTGCAGGATCTGACCGCGGGTCAACGCTGCTGTTTCCGCTGCAAAATCCGTATCCAGAATCCGACTGCGTGAAGCAGTCAGATTTTCAGATATCGTATCAAGATTGGAAATAACCGATTCAAAACGATTCTGAATCGCACCGAAGGTACTCCTCAGATTGCTTACTGATGTCAATGCGGCATCCACCGCCAGAATTGTATTATTGGCATTGGCAACAGAGGTGACTGTTTGCAACTGGATACTGCTGGAAGCTGAGAGTAGTGTACCGGTAAATCCGGCCGTTGCCTGTGTTCCACCCAATGTGACAGAAGCCGGAGAGCTCAATGTGATCTTCCCGCGATAGGTTTCCGTTCCTGCGGCCAGACTGAAGCCAGCAGTACCTGTTGAGGTATTAATGGAGAACACAGAATCAACGATATCACTCGTCGTGGTCGTTCCTGTAACGGCAAAACTTTCGTTAATATCAATATTACGCCCATCGGCAGCCTGAAGCTGTAACGATGTTCCCTGTAATGACGCCACCACACCCGTGGTTGATGAAAACGAGTTAATGTTCTGAACCGCTGCAGCAATGCTGACGTTACCAGTTGCACTCAATACTGCCTGTCCATTGACCGACAGAGAATAGGACAGAACACCTGCGGAGGAACTGAAGTTAAGGAAATCACTGGTACCCGCTGTACCAGTAACAGAGGCCGCAAAAGTCTTGGTCGTATCTGCGCTTGCCGTGATGCCTGCAATGCCTGTAGCGTTAATTGCAGCTGCCTTGGCAAAGGCGCTCGTGGAATCCTGCTGGGTAGGTGCAGCCGTACCGGTATAGTTGGCAGAGTTAAGAATGTTTGTGCCATTCAAGCTAAAGTTCGTTCCATTGAATGCCGTGGCAGAAACACCGTTGTAGGACGATGCACTTGCAGGCAAGGTACTGGTGTTATTGGTACCCGCACCTGCAGCAGCGACTGTCACTGCTGTAGCGCCCGCCTGGCTGACATAGGCGCCAATGCTTGCTGCCTTTACGCTGGAACTGAGGCCAACAGTAATAGTTTCACCCACGTTGGCGCCCACCTGAAAGGCAGCGCTGCCGAAACTACCATCCAGTACTTTCCGGCCATTAAATGAAGTTTGACTTGCAATACGATCAATTTCAGCGATGCGTTGTTGAACTTCAAGGTCGAGTGCCGAACGGTCTGAAGCCGAGTTCGTGGCATTGGCCGACTGTACCGCCAGTTCACGAATACGCTGCAGATTATTGCCAATCTCGGCCAGGGCAGATTCGGATGTCTGAGACAGTGAAATACCATCACTGGCATTACGGCTGGCCTGATTCAAACCACGAATCTGGGTAGTGAAACGGTCTGAAATGGCAAGGCCTGCAGCATCGTCCTTGGCGCTGTTAATACGCAACCCCGAGGATAAACGTTGCAAGGAAACATTCAGGGAGCTTTGAGAGGTGTTCAGATTACGCTGTGCATTAAGTGAAGCAATATTAGTGTTAATAACTTGAGCCATGAGATTTTCTCCATCGTGCCGCAGATTTCACCCATAAGGTGACCTGTCTGCGGAGATTTATACTTAGCGGATATGTTTCCTCAAAGGGACCCATTCACCGCTACCAACAAAGATATCGGTTGTCGAGAAACTGAACTTTAGGAAAATTATCAGAAAAATGCTTTAAGGCGTTAAGCATGAGCGCTTACCCGATACCCGATATCTTATGGCACAACCGAAACGAAAATAACGTATTGTTTATTATAAAAATACAAGCTGTGAGACTGGCAAGAGTATTTGATTAACGAGCCATTTAATACACGGTCGAAAAGCAGAAGTTATTACATCTTGGTATGATTTTGATTGAGTATAAACCTGTTATTCAGTGTTCTGCCCTATAAATCCCTCCAAAGAACCACTGAATCTAACGCAGAAAATTAAACAATGATAAACCCTGAATCTTGATAAAGGATTGTTGTGCCGCCTGTAGCCCGGTAATCTGTAAATTCAGTCTGCTGACTGCTTCAGCGTAATCCAGATCCTGAAGATTGGAAATGGTTTCCTGAAGTTGCAACTTGAATGAATCATTGAGGTTCCGCTGGGCATCAATGGCATTAAGCCGTGATCCTATTCTGGTTCTGACATCAATGATGTTATCCAGAGAACGATCCAGATCTATCAGCGTGCGGTTCATTGCATTATTGAACCGTGCCTGACCTGCTGGGCTGCCAACAGACGTTTCCAGTGCCTGTGCGAGATTTTGCACTGTCGAAAATATATCCTGGTTGGCACTGGGTGAAACGGTAAATGTATCTCCATTAGCCGGTGTTCCTGAAACACGGGTCTGCACACCATTGAATGAGAGACTGCCGCCATTGGTATGGGTACCCGAAGCAACCACACCACTTGCTACACCTGTGACGGTGTAAGTCACCGGATCTGTAGGTAACACCTGAATGAAGGCTAATGTATAGGTATCAGGCACGAACGTGCCATTGACTGTCCCAGGATCAATAACCCCGGTACCCGTAT
The DNA here is from genome assembly GCA_023266055.1 of Gammaproteobacteria bacterium. Lineage (GTDB taxonomy): Bacteria > Pseudomonadota > Gammaproteobacteria > Ga007554. Next base: position 76,467 of record JAHFRW010000001.1, on the reverse strand, counting down.
TAGCAGGATTTTCCTGAGTGGAAAAAATCCCGTTGCCATTGCGAATGGCGCGGAACACGGATGTTCCAGAGTCACCTATCGCTACTTGTCGGTTTGAACCTATTTGAAGATAGCGCTGACCCTCGTCACCATTATAGTTATAATTTCCCGATGAAGCAGGAGAAAAAGGTTGCGCCAGACCTTGATATCCTGAAAACAAATACTCATTACTGGCATCACGAGTATTTGACAAAGCAAGAAGCTCGTCCAAACGTTGGCGAACTTCCTGTGCGATATCTTTACGATCACTATTACTCAAGGGCGCATTATTGGCCTGTACTGTCAACTCCCGAACACGCTGCAAAAGATCACCCACACCTGACAAAACATTTTCTTCCAGGGAAAGTCGCGTGCGTGCCGCCTCTGTGTTTGCCTGATATTGCTGCGTCGCTTCTTTGGCCTGAGTCAGATTCAATACTTGAGCCGACGCAGCAGGATCATCTCCTGGTGTTAAAATACGCCGTCCCGTAGAAACCTGTAACTGGGTCTTGCCCAGTTTTCCCTGCTGCTCCAGCATAGAATTGATGCCTTGCTGTTGTAGTTGTTGTGTGGAAATTCGCATATATTACCTTCTTACTGCACCGAGTAGCGTCTGAAACAAGGTATCACTTACCGAGATAACTTGCGCGGCAGCCTGGTAAGCTTGTTGTAAACGCACCAGATCAGCCGCCTCTTCATCAAGATTCACACCAGACAATGAATCTCGCGACTCAATGGCCTGATTCTTCAAAACTTCCTGCACATCCCGTGAAATTTTGGCCTGATGGGTTTGCGTCCCAACGCTTGCCACCAACTGACCATAGGCATCCTGATACGTTGCTGTGCCATTATTCAATGTACGTTGCGTCTGGAACTGGGACAGCAATAAAGCATTACGGTTGTCTGCTACACCATTCGTGTTAGCACCGACCGTAAACACATCTCCTGCAGCTGGCGCACCTGTCAGCTTGACTGTCCATCCATTGAAGCTGATCGCCTGACCATTCACATAAGGTATCACTGCAACCGGACTACCTGTGGTAGCACCTGCTACATTAAAGGTTGTCGGCGGGTTGTTGAATGTAATAGTAACGGTATCCCGCAAGTTTGGGTCCGGCGGGTTAACCGTCGCAGGACTGATGGCACCAACCCCGACATTAGCTGTATCGGCAGTAGTGACCGCTTTGTCAATATAAAATTTATCGCCCGCCACAACAGCACCGCTGACCTGTGCTGTCCATCCATTGAATTGAATATTATTTCCAGACACATAAGGCAAGTTCTGGGCCAACGAGACGCCCGTAGTGATATCTGTCACGTTATATGTCGTGGCTGATGTAAATTGCAGACTGACACGATTATTGGGTGAATTAACTATCCCGGGACTAATGGCTCCCGATCCGGTATTCGAGATTGCTGTTGATGTACGAATAGGCGCCGCCGCTGCAATATTCTTCGGATCCTTGATGGATAAACCAATGTTTTGAGCCGCTGAGTAAGCAGGCCGAATCAGGAAACTGTCATTAACGGCTGCACCTGCTGTAAGTTGTAGTGAAAATCCATCAAATTCTTCCGTAGTATAAGGTGACGTACCGCCCGTATTTATCGGAAATGTCTGGTTATCAGAAAGCCTCTGCAAGGTATAAGTATTTCCACCGCCATAGGTCAAGCGGTAATCACTGGTAGTGACGGCATCTGGATTGACCAATGATGCCGTGACCAGTCCTGAACCAGAATTCAATACGCGAGGCTGCACTTGAATAGCTGGCACGGTAAAGAAATCACTGCCCAATTGGCCGTTAATATCCTGGCCAAGTTTGTGCTGGTCATTAAAGGTGTCCGATAAACCTATAGCTATATTACCCAGTAATTTTCTTGATTCATCCAGTATGTTTTTACGAAAATCCAGCATTCCACCCAATTTACCACCATTTAACTGGTCAGTTACATTTACTACGCTGGCACCCACTTTATAACCCACATCGATACGTGAGGGATCAAACTGATTTTGTACTTCACTCAATGATTGAGCACGATAACCAGAGACAAGCGCCTGACCGTTACCTATAAAAATATTTATTGATCCATCATCCTGTGGAATGCTGGTAACAGCGATACGCTTGGATAGCTCTACAATTAATGCATCACGCTTGTCAATAAGATCATTGGGAGGCGCGCCAGAAAAAGAGCCTGTTGCCAGTGCAATATCCTGATTCGCACTGGCAATTCCCTGCGCGAAACTGTTTATTTCCTTAACAACATTTCCGATATCAACATTAATTGAATTACCTAGCTCAGAAAATCGCGCATCCAGATAATGGAACCGATCCACCAGCGTGGTGGACTCACTCAATAATACCTGACGCGCTGAAAGAGAGCCTGGGGCATTCGCAACACCTTGTACCCCATTGAAGAAGCCCTGTAGTGCGGGCGTTAGTCCTGCCTGTGGATCGGCCAGAAGATTGTCAATGCGGCTAACCAGCGTGTGAAGATAATCACTTTGGTTAAAAGATGCCGTGCTGTTACGCACCTGTGTCGTCAGAAAACCATCATACATACGCCGCACATTTTCTACGCTGACACCTGTACCTACATAACCATCCCCGGAAAATATTGCGGGACGAGTAGCCAGATCAACGCGCTGACGACTATAGCCTTCCGTGTTTACATTGGTAATATTATGACCAGCCGTAGCCAGCGAACGCTGATATGCCAGCAATCCCGAGATTCCTATACCTAGTATGTCACCCGCCATGCACTACCTCGTCTTGAGTCAACTTACCCCCCCTCTTCCTAAACTGAAAGTGGTGATTTCCGGCGCTTATATTAACGGCTTTTACAGCCATGGTGTCAGCCTTGATATCATCGCCGAACTGTTAATTATATTATTAATTTTTGAATGGTAATCAGGGTCTGTGGCATAGCCTGCCGCATGTAATGCCTGGGTAAACAACATCGGATCGTGACCTGACATCAAGGCTTTTTCGTACCTGGGATTAGAGCGTAGAAAATTTGCGTAATCAGAAAAACTGGCGGCATACGAATCATAGGAACGAAATGATTCCTTGCGTTTTACCGCTTGGCCATCTGCGTACTCCAGAGCGGGCAGGACGACATGCTCACCTTGCCAACGTTGGTCTGCCTTTATACCAAACAAATTATGGGTGCTGCGGCCATCCGAATGTTTAATGATAAATTTCCCCCAGCCGGTTTCAAGTGCTGCCTGTGCCAGAATAGCCTGAGGTGCAATACCCAGCTCTTTTCCTGTTTTCTGAGCCAGTGGCCACAATGATTTTGAAAATTCCTCGGGGGATCCGAATACTGGTTGAGGGTCAACGTTATTAGATGCCTGCGGCAATGCCACTGATGGCATTGCGCTTGCGCCAGGAAAAGTGAATGGTCTATCTTTTACACCCTCATTCCTGTCTTTGGGTGGCTCTGAAAAATTGCCGCCCAGTTGTTTGATCAACATGTTTGCCAGTCCCATCCCTTGTCCATTGGATAAGGATAACGCTAACTGTTGATCAAACATGCCTTGATAAAATTCCGTCTGCTCATTATCCATCAAACCATCACCGGTGCTCGCGTCACGCATGCTCTTGAGCATCATTTGCATCAATAATCCTTCAAATTGCTTTGCTACCGCACGCAAGGCTTCGGGAGAGTTGCTCTGCGCCTGGCGACGCAATTGGCTCAATCCCTGTAAATCAGTATAAATGTCGGGGTTAGATATCATTTTAAATTACAATAAGTTCTGCGCGTAATGCACCTGATTCCCTGAGCGCCTGAAGAATAGCAACGAGATCACCGGGCGCTGCACCTACCTGATTTACGGCGCGCACAATTTCATCCAGCGATACACCCGCATCAAATAAAAACATGCGGCGATTTTCTTCTGTTACCTGAATATTGGTAGTTGGAACAACAACGGTATTACCCCCTGAAAAAGCCTCTGGTTGACTGACCCGCGCTCTCTCGGAAATGGTGACTACCAGGCTTCCATGAGATACAGCTGCAGGCATGACGCGTACGTATCGCCCAATCACTACGGTTCCAGTACGGGAGTTCACGATGACTTTTGCAGCAGCTTCACCAGGTTCCAATGTGAGGTTTTCCAGAACTGAAATAAACGAAACGCGTTGCGCTTGATCCTGCGGTGCACTGACTTTAATCGAGGAGGCATCCAATGGCTCGGCTGTGCCTGCACCAATCGTGGCATTAATGGTATCCGCCAGTCGTTTTGCCGTTGTAAAATCAGAAGTATGTAAATTAAAAACCAAACTATCCAGATCACCAAATGATGTAGGCGATGTACGTTCGATGGTCGCGCCATTAGGAATGCGGCCTACACTCGGAATATTCACGGTGATCTTTGATCCATCACTACCCGATACACCCAAACCACCGACGGCGAGACTTCCCTGTGCAATGGCATACACTTCACCATCAGCACCCTTGAGCGGCGTCATGAGCAAACTACCACCGCGCAGGCTTTTGGCATTACCCAGTGAAGAGACGGTGATGTCGATGCTTTGACCCGGCTTGGCAAAGGGGGGTAATTCAGCATGGATGGCCACTGCCGCCACATTTTTAAGCTGAGGATTGATATTGGGAGGCAGGACAATACCAAACTGGGCAAGCATGCTTTTCATGCTTTGCACTGTGAAGGGCGCCTGGGTAGTTTGGTCACCGCTGCCATCCAACCCCACCACCAAGCCATAACCCACCAGTTGATTTATTCTTACGCCATCGACTACTGCGACATCCTTGATACGTTCTGCATGCACCGGGGTTATGCACAAACCCAAACAAGAAATATATAAAAATAATTTTATAACTCGCATTTGCATTTTATTATCTCGTTCTGCGTATAGATGTAGATCAATTTAGGGCTATGGGTCTCCATACCCTAGAAAGGCCACCACGCGCTATTAAAGAAACGTGCTACCCAGCCCGAAGTATTGGCATCGGCAACTGCGCCTTCACCGGCATAACTGATTTTCGCGTCTGCGACCAATGTTGAAAGCACGGTATTATCACGTTGTACATCAAGTGGACGTACAATGCCTGAAAATCTCACATATTCGTTACCCTGATTAATGGCCAGCATTTTTTCACCACGCACCAGCATGTTTCCATTGGGTAAGACCTCAGCAATAGTGACCGTAATACGACCACTCAAACTGTTGCTTTGACTACTATCACCCTCACCTGAAAAATTCTGATTTGAATTTATGCCCGCACTCAGGTTGTTGCCGTTATTATTTGCCAACGGGATCAGTCCCGAGGCATTAAACTGCACAGGAGAACCAAAAATTACCGGGGCGGCAATATCTACCCCTGTCTTTTTCTTGGATGAGGTCCCTGCCTTTTTGCTGGCATCTGTCTTTTCCATCAAGACTACCGTCAGAATATCGCCGACACGACGCGCCTTGATATCCTCAAACAAGGTCATACCATAACCCGCTTGATAGATTGCACCCTGACTCCTCATGGAGGGAGGAGGTGACACAGGACGGGTAGGTGCAAAGGCGGGATCGCTTTTCATGGGGGTAGTGGTACAGCCAGACAACATCAGCAGTGTCACCATTAAAGCCACTCTTATATTGGCTGGTATCTTTATGGCGGCCATTCAATCACTCTCCAAAATATTAATCTGACCAGAAACCTTACGTCTGTTCAAAATGCAAGATATATGCCAGAGCATGATTATAAATTATTGGTCACATACTTCAGCATTTGATCGGCCGCTGCAATTGCCTTGGAATTCATTTCATAGGCACGCTGGGCTTCAATCATGTTTACCAGTTCCGCAACAATATTAACGTTGGAGCTTTCTACCGAGCCCTGTGCCAGGGTTCCTAATCCGGAGGTGCCAGGATTACCCGCCTGGGGAGATCCACTGGCTGCAGATTCCAGATAAAGGTTCTGGCCCATCGGCTGCAACCCTACCGGATTAATAAAATCTGCGAGTTGTAATGCACCTACCTGGGTGGGGGTGGGAGAACCCGGCAAGGTCACGCCTATCGTGCCATCACTGCCGATACTGATACTTTGCGCACTGTCAGGAATACTGATAGCGGGCTGTACCGCATAACCATTGGCAGTAACCACTTGCCCCTGTGAATTGACCTGAAAAGAACCATCACGGCTGTAAGCCAGGCTACCATCCGGCAACAACACCTGAAAAAATCCTCGCCCCTGAATCGCCACATCCAGTGTATTACCCGTTTGCACCACATTACCCTGGGTAAATAATTTTTCGGTTGCCACCGTGCGCACACCCGTTCCGAGCATTAAACCGGATGGATGAACCGTATCCTGGGATGTTTGCGATCCTACCTGTCGAACATTCTGATAAAACAAATCTTCAAATACTGCTCTGCCCTGTTTGAACCCGGTGGTGTTTACATTGGCCAGATTATTTGAAATGACCGCCATACGGGTTTGCTGTGCATCCAATCCGGTTTTGGCAATCCATAAGGCTGGGTTCATATCGGTATCCCTCTGCTGTTAATTTTGTTGTTTACTAATGCTCTACTACTAACCCATTTTCATCATTTGTGTCGCTGCCACGTCATTATCCTGTGCAACCCGCATCATTTTAATTTGTGTTTCGTAATGCCGACTGAGCTCTATCATTTTCACCATTGCTGCAACAGCATTCACATTACTGGATTCCAGCACACCGTTTGCCAGGTTTACCGAAGCATCTGACGGTGCATCCTGTTGGCCCTTGACGCGCATTAAACCATCTACACCTTTTTCCATATCACGTGATGGAGGATTCACTAACTTGATTCTATCGACTACTGCCAATGCATTGGGAGACTGACCCACGGGCAAGATTGAAATCGTTCCATCCGCACCTATCTCAATTTTATCAAAGGGTGGAATTGCAATCGGTCCACCATTACCCATAACAGGATGCCCCGCACCCGTTTCCAGCTGGCCATTGACCGAAACCCGAAAATCACCCGCACGGGTGTAGGCTTCACTGCCATCAGGTGCCTGCACCGTCATCCATCCCGTACCATTCACTGCTACATCCAGTTCACGTCCCGTCGTGGTGAGCGCACCAGATGATACATCCGTGCCCGGTCTCTCCGTTGCAGTGTAAACACGGCTGGGATAACCCGGGCCATATACCGGCATACTGCGGAATGCATCGAGATCAGCACGAAATCCCGAAGTATTAACATTTGCCAGGTTATTGTTATTAACTGCCTGTGCCAACATAATCTGCTTGGCACCCGACATTGCCACATACAACATGCGATCCATACACTACCCCACCTGCAACTGGAACCTTTAACGGATATTAATGATAGTTTGTGTGACGGCATCAGCCGTGGTAATCACCTGCGCATTCGCCTGGAAACTACGCTGGGCGGTAATCATTTGTACCAGCTGTTCCGTCAGATCAACATTCGAACCTTCCAGAGCACCTGATTGAACCAGCCCCAAACTTCCCGCCCCCGGCTGTCCTATCAGCGCCGCACCAGAATTATAGGTTTCAGCCCACGCCGTTGCGCCCAATTGACGCAGTCCCTGACTGTTACTGAAATTTGCCATTGCGACCTGTCCCAATGCACGTGACTGACCATTGGTATAGCGAGACTGTACAATGCCGGTTTCGTTAATATCTATGCCGCTAAGACGGCCTGTGGCATAACCATCCTGAGTCAATGCATTAACACTAAATGGACTGCCGAATTGCGATACTGAAGTATAGTTAACATCAAATAACATATTTGCCGCACCTGTAAGAGGATTAACAGCACCATAATCAACCCTTCGTGTACCACCCACTGATGGCGTAACGGATGTGATCACGCCTGCACTGGAAAAATTCAACCGTGCAGGCTGACCCGCCACATTCCCGGCAGGAATCACTTCAACAGGTGCCCCTGTAGTGTTGGAAACCCATAAATGCGTTTCCCATTCATTGGCGTTGGTGGTCTTGCGATAATACATCGTACCCAGCAACGGGTTACCCAGTGAATCATAGACTGTCAATGCAGTTGAATTGTTATAACTGGTAGGGTCGGTTCTATCAAACACCGGTAATGCAGGATAAGGTGCAGACGTTGTAGCATTGGCACTCAAATTTGCAGAAACATCAATAGTGGTCGTCGCCTGCGGTGAAATATCCGCCGTGCTTAGCTGCAAGTCACCTCGTGCACCCGTGATATTACCGGTTGGATCGGCCAGATAGGCGGTCAGACGTTGGTTTTCACTGTTAACAATATATCCATTTCTATCTGCCTGGAAAGCACCTGCACGGGTAAACGCCGGAACCCCCCCATCATTCAACACAAAAAAACCTTGTCCATTAATTGCCAGATCAAGATTATTATTCGTGAATCCGATATTACCCTGACTGAATTGTTGCGCCACGGAAGTCACACGCACGCCGCTACCAATCGCATTCTGGGAAACCCCCAAAGCGCTGGTTGCATATACGTCACCGAACTCGACGCGTGATTTCTTGAATCCAGTGGTCGTGGCATTGGCGACATTATTACCAATGGTTCGCAATTCTGCTGCAGCTGCGTTAATACCACTTAAAGCTATACGGAATGGCATTTCTATGCTCCTCTAAAAAATAAAATCACATAATTTGACGAATTTTTGACATCTCTAAAGAACCCAGTCCTGCAAGACTGAGTGTTGATTCCCGGCCACCACGACCCAGCGTGACACTTTCGACTCTGGCGGCCACCAATGTGTCAACCGCCTGTATTTTTCCATCAATAACGGCGCTGGCCGTTATTTTGTATCTTCCTGGCACCATCATATCCCCTGCGTCTGTTTTTCCGTCCCATTCAAAACGCGCCAAACCCCCGGCCTGTTGACCCATATTCATGACGCGAACCATTTGTCCCGTTTGATCAGTGACAGTCAATGTTACATCTGATGTACTGGCAGGCACATCAACCGCGCCCAACACCGGTTGACCTGCTGATAAAACTGCCGCGTTACTCGGCATGAGTACCGACCGTCCTACCAACGCCGAAGCTTGTAATGCCTGGCTGGATTGCATAACCCCGGCTAACTGATTAAACGACGCCTGCAAATCCTGAAGCCCTGTCACGGAGCTGAATTGCGCCATTTGACCCAGAAAATCGCCATTCTCCATGGGCTTCATTGGATCCTGATTTTTAAGCTGGGCGACCATCAGTTTCAAAAAATCCTTTTGGCCCAGCTTGTCTTTAGACGACGCTGCAGCCTGTGTAGTATTTTCATTTGAAATGCCCAATTTCGCCAAAATGCTTGCATCAATATTATTCGCCATGTTTTTTCTCCAGTCCTGCCTGTTACTGTCCCATTCTCAAAGTGGCCAACATCAGTTGTTTCGCGGTATTCAATATCTCAACATTATTCTGATAAGAACGTGACGCTGAAATCATATTCGCCATTTGTTCCACCACGTTCACATTGGGCGCATAGATATAACCCTTTTCATCTGCCAGGGGATGACCCGGTTCATAGCGCATCTGCGGCTCCAGATTACTCTCGGTAACACCCAACACCTGAACGCGTGCAGCAGACCCATTACCAGTTTCACGATCCAGTAACGCGGCAAAAACCGGCTCGCGTGGCCGATATACATCCGCGGCACTACCGCTGATACTCTCGGCATTTGCCAGATTGCTTGCGGTAATGTTGAGACGCAATGATTGCGCGCTCATCCCTGAACCCGCGATATCGAAAATATTAAATGACGCCATGACTTAATCTCCCCTGATAGCGGTCATCATGGTTCTGATGCGACCATTCAGAAATGTGAGAGTGGCCTGATACTGAATCGCGTTACGCGTAAATTCGGCCTGCTCTGTTTCAGTGTTAACGGTATTACCGTCCAGAGATGACTGATTAGGCACCCGATACATCACCAACCCCATTGCCTCCATATCAGTATCAATACCGATATGTCCTGTCTGGGTACGCTTTAAACTATTTGAGCTATCCTGCACAGCACTCATACTGTTTTTAAGTGCTGCCTTGAAATCAACATCCTGCGCCTTGTAATTGGGGGTATCTGCATTAGCCATATTCGCCGCCAGAATTTCTGCCCGGTGAGCACGCAGCGTAAGTGCTTGTGGATAAATTCCAAATACTGAGTCAATATTGAATGGCATGAATACATCCTTCACTTGCAATAGAACATCACGCACAAGCAAAATGCATCATTCATGCCACAAAATAAAAGATAATATTTAACATATAGTTACGTTAAACACAGTGGGGAGGATAAAGAAAAAACGGCAAGCCGTTACCGCAAGGCGGCAAGTATTAGCGATACAGGGTGACGGGCAGTCTTGTGCAGGGGATTACCCAACACCTGGGGAAACGCCATGAGATTATGGCAGGCCCCTGGCAGGCATGGTGGCAGGTATTATCAAAAATGGCTCCCCGGGACGGACTCGAACCGCCGACCCAGTGATTAACAGTCACTTGCTCTACCGACTGAGCTACCGGGGAATAACGATAAACGGTGGACGGGTATAGTACTTGCAGGGTACCCTTGCGGTCAAGGGCAAAAACACCGGACTGGCCAATAAGCCCAAACATTCCCGACAGCGCCGCCCGGGACTCTGGCACGACACGCCCCGGTATATTTATGTTAAAATGAAAAATTTGACAAATTCATTATAACAAAGGTTGTCATGCCGTCCAGCGATACCCTACAACGCTTTATTTTTGAAGAAGCGCCCATCCGGGGCGAGATAGTGCAGCTTGATGCCACCTGGCGCGCCGTGCTGGAACGCCGCAACTACCCTCCCCCCCTGCGTGATCTGCTGGGTGAAATGATGGTAGCGGCGGCCTTGCTGTCAGCCACTCTCAAATTTGATGGCTCGATGATTATGCAGATTCAGGGTAACGGGCCCGTCAGACTACTGGTGGTGGAATGTACCAGCGAACGTACCTTGCGCGCACTCGCGCAGTGGGACAAGGACGTGCAGCCTGCCTCTCTGACGGAGCTACTGGGGGATGGCAAACTGGTCATCACCATTGACCCCAAACATGGCAAGGAACGCTACCAGGGCATCGTCAGCCTGGAGGGCAACACCATTGCCGAAGTGCTGCAACATTATCTGATTCATTCTGAACAACTGGATACCCGCTTGTGGCTGGCAGCCAATGCACACCACGCCGCAGGAATGTTACTGCAACGCCTGCCCAACGAGAGCGATGAGGATGTCTGGCCACATGCTGTACATTTAGGCGCGACCATTACACAACATGAGCTGCTGGCACTGACCGCACCCGAAATTATCTATCGTTTGTATCACGAAGAAAATGTGCGCCTGTTTGACAGCGAGCCAGTCAGCTTCCGTTGCTCATGTTCGCACGAACGCGTAGCGGGTGTGTTGCGCATGCTCGGCCATGACGAAGTACACGGCATCCTGCGTGAACAGGGTGCCGTGAGCGTGGATTGCGAATTTTGTGGCAAACATTATGAAATCGACCCCATTGACGCCGAAGTAATCTTTGCCACCTTCGGTGAGTTCTCTGACATCGCTGCACCCACCATCAAACATTAAACTCAAAAATATCGATTGGAACCCTTATGACCACCCAGGCCACCAGACAGCTTGAAATTTTTGACAACCCGATACTAGGCCGCGATTACACCATCCATATCAGCGTACCGGAGTTTACTTGCCTGTGCCCCAAAACCGGCCAACCCGATTTTGCGACGATCGAGATCGCCTATGTGCCCAATCTGCACTGTGTCGAGCTCAAGTCACTGAAACTCTATATCTGGTCGTACCGCAACGAAGGTGCTTTTCATGAAGCCGTGACGAATCGTATTCTTGACGATCTGGTGCGTGCCTGTGAACCGCATTTCATGCGCATTACCGCAAAATTCAATGTACGCGGTGGCATTTATACCAATGTGGTGGTCGAGCATCGCAACAACGCCTGGGTGCCGCCCATACCTGTGACGCTACCTTGACTGAGCTTTATCTTGGCATTGATATTGGCACCTCAGGTTGCCGCATTATTGCCATTGATAATAACGGCACAATACGTGCCCAAAGCAGCCGGGCACTGCCCACACCTCTGCGTCATGGTGACGCCGTAGAGCAGAATGCACATCTATGGTGGTCAGCCGTACAGGATGCCTTGCATGATCTATTGCGTTCCCTGCCAGCAGAAGAGACAAAACAACAGATACGGGCCATCGCCGTGGATGGCACCTCGGCCACCTTGCTGCTCACCGATGCCCGTGGACACCCACTCTACCCTGCCTTGATGTACCATGACGCCCGCAGTACGCAGGAAGCCAGACACGTCAAAAACATTGCCCCCCCCGAAAGTGGCGCACATGGCGCGACCTCTGCGCTTGCCAAATTACTCCATTTTCATCAGCAATTTGATCTTACCCAGGCGCGCCACGCCCTGCATCAGGCCGATTGGATCATGGGGCAGCTCAGTGGCCACTTCGGGGTCAGCGATGAGAATAATGCATTAAAACTCGGTTATGATGCCGTGAAACGCGAGTGGCCCGCCTGGATGGACAATATCGGAATCAATAAAAAATTATTACCGGAGGTGTTGCCCCCCGGCACCCCTATCGGCACTGTCACAACACAGATTCAACAGGAGTTTGGCCTGTCACCTGAAACACGCATCATCACCGGCACCACTGACAGCACGGCCGCCTTTCTGGCAACTGGCGCACATGCTATCGGTGAAGCGGTAACATCCCTCGGGTCAACATTGGTCATCAAAGTCATTTCACCTCACCCGATATTCGTACCCACCTATGGAGTATACAGCCATCGTTTAGGTGATTTGTGGCTGGCAGGTGGCGCATCAAACAGTGGCGGCGCCGTACTGCTGAAATATTTTACTCAAGACCAACTTACCGCCATGACTCGTCAACTGCAACCCGCACAAGCAACAGGCCTGGATTATTATCCCCTGCCTGCGCCTGGCGAACGCTTTCCAGTATACGACCCCATGTTTGCACCCCGCCTAACCCCACGCCCCGTTGAGGACGTACAGTTTTTTCAGGGTATGCTGGAGGGTATCACGCGTATTGAGAAACAAGGCTATCAACGACTTGCCGAACTGGGCGCGCCCTACCCGGCTTCAATATATACTGCCGGAAAAGGTGCGCGTAACAACGCATGGAAAGCCATCCGGGAACAAATGCTTAATGTACCGATATGCAACACCGAACAACAAGATGCCGCCTATGGCGCGGCGTTGTTGGCGAAGGGAGTTTTCAGGTAACTCGCGACGTCTCTGCAAGCAACGCTTTCAACTCAGGAATACACGAACCACAGTTAGTGCCGGCCTTTAATATCTGACCAATCGCCTCGGGCGTGGTGAGTTGCTGGCTACGTATGGCGTCCGTAATGGTATTCAACCCCACCGCAAAGCAGGCGCACACAATACGGCCTGCATCAGCCTGGCCTTTACCAGGACGGCCGGCCAGCACACTGGCACGCTCTTCAGGAGAAAGTGCATCCCTGGCAAATAACCCTGCCAACCAGGTGCGGGGTGGCAACTCAAAGGTTGGCGCCACAAACACACAACTTTCCAGGCGGTTATTCACAATACGCGCACCACGGTAACGGCCGGCCGCTTTGTCCAGATAATCTGCCCACTCCACCTTCTCATGCGGCGCACATAACAAGTCACGCGCCCAGCGTGCCCAATTCTCGGGAACCTGTTCGCCTGCCAGTTCGTAGCGCCAGAAATCCTTTCCAGCAGCACTGACCCAGTAATCCACTTCTCTGGATTGCAAATGATCCTGAAAATTCAAACGACGCTGTGATAAAAGAAAACCATGCCACGTCGGCGCATAGGGTTGAATGTGTACCGGGGTATGTTTGGACTCTGGTTGGCCTGATACTGGATCGGTCACGGGATTCACCAACGCATCGACACGACCACGATTGGCAAACTGATCCGTCCAGTGAATCGGCACAAAGATGTTGCCGCGCAACTGATCTGCCGTTACTTTCACGCGCGCGATCATCGCACCCCAACGGCTGTTAATGCGTGCCAGCGCTCCTTCTTTGACACCCACACGCGCTGCATCCTCGGGATGAAGTTCGGCATACGGCTCGGTAATATGTGCCGATAAACGTGGTGATTTTCCGGTACGCGTCATGGTATGCCAATGATCACGCACACGCCCGGTATTTAAAACAAAGGGAAATTCCACATCGGTGGCATACGCGGGGGCGCGCGGTGTAATTGCAATGAAGCGTGCTTTACCCGTAGGTGTATAAAAACGTCCGTCACCAAACAAACGCTCTGTACCCTGCGGTTGCTGTTGCGGCACCGGCCATTGTATCGGTGACAGCGTGTCATACCCTGCCTTATCCAGCAAGGCCAATCCACCAAGATCAAAGTCACGGCTACCTTTATTATTGACGCTGGATAACGCGGCATGCTCGGTAAAAATCTGTGCCGCAGACGCATACTCAAACGATGCGGCAAAACCCATGCGCCTGGCCACTTCAGCAACCATCCACCAGTCGGCCTGCGCTTCACCCGGTGGCGCAAGAAACGCTCTCTGCCGGGAAATGCGTCGTTCGGAATTAGTCACTGTGCCGTCTTTTTCACCCCATGCCAACGCTGGTAATAAAATGTGTGCGTGCGCCGTAGTATCCGTGTTGCGCATACAATCAGACACGACCACTAATTCACAGGTCTGTAACGCCTTGCGCACCTGATCAGCATCCGGCAGGCTATCAACTGGATTAGTAGCGATAATCCAGACCGCCTTTATACGCCCATCACCTATCGCCTGAAACATATCAACCGCTTTGAGCCCGGCCTTATCTGCGATTACGGGAGATTTCCAGAAATTCTGCACAATCGTGCGATGCGCGGGGTTTTCAAGATCCATGTGCGCGGCAAGCTGATTGGCAAGACCACCCACTTCACGTCCCCCCATGGCATTGGGTTGACCGGTAATGGAAAACGGCCCCATGCCTGGTCTGCCGATACGTCCTGTCAGCAAGTGACAATTGATAATGGCGTTCACCTTATCTGTGCCGCTGGATGACTGATTAACGCCTTGTGAATAAGCGCTCACCACTTTTTCGGTACACGAAAACCAGCGATAAAATAATTCGACATCCGCCTCTTTTAAACCACAGGAATGTGACACAGACTCAACCGAGGGTGCACTGAAAGTGGCGGCCTGAAGCGCCGCATCCAATCCTTCAGTATGCGCATTGATAAAGTACGGGTTACTGTCACCATTGCCATGCAGATAAGCCAGCAAGCCATTAAACAATAGCGTATCGGTGCCCGGCTTGAGCGGCAAATGCAAATCAGCAATATCACAGGTTTGCGTACGACGTGGATCAATGACAACCACTTTAAGGTCAGGATTTTGTGTTCTGGCGTGCACAATGCGCTGAAAAATGACCGGATGGCACCAGGCCGTGTTGGAACCTACCAGCACAATCAGATTGGCCTGCTCAAGATCCGTGTAATTACCGGGCACGGTGTCCGCACCAAATGCCCGTTTATGCCCGGCCACACTTGAGGCCATGCACAATCGGGAATTGGTGTCGATATTCGCCGTGCCGACAAATCCCTTCATGAATTTGTTGGCCACATAATAATCTTCTGTAAGCAGTTGGCCGGACACATACAACGCCACCGCCTCTGGCCCATGCTCACGAATAATACGTGAAAAGCCTTCCGCGACCACCGTCAGGGCAGCACTCCAGTCGACACGCTCACCCCGTATTTCGGGATACAGCAAGCGGCCATCCAGATCAATGGTTTCAGCCAGCGCCGAACCCTTGGAACAGAGACGACCATAATTCGCCGGATGATCCTTATCACCATGAATCTCAACACGGCCATCGACCGTGGGTGTTGCCATGACACCGCAACCCACACCACAATAAGGGCAAGTGGTTTTTACAGCCTGCGTCATGCCTGCGTCAATGGCCACGATTCAAAGTGCAGATTGTGGCTGCAAGGACAGGCTGATCACACCATTTTCAATTTTCACAGGGTAATAGGGTGTACACCCCACATCAGGGGCCAATGCCGAGCCATCACCCAACTCCAGCACCCAGTTATGTAACGGGCATGTTACGCGCTTGCCATGCACGATGCCCTGTGACAACGGCCCGCCTTTGTGGGGACATGCGTCACGCAAGGCAAACACCTCATCACCCGCTGTGCGAAACACGGCGATATCACCCACAGCAGTACGTACTACGCGCGCGCCCAAACAAGGGATATCCTCCAACACACCCACTTCAATCCAATCTGTCATTTTATAAAAATTTCCAATGTATGAACGTAATATCTTTGCGTGAACCGCAGTATCAGCCGACTTTCTTCAGTGGAATAAATTCGTGCTTTTCCACATCATGGCTGGCACGATCCTGCCATGGATCAATCTGCGCGTATTGCTGGGAGTCAAGAAAGCGTTGCGCCAGCACCTTACGGCCCTCGGCATCTTCCACGACACGCTTCTTCACATATTCCAGACCAACCCGCTCAATCCAGGGCGCCGTACGTTCCAGATAATAGGCATCTTCACGATAGAATTGAATAAAGGCATAACAATACTCCTCCACTTCCGCATCGGTGGTCACTTTGCATAACAAATCGGTTGCACGTATTTTCACACCACCATTACCACCGACATGCAACTCCCAGCCTGACTCAACCGCCACTACACCAAAGTCCTTGATCGTCGCTTCCGCACAGTTACGTGGACACCCTGATACCGCCATTTTGAATTTATGCGGCATCCACGAACCCCAGGTACGCTTCTCCAGCAACACACCCATGCTGGTAGAGTCCTGCGTGCCAAATCGACACCATTCCTTACCCACACAGGTTTTCACGGTGCGCAACCCCTTGGCATACGCATGGCCGGATACCATGCCGCCTTTATTAAGATCCGCCCATACTGCCGGCAGATCTTCCTTTTTCACACCCAACAGATCAATGCGCTGTCCACCTGTCACCTTAACAGTGGGGATTTTAAATTTATCAACCACATCGGCGATGGTGCGTAATTCATTGGGTGTAGTCAGACCACCCCACATACGTGGTACTACCGAATAGGTACCGTCTTTTTGAATATTGGCATGGGCGCGTTCATTAATAAAACGCGACTGTGGATCATCCCTGTATTGGCCGGGCCATCCGCACAGCAAATAATAATTCAATGCGGGACGGCATGAATGACAACCGTCAGAGGTATGCCAGTTCAACTCGCGCATCACCTCGGCAACAGAGGCAAAGTACTTGCTACGTATCGTCTGACGCACCGTCTCGTGCGTTAATTCCGTGCACTTGCACAGGGGTTTTTCCTTGGGCGCGGCAGAATAACCGCCACCCAATACTGAGGCCATGATCTGTTCCACCAGACCCGTACACGAACCACATGATGACGATGCCTTGGTATGCGCACGTACTTCATCCAGGGTAAATAGACCCTTGTCGGTAATAGCCTTGACGATGGTACCTTTACATACGCCATTACAGCCACACACTTCCATGCTGTCGCTCATGGAGGCAGCCTTGTTCTGACCACCATGACCCGCATCGCCCAGGTGTGACTCACCAAACATCAAGGCATCACGAAATGCCGAAATGTCCGTGCCGTCACGCATCAGCTGGAAATACCACGCACCATCTACAGTGTCGCCATACATGACAGCACCTTGAATACGATTGTCCTTAAGCACAATTTTTTTGTACATGCCGCGCGCAGCGTCTTTCATCACGATTTCTTCGGTGGTGTCATCACCGGTAAAATCACCCGCAGAAAATAAATCTATTCCCGTGACCTTGAGTTTGGTGGAAGTTACCGAACCTTCATAACGCGCATAACCAAGATGGGCGAGATGATTTGCACACACCTTGGCCTGCTCGAAAAGAGGCGCCACGAGACCATAGGCCTGACCACGATGCTGCACGCACTCACCCACGGCATACACACGCGGATCATACGTTTGCAGGGTATCGTTAACAACAATACCGCGCTCACAGTGTATGCCGGATTTTTTCGCCAGCTCCATATTGGGACGTATGCCTACGGCCATCACCACAATATCCGCGTACAGTTCACTGCCATCCTTGAAACGAACGCCCCGCACGCGGTCTTCGCCGGTAATGGCAACCGTTTGCGCTGGCATATAAAAATTCATGCCGCGCTCTTCCAGTGATTTACGCAGCATCGTGCCTGATTCCTTATCGAGCTGGCGCTCCATCAAGGTATCCATAATATGAACTACAGTGACATTCATGCCCTGAAGCATTAATCCATTGGCGGCTTCCAGTCCCAGCAAACCACCGCCAATCACGACGGCATGCTTGTGTTTACTCGACGCATCCAGCATCAGATCAACATCGCGTATATCGCGGAATGTCACCACGCCTGGCAGATCATGGCCGGGCACCGGAATAATAAAGGGATTTGAACCCGTGCCTAACAGTAGATAATCATAGGCGGCCTCGGTGCCATCCGCAGCAACCACTTTACGGTTACGCCGATCAATGTGCGTGATTTCCTTACCACAGTGCAGCGTGATACCGTTGTCAGCATACCATTGCTTGTCGTTCAGCATAATCTGGTCAATGGTCTTCTCACCCGCCAACACGGGTGATAATAAAATACGGTTGTAATTGCCGTAGGGTTCTGCACCAAAAACGGTAATATCGTATTTGTCCGGTGCAAGTTTCAATAGCTCTTCAAGGGTGCGTACACCAGCCATGCCATTGCCTACCAGAACCAATTTTTCTTTCATGACCTGACCCTCATCAACACTTCATATTGAGCCTCATGGCTCACTTTATTTAAAATTAACACTGCAATATGGATGCCAATTATATAACATGCAAAAATGGCAAAATAATTATTTATAGAATAATAGGTTACGCCGCTCCCGTACAGCCGGAACAATATCGGGAATTGCTCTGAAAGGAAGGGATGCTCTGTTTTGGTGCAATGACGCTAATGTGTCATCATTATATAGTGCGCACATCGCGTATACAGCCCCGACACAGTGCACACCGGCTACAAGACCAGGACGGTGAGCAACGCCAACGCAAGCATCAACGCAATGATCTGCCAGAATAACACCGGATTACGCTCGTAAAAAGGGAGCTGGGAGGGCACGGCACGCACACCGTGCGCCAAACCATTCTCCAGCTCAAATGCAAGCTCCATGGCATCACCGACCCGTTTGGATTTTTCAACAGCGACGGCTCGCGTCAATAGTATATCCAGCCATGCAGGTAAATCAGAGCGATAGTGCGTCAGCGATGCGCGCTTATTAAACCGTGGGCGGCTGAAAGGCTCGACTTCACCATAGGGATAGTAACCGGCACTGAAGATACGATACAAAGTGACACCCAATGCATATACATCTGAAGAATCGTCACCTCGCTCGCCTTCAAACAGCTCCGGTGCCATGTAGCTGGGTGTTCCAGGAATTTCCTCTTCCTCAAACTCCGGAAATCCAGGCAACCGCGCAACACCCAGATCCAGTAATTTCAGGCCACCGCCTTCCTGTAACAATACGTTATCGGGCTTGATGTCACGGTGAACAATACGCAATCTGTTAAGCGCATACACGGCTTTGGCGAGTTTGATGCCGATATCAACACCTTTCTCAAGCGATAATTTTACAGGCTGTTTTAAACGCTCCTCCAGTGTAATACCTTCATAATAGGGCATCACTGAATACAATCGCGTTTGACGGCCTGGCGCCAGGCCAATGACACCCACAATCCACGGACTGAGCACGCGCGCGGCTATCCATGCTTCACGTACAAAGGCACGCCGGTAAGCCGCCTCACTCGCTACCCGCGGATGCGGGAATTTAAGCGCGACAATGCGTTTTTCCACGCTATCTTCCGCCTTGAACAAACGGCTGTATCGGCCATCCGAAATTTTACTCAACAATTTAAAGCCATCAACCTCATCACCTTCGCTGGGCAATTCACGGATAACCAATGCGTCAATCGTTGTTTCAAGGTCAATCTGATCGGCAGCAGGCAAGCCGATAACGTCCATCACCAGCGCGGTAATATTATCCTGACTCCCTGCTTCCGAGGCCGCCTGCACAATGGCCTGCGCACATTCCTCAGGGGCGGCGTACTGTACCAGCAAAGGTTGAATCCGCCGATCAGTGAGCACGCCATGCACGCCATCACTGCATAGCAGAAAACGATCATGCGGCTCCAGACTATGCACCACATAATCAATACGCAGGCCTTCTTCCAGACCAATTGCACGAAACAATATATGATTGAGATCAGGATTGGACAGGGTATGATCCACGGTCAATCGCATGAGCTGCTTGCCACGCAGACGGTAGATGCGCGTATCGCCCACATGCACCACATGAGCCTGGCGACCACGAAAGATAAGTGCACTGAAGGTGGTCGACATATTTGCAAGGAACGGGTCATGCCGCCCTTGCATATGAATCCAGCGGTTCATCGCCACCAATGCCCGACCCGCCGCCCGCTCTACACCCAGCGTTTCGGGTAAACCAAAATAACCCTCAATGAAACCCCGCACCGTGGTTTCTGCCGCCTGGCGTCCACCCTTGTTGCCACCCACACCATCGGCCACGGCAACCACCATGCCTTTCAGGCTGGAATGACGACTATCCTCCAGACATGCGCCGACATAATCCTGATTGTCGGCGCGTTTTCCGGTACTGCTGACAAAACCGATGCGGGTCTGGGGCTGTTCGTTGGACATATTTCACAAACAAGGTTGTTGCAATATCGAAACAGAGTACAGAGACCTTTATAAAGATACAAGCCAAACCGCTTCTATATTTTTGCCCCGGACACTGCACCCCATGTGGTGCGCCAGCGCATTTTCACCCGGATCAACCCAACCAGACCCAGCATGGCAAGCGCTGCAAATACCCAAAAACCCATCGCAAAGTCACCCGTCATGCCTTTCGACCAGCCCAGGGATTTGGCCAGCACAAAGCCACCCACACCCCCTGCGGCACCGACCAACCCCGTCACCACACCCATTTCATGGCGAAAACGCTGTGGCACCAGCTGAAATACCGAACCATTACCCATGCCCAATGCCATCGCACCGATAAAGAAAATCAGCACTGCACCCCACGCTACAGCAGGTAACTCAAACAGCCCCCATCCACTGACCTTGTCTGCCGTTGCAACAAGCGGCGCCGGCCCTTCCGGCATCAGGGATATGGCGAGATATGACAAGGCCACGACAAAAAACAGAATCTGCAATGTCCTGATGCCGCCCATACGATCGGCCATCCATCCACCTACCGGTCGGAACATGGAACCTGCAAACACAACGATCGCAACCATCATGCCTGCCGCCACACCCGAGGCATGGTACCAGTTGGTAAAATACAAAGGTAATGCACTGCCCAAGCCTACAAAACCACCAAATGTGATCGAATAGAAAAACATGAACCACCAGACATCCACATCCTTAAGCACTGCACGATAATTCTCCAATGTCACAGGCTTGGACTGCATCGGCGCATCCTTAGCCATCCAGCTATACAGTAAAAACACGATAACAACGGGGATCAATAAAAAGCCAAACACCGCCTGCCAGCCATAATTTTCAGCCAGCGAGGGCACAATCATGGAGTCGAGCACCACGCCCATATTACCGGCCCCGGCAATACCCAGCACAACACCCTGATAATGTGGCGGATACCAGCGGCTGGCCTGCGGCAAGGCAACCGCAAAGCTTGCACCGGCAAACCCCAGCAGGACACCCAGCAACTCCACCTCAAGCTTGGAATGCAAGCCAAATATCCAGGCATAACTCAGTCCAACCATGACAATGATTTGTCCAAGCTGGCCCGCACGCTTGGGCCCGATATGATCAGCCAGCATGCCCATCGGCACACGCAACAAGGCACCTGCCAGAATAGGTACAGCGACAATGCCAAACTTTTCCTCTATGGACAGCCCCAAATCCTGGGTCAGATACAGTGATAGTGGCCCCAGCACCACCCACACCATAAAGCTGACATCAAAATACAAAAACGCTGCCAGTAACGTCGGCCAATGCCCCGCTTTTTTAAAATCCTGAAAATTCATGTTTGCCTCTGTATTTTAGCGTGTATCGAGTGGGCCACTTTAAACGCCGGGTGACGAAAAAAGTGCATGTGACGCAACAGATTAAGCAAACCTCATGCCAGACACGTGAAAAACAAATCAAGATATTGATTTTAATCAAAATAAATCATACAGCGGAGGGTTTGCGATGAGCCTCTGACGATATCCAGACCGCACCAACTTGAATAAACAAATCCATGCTTGCCCTTATTTGGGGCGCAAAATAAGGGGCAGTGCACCAGCATCCATTCCAGCGCACTACCCACAACCTTAAAACTGCACGTCGAGCATTACCCAGAATTTATCCAGATCTTTCGCTGCACCCGCAGCATTGCGCGCAACATTGCTGGCATTGGCATCAGCACTGTAGGCTGCATACTTGGCGGTCACCACCAGCGATTTATTAATCTTCTTGGCCACCTGGAGATTCAACTCGGAACCATAGTCGTACCCCAGGTTGTCAGAAGAATACCAATGATATGCCCCGGAAAGATTAATGCCCTCCAGCACAACCGCGCTGGCACTCAAGAAAATATCCTTGAGACCATCCCTGGGGGTTACCAGAAACCTGTCTGCCCACCCATTAAAAGCATGCAACGTCGCGAAGGGTGTTGCAAATGCATAAATCCCATCACCACTCAGCACTTCATAATTAAGCTTAACCTGCACATTGCTCACATCAACACCCAACATCAAATTGGCATAATCACCATCTATTGGTGAGCCACCATCTGCATAATCACTCTGTCTGGCAAATTCAGCCGTATATAAAAACCGGGAACTCATTGATTCCGGTTTATAACCACCATCAAAACGTAATCCTGCCGTTTGATTCGACAAGGCATTGGAAATAGATTGTCCCGGCATATAATCCAGAAAATATCCATAACCCGTCAGATTACCGGCTGACCATCCCTTATACGTAATATTCAGCAAGTCACCAGCCATATCCAGATCACCCTGTGCACTCTTTGGCCCAAAAATTCGATTTACACCACTCACATGCCCATAAAAAATCGTAGTATCCTGCAAGGAAGTATTGGTTATCGTAAACGCATCATATGTCTGGGCATTTTGCCGCCATTCCACCGTACCTATAAAACGCTGGTTATCCAGATTAATGGCCTGACGTCCATATTTAAATACCGTATCAGGTACGCCCTTATACATCAAAAATGCCTGGTTGATCTCACTTCCTTCCGGATCGGCAACCACAGGATATTCAGTACGACCATTAACAGTGCTATTATAAATCTCACTCCCGCCTACAACATGAACATCCTCAAATTGCACAAAACCTGAAATGTCCAGATAATCACCCGTCATATAACCAAGGCGGGTACGCATGGTCGACGCATCAGCATTTTTATTTTTGGTCTGGTCATCCACCCATTCGTAGCGATAACGGAACTGGCCTGACACCTTACCCCCTCCCAATGCTTCGACAACCGTATCCGCTGCATACATCGCGGATACTGGAAAAAACATCAGTGATGCAACACCGACACCAGCATAAACAGAACTCACAATATTTCTTTTAAAAAACAACGTCTTCATTTCATTCCCCATCAATATTCAGTTAATTAATATAAGGCTTTATGCCGCTTTTTTAGCATGACGTTCATAAAGGAATTTAAGAACATCACCACGCAAATGCATATACTCAGAATTTTCCACCAATGCCAAACGATTACGGGGCCGCGGCAGATTGACATGCAAAATCTCCCCAATGGTTGCCCCAGGCCCATTAGTCATCATCACAATGCGGTCCGACAACAGTACCGCCTCATCTACATCATGTGTCACCATAATTGAAGTTGTGCCGGAAGCCGCGACAATACGCAACAACTCATCCTGCAAATTGGCCCGTGTCAGAGCATCCAGTGCACCGAAGGGTTCGTCCAGCAACAACACCTTGGGCTGCATTGACAGTGCGCGGGCGATCCCTACGCGCTGCTTCATTCCACCCGATATTTCATGAGGAAACTTTTGCGCTGCATGACTTAAACCGACCAAATCAAGAGCATCATATGTACGTTTTTTTAAACTGGCCTTATCTTCATTTTTACTGAAAACACGCTCTACAGCCAAATATACATTGCTGAAGCAGGTCAACCACGGCAGCAAGGAATGGTTCTGAAAAACCACTGCTCGCTCCGGCCCTGGACCACTCACCTCTCTTCCAGCGCAGAATAAAGCACCCTCGGCCGGCTCAATCAAGCCTGCCACCAGATTAAGCAAGGTGGATTTACCGCAGCCTGAATGCCCGATGATTGAAACGAATTCGCCTTGTTGAATGGATAAATCAATATCCTGGATAGCCACAAAGTCCCCACTCTTTGTTTCAAATACCACCTTCACACCTTCTACTTGTACATATTTATTCATGATTTTTCTCCAGCAATAATCAGGCAATCAATATTCAAATCGTTTCGCAATCAACATCAGAAATTTCTCAAGAATCAACCCGACAATACCTATAATAAATATGGCAATAATAATGTGCTCCACATTGAGATTATTCCATTCATCCCAAACCCAGAATCCTATACCGACACCACCAGTAAGCATTTCCGCAGCAACAATTACCAACCAGGCGACACCGATTGACAACCTGACACCCGTCATCATGTATGGCATCACAGCGGGAAATAAAATCCTTGTAAATATTTTCCATTCTGAAAGATTCAAAACACGCGCAACATTCATGTAATCCTGAGGAATCCGGGCAACCCCTACGGCAGTGTTTATAACCATGGGCCAGATACTGGATACAAAAATCACCCAGATAGCGGCAGGCTGGGCTTCCTTGAATACCAGCAAGCCAATAGGCAACCACGCCAATGGAGAAACCGGACGCAGCAAGCTGATAACAGGCGATACCATGCCATTGAAAAATGCGAATCGCCCAATCATGAATCCCAGAGGAATACCAATCAGTGCCGCCATACCAAAGCCAATACCAACACGCTCCAGTGAATTCAGAATATTCCAGCCCACTCCCTTATCATTAGGCCCATTGTCATAAAACGGATCACTGAATAATTCCACTGCCGAATACCATGTTTTATCTGGCCCTGGTAAATTTTCACTCTTTTGTGCCAGAAAAGCCCATCCCACAACAAATAATGTCAGACCCAACAAGGGGGGCAATATTTTTTTAAAAAAAGTATCTAGTAGTGATTTTGAAAAGAACATCACTTTACGCCTTGCAGACGTTTTGTCGGGTTGCTTATCACCCACCGGAATATTTATCACGCTCTTTTCAACCCCGGCTATTGATGGAACAACATCCTCTTTTATTTTTCGATTAATACTGATAACAGCCACGCGACACCTCCTACACTTTTATCTTGAAACTGTTGGCATATTTTTTTGGATCAGATCCATCCCAAACAACACCGTCAATGAGCTTGCTAGAACGCATTACATCTTTTGGCACAGGAACTTTCACCTGCGATGCGGCTTCCTTGTATATATCTATTTGATTCACTTTTTTTGCAACCGCAAGATAATCAGGATCATCTTTCAATAATTTCCAGCGTTTATGTTGAGTCAAAAACCACATTCCGTCTGAGAGATATGGAAAGTTAACCGTTCCGTCGTTGTAGAATTTCATGTAATCCGGGTCTTTCCATTTTCTTCCCAGACCATTGTCATAATCTCCAAGGAACCGTCCCTCGATAACATCTTCCGGCGCATTAACATATGACTTTCTTGAAATTACCTTGGCTACAGCCGGACGATTTGAAATCGTATCAATATATTTAGACGCCTCCAGAACAGCCATCAGCATGGCCCGCGTGGTATTAGGATATTTTTGCGTAAATTCCAGTGTAGTTCCTAATACTTTTTCAGGATGATCCTTCCATATATCCTGCGTCGTTGCCGCAGAAAAACCTACTTTGTCGTAAATAGCACGTGCATTCCAGGGTTCTCCCACGCAATAACCATCCATATTTCCAACCCGCATGTTTGCAACCATTTGTGGCGGTGGAACAGTAATGTTTTTAACGTCTGTAAACGGATTAATACCATATGCAGACAACCAGTAATAAAGCCACATCGCGTGTGTTCCTGTCGGAAATGTCTGAGCAAACGTATACTCGCGTTTTTCACCATCAATTTTATCAATCAATTTCTTTAATGATGCGCCATCGACCACGCCCTTGGATCTTAATTGATTTGATATAGTAATACCCTGTCCATTATTGTTAATGGACATTAATACCGCCATGTCTTTCTTGGGACCACCAATCCCCATTTGCACGCCATACATCAAGCCATATAAAACATGCGCGGCATCCAGCTCACCGTTAACCAGCTTGTCACGCACTCCCGCCCAGCTTGCTTCTTTTGTCACAGTCACATCCAAACCATATTTCTTGAACAATCCCAATTCACCCGCCATTACCACGCTGGCACAATCCGTAAGCGGTATGAATCCAATCTTGAGTGATGTTTTTTCAGGCGCATCCGACCCTGCCGCCCAAGCTGCGCTACGAATTCCGGGAGGAATCATTCCCATCATTGCCAACCCGCCTAACGCCAACCCGGTCGTTTTTATAAAACTACGGCGGGAAACATCATTGGTCACCTTTGAGACAACAACATTGACATCAATCTCTTTTTCTTTCTTGTCATCACTCATAATCATTCACTCCACGCTTAATTTTTATAAAAAAAAGCGCCCATCCGCATCAGGAATCTATCCCTTGCAAATGGACGCCTTTGTCCAGGAATAAACCGCCGTTGGTTTACGTGATCAACTAAAATAAATCCCTATGATAGGTATCTATAATTCCATTAACTGCGCAAAAAATATTTTAAAAAATCCGCACCCTAAAAAATAAAATTAATCATTGACAAAATATTCACTTACGTAATTTCAACAACACCGCCTCTGCCTTCGCTCCAAGAAAAACATACAATCCCAAACCCACCAGCAAACCCACTGCCGCCAACATCATCCATACAACCTGAACAAGATCATGGCCATCACCCAGCGCGGATTTAAACATCAACAACAAAGATTCTATTGATACCGCAATAAGAATTGCCGCCATAAATCTCGTGATGGTACGGCGTGTCGAACTGTGGCGAAAAATATCCTTGTGCATCAATACTTCTTCTTCCAACGTGGTCTTACCAAGATCAAATACCGCTAATGCCAATGTCAGAAAAACAATCACGCTAAAAGGTTTCAATTGCAATTCATGTGTATTGTGCTCCACATAAAGAAGTGACACCACTTCAGTAAATGCAGAATGCAGCAACGCTGCAACCACGGAAAACAATCCCATCATAATAAGGATATAAACCATCTTGAAATACGGCTGAAAACGACGTCTTCCAATATCGCCCATAAGAAATTCAATAGTCTCTCCCAGATCAATATCAAGCACCACATAGCCTTTGACCTGCTGTTTCTCATCCAGTAACTTTATTGCTGTGGATATACACAAATTTCTGCTCGCACTGGACAAATAGGGCTCTGTTACCACCACGGATTCGCTATCACGCGCCAGAAGATAATAAGGTCGCTGACTACGATCCCTTCCCCTACCCTCACTGGCCGCCATGATTTTTCCATGCGTATTTATATTGTCACTGCCTTGAATACCATGGGCGTCCAAAACATACAAAAGATCAACAAAAGGATAGTACTGTGCCAGACACTGGATTGATTTACCTTGAGATTCTGCATCATTTAACAGCCGTTCATCGGCAATACCAATAATCATCGATGCCAGCAATTCCTGTATTGCTCCACGATATTCATGATAGCGTTCAATAATACTTAGATAACTTATTGTGCCCATGGGCATCCTTTTTCAATAAAAAAGGCGTCCACTTGAACGAGAATGTATCTCATGCAAATGGACGCCTTTGTCCACAGGTAAACCGCCGTTGGCTTACCTAATTTAAAAATCACTGACACTTGTTTGATTTATTCAGAAACTCAAACAAAAATATCGGCGGCAATATTTATATTGTCTGCAATATCAGACAGTTTTTTGTTACCATTCATTGCCATCTTGCGCATTAAACGATAGGCCTCATCTTCACTGCAATCACGCTGCTTCATTACAAATCCTTTGGCACGCTCTATTTTTTTGCGTTCCGCAAGCGTGGCTGTCGCTTTCTCCAGTTCGTTTTTAAGAGTGCGATGTTCTTCGAATCTCGCCATTGCAATATCAATAATTGACTGGACACGCGAACCGGTCATTCCATCTACAACGTAGGCGCTGACACCGGCCCGTATTGCCGCTCGCATTTTTTGTTTGTCATTATCATGTGTAAACATCACTACCGGACGTGGCTCATCTCGATCAATCACACACAGATGTTCCAAAGTATCGCGGATAGGCGAGTCCGTATTGATAATAATGACGTCAGGTTGAATATCGCGTACATGTTTACAAAGGCTTCCAGCCTCATCATTGCACGCTATCACCCAATGTCCTGTGTCCTGTAAGGTGTTCATCAGCAAATCCATGCGTTGCAGGTCGGCATCAACTAACATAATACGCAGCTTCATTAGTCGCCTCGAAACAATCTGTTTTATCGCATAAAATCCTACTTCACGACCTAACTTAGCAAATAATATGCCACCTTCGAAATATGTTATATTTAACAATATTATTCAATCATTTAAAACTATTTTCATGACGGAAAGCTTTCTTTGTTACACACAACATCGTGCACCTTTCTGGTGATATCTCACCCTCTGACGATCCATTACGGTGCGTATAATTTCTCCTGTACATGCACCACAAACTTTGCCACAGCCAATGCAGAATCCGTATAATGAGGCGATTACCATGAGGAATATTGATTTATGCCACACCCCCCTAAAAATCAGGCATTCATCCCTGTTAATATTGCCGTGCTCACTGTGTCTGACACACGCACCGAGGCAACAGATACGTCCGGAAAGGCACTCGTGGAATGCTTGACGGGTATGGGACATTGCCTTGTCGAAAAAGTGATTAGTGTTGATGATATTTATCAGATTCGCGCAATCGCGTCACGCTGGATAGCAGAACCTGCGATTGATGTCATATTGATGACTGGCGGCACCGGCATTACCTGGCGCGATGTTACTCCCGAAGCAGTTTTACCGCTGCTCGATAAGGAAATTACCGGTTTTGGCGAAATGTTTCGCAGCCTCTCCTATCAGGAGGTTCAGACCTCGGCCTTGCAGTCGCGCGCTTTTGCAGGCATGGCCAATGGTACGTTCATATTCTGCATACCGGGATCTACCAATGCATGCCACACTGCCTGGAATTATATTCTGAAGTATCAGCTCGACAGTCGCCATGGCCCCTGTAATTTTGTGGAACTCATGCCGCGCCTGAAAAAAGGGTAATATTTTGACAACAGATGCATGCTTCCCCACAGCACCCGGGCTCATGAGCGTAGATGATGCTATGGCCTTTATCCTAAGCAAGGCTGCGCCCATTGCTGACATTGAGGATCTGGAGGTCTCACGTACGCTGGGTCGCGTGCTGGCACAATCACAAATATCCACCATTGATGTTCCGCCTACCGACAACAGTGCAATGGATGGCTTTGCGTTCGCCAGCCATGATGCCACCCCTATTAGCGATGATGGTGATATACGACTACCCGTATCACAACGAATCGCGGCGGGACAAACCAGCCAGCCACTTGTCCCTGGCACCGCCGCACGCATCTTCACAGGCGCACCCATCCCGTCTGGTGCTGATAGCGTCGTGATGCAGGAACATTGCCGCATGATGGATGATGGCAGCGTCATTATTTCACCACCCTTTCACCCCGGAAACAATATCCGCAAGCGTGGTGAGGACGTTAAAAAAGATACGACGATCCTGGAGTCCGGCATGAAATTACGGCCACAGGACATGGGGCTTGTCGCGTCCATTGGTGTTGCACATTTGCCCGTATATCGCCCACTGCGTGTCGCAATCTTCTGCACCGGCGATGAATTAACCATGCCTGGTGCCGCCCTGGTACCGGGGAAAATATATAACGCCAACCGTTACACCCTCACTGGGCTGCTGCATGCATTACGCTGCGAGGTCATTGATTTTGGTATTGTACCTGATAATATGGCCGCCACGCGCACCGTGCTTGCAACAGCCGCCCGGCAAAGTGATCTCATCATCACCAGCGGTGGTGTCTCGGTAGGCGACGAAGACCATGTTAAAGCCGCCGTTGAGGCATTGGGGCATCTTGATATGTGGCGCATTGCCATGAAGCCAGGGAAACCCCTGGCCTTCGGCAGCATTGATGTTCCAGCGCATGACACACCAACACCCTTCTTTGGATTACCCGGTAACCCGGTATCAGTATTCGCTACCTTCTGCCTCTTCGTGCGTCCATTTATTCTGCGCCGTCAAGGTATGACGCATCCATTGTTGCCACAGCCTGTCCCGGTGTGTGCCGATTTTGATTGGCTCCAGAGTGGTAATCGCCGCGAATATTTACGGGCACGCTTAAACACTGGCACGGATGGCGCTACCCGTGCCATTATTTACCCCAACCAGAGTTCTGCTGCACTGACGTCTGTCAGTTGGGCGCACGGTCTGATCTGTATTACAGAAGGCACAACAGTACAACGCGGACAAATGGCTAATTTTATTCCGTTTACAGAGTTGCTTTCATAGCAAACACATTTATGCAGCCACAGCATTCGAGCATCCCTGCACATCAGATTACGGGTGTGATTCTCGCGGGTGGCCAGGCTCGCCGGATGAATGGTGTAGATAAGGGACTCCTTGTATTACACGGCAAACCGCTTATCACCCATGTTATTGACACTATCAAACCACAAGTCGGCTGCCTGATCATTAATGCTAATCGTAACCTTGATCACTACCATGCTTATGGCTATCCGGTTGTTCAGGATACCTCACCTGATCCGGCAGGACCGCTATCAGGCATGGCCAGCGCCTTGTTCGTGACAAGGACGGAGTATGCCCTGATAGTCCCGTGTGATTCCCCGCATTTGCCTCATGATCTGGTAACGCGTCTGGCCACCGCATTCATGCAGGCACACGCTGCAATCGCCGTTGCGCACGATGGCACACGCATGCAACCCGTTGTTATTTTGCTGCGGCGAGAACTTGCCGCAGATATGCTGCAATCCCTGACGCGCGGGCATAATAAAGTGGAACGCTGGATAACCAGTCACCGCTTTGTCCTGGCTGATTTCTCGGATCAATCACAGGCATTTAAAAACATCAATACTGCAGAAGATTTGTAACACAAGGCAAGTATCATGAAACTATATGACATATCGCTGTCAGGAAACTGCTATAAGGTTCGCCTGTTTCTTTCATTGCTGGACAAGGAATATGAAACCATTCCCGTGAATACCGCTGCCGGAGACACCCGAACCGCCATGTTCCTGAAGCTCAATCCACGTGGGCAGGTTCCGGTACTGGAAGACCATGATCTTGTCATATGGGATTCCACGGCTATATTGATGTATCTGGCGCGCCGCTATGGTAATGAGTCATGGTTACCACGGGATGCCATAGAGTTGGCGATGGTGGGTCAATGGCTGGCTGTCGCCCAAAATGAAATTCTCTACGGTATCGCACGCGCACGCGCAATGCTTCTTTTCAAGCGCGCGGGAGACTTGCAGGAATACCAGACTATCGGCACCGGTATTTTGGAAGTGATGGAACAACATCTCGAAAACCGTGACTGGCTGGCACTAAAACACCCCACTATCGCCGACATTGCCTGCTATCCCTATGTGCTCCTTGCACCGGATGCGGGTATCACACTCGAGCATTATCCCGCGATACAGGCATGGATTGATCGCATCAAGACATTGCCCGACTACAAAGACATGCTCTGAAAATACCCGACCCATCACACCAGGAAGCCAACCATGAAACCAGTTTATATCTTTCGCCATCTTGAACACGAAGGTCCAGGTTATTTCGCGGACTTTCTGGAGCAGCGGCATATTCCTTATACAGTGATTCGTATCGATCAGGGTGATGCCGTACCTGAGAGCATAGCGCACGCCAGTGCACTAGTCTTTATGGGTGGCAACATGAGCGTGAACGACCCACTACCGTGGATTAATCAGGAGCTGGCGTTGATCCGTCAGGCGACCGCTGTGAATATGCCGGTATTGGGCCATTGCCTGGGCAGCCAGCTTATCAGCAAGGCGTTGGGAGGTAGCATTACGGCGAACCCCGTAAAAGAAATTGGATGGCTTGATGTTGAACAAACGGATAATGCAGTGGCACGCACATGGCTTGAGGGGTTACCCAGACGCCTGTTAATGTTTCACTGGCACGGTGAGACATTTAGCCTTCCCGGCGGTGCAACGCATATTCTGAAAAGTCAGCATTGTGCCAATCAGGGGTTTGTGATTAATAACATCTTAGGCCTACAATGCCACGTAGAGATGACCGCCAATATGGTAGTGGAGTGGGTACGTGAATCACCCCATGAGCTTGCGAATCCTTCACACACCGTACAAAATGCTGAGCAAATGACAGAACAGTTGGAAACACGCATTGCCGAATTACACCAGGTGGCAGATGCACTATATAGCCGCTGGTTACTGGCCCTGAAAAACTAGAGATGTCGGCTTCTGCATCTTTCAATCATAATCATCCAGATTATTTTGCACCCAATCATCACCCACACCGTCCAGATCGCTGATGCTACGATAATCATCGCCGTCAATATCATCATAGGCGCCCGTAGCATTATCCGGCGGTGCAACCGTTACCAGCTCCAGTGCGCCCCACGTTTCCACATCAAACTCGCCTACTGTGCCGTCATTATATTGCACATCAATCGTGCCATCATGGTCATTAATAGCGACAACCTCAAAAACCTCACCTTCGGGCATTTTGTACCACTCACCTATTACAGGCTCAACAAGTGTTGTCATTACTCCTCCATTTTTGCTTAAAGAACGCGGCTCGCCGCAACGCATAATACATAGTGCAAAATATGCGCCGCCACAGACCTGATCCAGACCTCCAGCCTGCCATAATAATGTTATAGCTCAAGGTACAGACCAATTCAAGCTATGTATCGACCAGACAAAGGTTGACTTGAGCGCTACGCGAGGGAGTGCCCGCCCATCCTGAAGCACTGCTTCATCTTGACGGCCCTTTGCCTGAAACTTTAATTTTTAATATAAAATTCATATTGTTATACAAATCTATATCACGACCATCACCTTTGGATATATACTTGATAGAGACTCCAACCCGTGGAGTTATTTTAGCTGTTTTTACCCTGCGCAAAAGAACCTTCTAAACATTTGAGAATTTTTCGTAATTAGGGTAACTTGAGAAATCGGGAAGATCAAACGGATTCCCACGGGAGTACCGAGAATTTGAGCCGGAGGATGACAGGGAAGTGCTCACCTTGGGAAAAGGTTCTCCAGTCATTGCAGAATGCACCTAGTCTGGATCGGGTTCTTGCGCACCAGAGCAATTTATCAACACGTCTTTGTTAACACTCAAGGAGATCAATATGAAACTACCATTACAGATCACAGCACGTGATGTCTCCCTTTCCGAGGTGGCCGATCAGTCGATCCGGGAAAAAGCGGCCAAACTGGATACATTTTATGACAAAATCATGAGCTGCCGTGTACTGGTTGAAACTCCGCACCGCCACCAGCATCAAGGCATGTTGTATAACGTGCGTATTGACTTAACCGTACCTGGATCAGAACTGGTGGTAAAGCGGGAATCTCACGAAGATCTGTATGTCGCCATCCGCGATGCCTTTGACGCCGCACGTCGGCAGTTACAGGAGTTCGCACATCGTCAGCGCGGCGATGTAAAAACACATTAACCCATCCCATCTTGTGTATGTTCAGCCCGTTGTGGAACACACTTTGCCACAACGGGTTTCTTCCTCTCTCACGTTACAGCAAAAATATCGTTGCCAGACCCAAAAATGCCATAAAGCCGACGACATCGGTGATAGTGGTTAAAATGACTGTACCAGCCAAAGCAGGATCTACGCCCATTCTGCGAATTATTAATGGCAACATGGCTCCCGCTGACGCTGCTACTACCAGATTAATAATCATGGCAGCACCAATGATGGCGCCGATCCTGGCATCCTGAAACCACAGGCCCGCCACTAACGCCACGACAATGGCCCATAACAGCCCGTTCAAGGCACCCACTGCAAGTTCTTTCATAATCAATCGCCGTGCATTCGCGACGCCAACCCGTCCCAATGCCATACCTCGGATGACAAGCGTAATGGTTTGACTACCGGCAATGCCGCCCATGCTGGCAACAATCGGCATGAGTACAGCAAGCGCAACGATTTGCTGGAGAGTTGCCTCAAACAGACCAATCACCCATGACGCCAGAAATGCCGTGGCCAGGTTAATGCCCAACCATACTCCACGACGGCGCGCACTGGCGACAACCGGTGCAAAAATATCTTCTTCGTGCAGTCCCGCCATACTCATCACAGAATGCTCCGCTTCATCGCGAATCACATCAACCACATCGTCAATGGTAATACGGCCCAACAGACTGCCATCAACATCGACTACAGGTGCAGAGATCAAATCATGCTGTTCAAACAGGTGCGCTACCTCATTGACAGGCAGGCTGGCAGGAATACCTGCCACATCACGTATCATGACTTCAGCAACCGTCAGTGCAGGATTACGCGTCAATAGATCCGCCAACGATAACAAGCCAATGTATTGATCCGCGCGCGTCACCACAATCAGGCTGTCAGTGGTTTCGGGAATTTCGCCACGTTGACGCAAGTAGCGCAACACCACATCCAGTGTCACATCAGGACGTACCGTAATGGTATCCGTGTTCATTAACCCACCGGCAGTATCTTCGGGGTAAGACAACGCCGACACCACACGGTAGCGATCCTGCTCGTCCATGGAATGCAACACGGTATGGATAACTACATCAGGTAAATCCTGTAAAATATCCACCAGGTCATCTGTATCCAGTCCTTCCGTGGCCGCGACCAGCTCCTGCGCATCCATTTCCCGCATCAGCAGTATGCGTACCTCGTCACCGGCATAGGACAGCACATCGCCTTCCAGGTCAGCCTCAATCAGCTCCCATGCCAAACGCCGCTCACGTGCTGGCAGGGACTCCAGAAGCCGTGCGATTTCCGCCGGGTGTAAACTATTGAGCATTTTACGGACGTTAATCAACGCCCCACTTTCCAGCGCTGTCGCCAGCGCAGTGGTCAGGGTCTTGATACGTCCTTGACGTGTTTCTTGTGGGGAGGATTCAGTCATCGGTCGGCTTTTTTGGTTAATAGCCGCAAGTGTATGAAAAATGCAGGAGAATTGGAAATAAAAATTACAACTTTACATATCCGGACTCAGGCATTCATCCTGTCTACCAGAACATTAATCTCATCGGGATCTGAACATTTCAATACTTTACGCGCCATTTTCCCTAAATCGGTCAAACTGCTGTCCTGAACAATACTTTTGATTTCCAGCAACATTGCCGGATGCATACTGAACTCGCTCAGTCCCATCCCCAATAACAACCGGGTATACCGCACATCACCCGCCATTTCGCCACACATGGCAACCGGCTTACCCGCCTTACGACCCGCACCAATAGTCATATTGATCAACCGCAACACACCAGGGTGCAAAGGGTTATAAAGATAGTTTACCGCTTCATTAATACGATCCGTCGCCAACGTGTATTGAATCAGATCATTGGTGCCGATAGACATGAAATCCAGTTGACGCGCAAACGCATCCGCCATCAACGCTGCAGCGGGCACTTCAATCATACCACCCACTGGCATATTTTCATCATACTTGCACCCTTCACTCCGCAATTCCTCCTGTATCTGGCGCACCAGCTGCAAAACCTGCGTCAACTCGTAAGGCGTGGTCAACATGGGCACCATCATCCGTACTGCACCATACGCTGAAGCACGTAGAATCGCACGTAACTGCGGACGAAATAACAGTGGTTCCTTCAGGCATAAACGCACGGCACGCAACCCTAACGCAGGATTGATGGCATTCTGGGTGCCCGCCTGATATCCATTCAACATTTTGTCTGCCCCCAGATCGAGTGTTCGAATTGTTACAGGTGCGCCCTTCATGCCACGGACAATGCGTAAATAGGCTTGCAACTGCTCTTCCTCATCAGGAAGATGCGTACGGTTCATAAAAAGAAATTCCGTACGATACAAACCTACACCTTCTGCCCCAACCCGCTTCAATGAATGAAAATCCTCAGGCAATTCAACATTGGCATGCAGCGCAATAGCCACACCATCACGCGTCACCGCAGGCTGATCCTTGAGTCTGGTGAGCGCAACAGCGTAGCGTTTTTCTTCACGCTGTCTGGCACGAAAATAACGCAATGCGTGCTCATCAGGATCAACCAGCACCAACCCTTGCTGACCATCAATAATCAACATGGCGTTATGTGGAATATCGCGTCGCGCATGGCGTACACCCGCCACGGCAGACACACCCAGGCTACGCGCCAGGATGGTAGTGTGTGAAGTCACGCCTCCTGACTCGGTTACAAAAGCGGCCACACCCTGCTGGTGCATCAGCAATGAATCGGCAGGAGATAAATCTTCTACCACCACAATGCCACCGGCAAGTCGACTATCAGGAGCTTCAAAAGAATGAGGGGCATGATTCAGTAAAATGCGTAAAACACGATGCACCACATGATCAACGTCATCCTTGCGGGTACGCAGATAGATATCATCCATGGCATCAAACACACTCACCAACATATCACGTTGTTGCATCAATGCCCATTCTGCGTTGCATTGCTGGGTTTTTATCAACTTCACAGGGGCATCAGATAACGCACTGTCATCCAGCATCAACAAGTGCGTGTCAAGAAAAGAAGCAATATCAACCGGCGTATTGCGAGGAATTTTTCGATGGATGTCTTTAAGCTGTTTTCTGGCTGTAGCCAGCGCCAGGCGAAACCGGGCGACTTCTTCAGCGATTAAATGTTTAGGTAAAACATATTCATTAATTTCAAGTTGATCACCTTTCAGCAGGCAGGCATTGCCAATGGCAATGCCTTTTGATACACCCACCCCTGTCAGTATCAATCCCATAGCGCCAGAACAACCATCCTGTAAAAAACCAGTTATTATTAAAAAATCTCTGATTTATCCGAAAATCCCTGCGGCATAAAGAGTGGCGGAAAGTAAACGTTATATTTTTTCTTTTCGTCTCTGGATAAACTTACTCATCTTCGCCAAAACGTTCATTAATCAAATTCTCCAGCGCCTGTGCTGCAACCAGTTCGTCATCACCTTCCGCGGTCAATGTTATGGATGTACCGCGACCAGCAGCCAGCATCATGACACCCATGATACTTTTTCCATTAACTTCACGATCAGCACGCGCCAGGTAGATTTCACTTTTGAACCCCGATGCCAGAATTACAAACTTGGAGGCAGCCCGGGCATGTAAACCCAGTTTATTAATAATTATAATTTCTTTGCGCACCATAATAAAAATCATTCCTCCGACAGGGGCTTACATAACAAGATACCATCACGCCCACCACTGAGCGCCTTCTCTGCCAATTCATGCAAACCAAGTTGTGGATAATTAAGTACACGTACCAGCATCGGCAAATTGATACCCGCGATAACCTTTACCTGATTTTCATCCGCAAGATGCGCGGCGATATTACTGGGAGTTGATCCATACATATCCGTTAATACCAGCACCCCTTCCCCGTGGTTGAGATCGCGCAAATAACGCCGCGCCTCACTCAATACAACATCAGGATCACTATTTGGCATGACCGTCAGCACCTGCGCCATTATCGGACACATGCCCAACATCACCGTAGCCGTTTTAACCAACTCGGCACCAATATTATTATGAGTGATTATCAATAATCCAATCATCAAGCCAACTCTCTATGGCGTCTCAATACATTAGGTCGCGTACTTAAAAAATAGGCGGCCAGCCGTTCCACCAGATACACAGAACGATGCTGCCCACCCGTACACCCAATGGCGACGGTCACATAATTGCGATTTTCGGCCTCAAATCGTGGGATCCACGTTTCCAGAAATGATTTGATATCCTCAAACATCTGCCCTACAAGAGAATGGCTCTCCAGAAAACTGACCACGTCCGTGTCCAACCCTGTTAACAGTCGCATGGGCGGCTCCCAATGCGGGTTAGGCAGGCATCGCACATCAAACACAAAGTCGGCATCCACAGGTACACCATGCTTGTAGCCAAAAGAAATAAAGGACAGCGACAATGACACTTGTCGTGCCACACGTGACTGGATCAAACTACGCAATTGATGAATATTGGTACGACTGGTATCAATGTGCCAATCGGCAAGCGCTGCAATAGGCTCAAGCAGTCTGCGTTCGGCACGTATCGCCTCGGCAAGTGATACCTCGGCACGCGTCAAGGGGTGCTTACGGCGGGTCTCACTAAATCGTTTGAACAACGTACCATCATCAGCATCCAGAAAAAATATCTCGCATTGTAATCCGGCGCTTCTAATACTACTGATAATTTTCGGAAAATTCTGGAAGTCGGTCGCCAGATTACGCGCATCAACACCCACTGCAGAGTCACTATATTGACTCTTGGCGCTGGCCATCTGGCCGGCGAATGCTGACAATAACTCCATGGGAAGATTATCAATGCAATAGTAATTCAGATCTTCTAACGCATGGAGCGCAATACTCTTGCCAGAGCCGGACAATCCACTAACAATGAGCAGTTTCATCACTGATTTTGTGCCATGTATTGACGTTGTCGTTCTGTAAAATCATTGGCTGCACTATAACCACTAAAGGACAAGATATGATTACGTACCGCACCTTCAACCAGCACCGCAAGATTGCGCCCTGGCGCTACCGGTAATGCTGTTTGCGGCACATCAACATCGAGAATCTTGGAAATACTGTGATTACCCTGCAAGCGATCCATGTTCCGCAACTCTTCATCGTTCATTTGTTTAAGATGAATAATCAGTCGCAGATATTTATTATTCTTGATCGCGCTATCGCCAAACATGGCGCGGATATTCAACACCCCCAACCCGCGAACTTCGAGAAAATCCCGTAATAATGCCGGGCAAGTGCCATTCAATGTATCAGGTGCCACACGCGAAAACTCCGGGGAATCATCCGCAATAAGACGATTTCCGCGACTAACCAGCTCCAGAGCCAATTCACTCTTGCCCATGCCACTATCGCCTGTAAGCAAGACGCCTATACCCAATACCTCCATAAATACTCCATGCAATATGACCTTATCAGCCAGAAAGTTGGCCAGGTAATATTGCAGGTGATTCACCAGCGCATCGCCGGACAATGGCGAGGCAAATAACGCCGTGCCCGTCAGTTCGGCATAACGAATCAGCTCGGCCGTCAGATCTTCGGGCGCGTGTTGCTGATCAGCAATAATGATGGATGCAGGCTCACCGTCAAACAGCTGCCGTAGCGCATCATCATGTGAATTTTTGCCTAACCCGGTCAGATAGGACAATTCCGAAATACCTAACACCTGTATCCGATTGGGATAGATAAGATTAAGGTGCCCTACCAATGCAACATTGGCAACACGAGATGATACCGGCAACGATCCGCACGTAGCGGAGCTAATGACAGAGGGATGCTTGTACAAATTAATGGTGCGCCCCTCACCCGCACGCCCCGCCAACCACTCCAGCATCAACTTCTCGCGGTGGTAGTCAAACAACACGCCAGTGGCAAGGGATGAGGGCATAGGCGTCAGGTATGTGTCATGCGGGGCATATCAACACCCTGTTCTCGTTTATCGGAAACAGCCATTAATCCACACAATTCTTCACAACTTCTGGCCGTATGGAGTCTGTCACGCATCTCTTCATCTCCCAGCATTTTAGCCAGACTCGCCAATATTTGCAGATGCTCGTCAGTACACTGCTCCGGCACCAGCAAAACAAATAACAGGTCTACCGGTTGATTATCGAGGGCGTCAAAATCTATGCCCTCTTGCAGCTGCACAAACGCGCCAATCGCCTGGCTCAGTTTTTTACTGCGGCCATGTGGAATGGCCACACCGTGGCCCAAACCTGTGCTGCCAAGGCGTTCTCGCGCCAGCAGACTCTCCATGATTTCCGGCTGGGTCAAACCCTGCTGATTTTTTGCAAGTAACTCGGCCAACAATTCGAACATGCGCTTCTTGCTGCTGATTTTGACATTGCAGGCAACACGTTCAAGGGTTACTAAATCTGCTATTTGCATATGGCTTTCAAAGCACCTCACCAGGAATAAGGGTTATTGTACTCTTACCCCGTACCCATGTTATATAACCAATCCAGAGTATCCGTAAAACCTTTATCGACAACATTGTTCCAATCATGGATGCTGTTTAAAAAACTTCAACAAAAATCTAGGGTAATTCGGCCTTCTTTACGCTAGGCGTTTGCGTTCACTGGAAGGGACAATCGTCAATGCTTCACGATATTTAGCCACCGTACGACGGGCTACGTTGATACCTTGCTGGGAAAGAAGATCAGCAATCTGGCTATCACTGAGTGGCTTTTGCGGATTTTCCGAGGCAACCAATTTCTTGATTAGCGCACGTATTGCCGTTGCCGAACACACTCCACCTTCTGCAGTGGAAACATGGCTTGAAAAGAAATGTTTCAACTCAAAGATACCTTGAGGTGTATGCATGTATTTCTGGGTAGTCACGCGTGAAATCGTGGATTCATGCATGCCGACCACCTCGGCAATGTCATGTAACACCAGTGGTTTCATGGCTTCCGGGCCATGATCAAGAAAGGCACGTTGGCGCTCTACAATGGATGATGCTACGCGTAATAATGTTTCATGGCGACTTTGCAGACTTTTGATAAACCAGCGCGCTTCCTGCAAATGGTTTCTCAAATAAGTATTTTCCGTGCTATTGTCGGCGCGTTTGATCAAATTCAGATATTGTGAATTGATGCGTACTTTCGGCATGGCATCCGCGTTAAGCTCAACCCGCCAAACCCCGCGCAGCTTTGTTACAATAACGTCCGGAATAATATATTCCGAGGTTTTACTGGAGAAGGGGCTGCCGGGGCGTGGGTTCAACTTTTGAATTAGTGCATTAATTTGTGTCAACTCTGGCTGGGACACTTTCATACGACGCATCAACTGCGCATAATCATGGCTCCCCAATAAATCCAGATGCTCACGCACTATCTGCAAGGCCTGTTCACGCCACGGGGTCGATAGCTCATAGAGCTGCAACTGGATTAACAGGCATTCGCGCAAATCACGTGCCGCTACACCAGGAGGATCAAAGGTCTGTACATGCTGCAACACTGATCTCACCTCATCAAGATCCACATCCAGTTCTTGTTTAAGGCCTGCCCAGATGTCGTCCAGTGTACTTGTCAGGTAACCATCGTCGTTAATCGAATCAATAATGGCGGTGGCAATTTCCGCATCTGTTTCGCTGAAAGGCGTCATGCGCATCTGCCATGTCAGATGATCATACAATGCTTCCGTAGATTCTCCACGAACCTCGTATTCGCGCCCATCCTGATCACTGCTACTGGACGTCTGGGGCAAGGCATCATAAATTTCGTCCCACGAACTATCCACAGGCAGGTCATCGGGGATTTCGGAAAGTTGCATGCCCAGGTCAGACTCATGCATCTCTCCATTCGAAAGATCCACATTATCGCTTCCCGTGACAGTGGATGGACCTTCCATGATACCGCCCGTAATCTCGGTGGACATATATTCCTGCGCTTCGGAATGCTCAGCCGCATACAGTGAGTCTTCAGCCGCCTGACGCGAAGACTCCATTTCCTGCTCGAAGGCTGCAGGGGATTCTGGCTCGCCTTCCTCGGCAAGTTCCAGCAGGGGATTAGACTCTAAAACCTGCTGCACCTCTGTTTGCAATTCAAGAGTAGACAATTGCAACAGGCGAATTGCCTGTTGCAATTGAGGCGTCATGGTCAGATGATGTCCAAGTCGAAGCTGAAGTGACTGTTTCATATTATAAAAGGGCGGCTCAGTCAGTAACTTCAGAATAATATATCATGCCATGGCCTCGCGTGGGGTGATAGTGTAACCATAATTTACTACAACTGGAACTGCTGCCCCAGGTAAACATCTCTAACTTCCTGATTATTCAATATATCATCTGGTGAGCCCGCCGCGATAACAGCACCGGCATTCATAATATAAGCCCGCCCACAAATGCCCAGGGTCTCA
Organism: Gammaproteobacteria bacterium; assembly: GCA_023266055.1. Taxonomy (GTDB): domain Bacteria; phylum Pseudomonadota; class Gammaproteobacteria; family Ga007554. The sequence goes on along the minus strand of JAHFRW010000001.1, from coordinate 34,119 downwards.
CGCACATTATGATCGGTAATCAACACCCCTATACCTTTGGCACACAAGTGGTTAATGATGTTTTGAATATCAATCACCGACAACGGATCCACGCCCGCAAATGGCTCATCAAGCAAGATAAAACGTGGTCGTGTCGCCAGCGCGCGCGCAATTTCCACACGCCGCCGCTCCCCTCCCGACAAACTCATGCCCAGACTGGCACGAATATGACCAATATGTAACTCCTGAAGCAATTGCTCCAATTGTGCGTGCTGCTGATCACGACTTAACCCGCGTATGGTTTGTAAAATCGCCAGAATATTATCCGCCACGCTCAGCTTGCGGAAAACAGAAGCCTCCTGAGGCAGATAACCCAGCCCCAGGTGTGCCCGGGCGTGCATGGGATAACCCGTAATATCCTGATCATCCACCTTAATGACACCACTGTCACAGGGCACCAGACCCACCATCATATAAAAGCAGGTGGTTTTACCGGCACCATTAGGGCCCAGCAAACCTACTACTTCGCCACTGCGAACCTCAAGAGAAACATCATTCACAACATGGCGCGCGCGGTACCGCTTGGCAATATGATGCGCCGCCAAAACACTGCTGCCCGCCGATATGCTCATGGAAAAACGTTCACGGTGTCTTGCCTTCCGGTACAGACGCGTCATTTTTTTTACGGCGGGGCTGAATAATCGCATGCACCCGTTCTGGCGCAGCAACTCCCCCTGCCTGTCCCGTCGCCGCCTTTACCGTTTCGTCCACAAGATGGTATTCAATAGTGTTGCCAGAAAACTCATTGCCCTCTTTCCATATGTATCCCCCTCCCTGCAGCACCAAACGCTCCTCTTTGGCAAAATAATCTATACGTTGCGCCCGAGCACGCATTTCTTCATTTTTACCGGTTCTAGGTTCTTTGGTATCAAGCAACTGACGGAAGTGCGCCGGCACGCCCACTGCAACCATCTTTTCCATCTCCCGCTGTTTTGCCTGCTTGTCACCCACCGCATAGGTAGTGACAGTATCTGCCGTCATTACCATACTCCCCTGAGTCACACGCACCTTCCCCTGGTAGACGCTTACACCTTTTTTGTCGTCAATATCAACCCGATCCGCCTCAATCGTAATCGGCTGCTCCTTATCACTTGTCATGGCCGCACCGATGCCCGGTAAAAACAGGCATGAACACAACCATAACCAACGAATATCCCGCTTAATTTTTTGTTGCAGCATAGGTTCCACGCACTTGAGAAAGTAATTCCAGGTGCTCATCCCTGAGATTGGCACGCATACCCACAGCATCAACGACATTACCCGCGCTATCCGTAAAATTCACTGGACTGGCAGTTTCAGCGTACTCATCATCCGGCTTAACGGTTAAATCCGCTGTGCGGAGCGTGGTATAACGCTTCTGTTGCTCATCAATCTGATGAATGATCACACCATCACGTAAAAATACGGTTTTTCCTTCAGATAGTATTATGCCCCTGCCTGCATCAATATGCCACGGAGGTGCCCCCTTGTTAAATATCTGCATGCGCGGCTCGTCCACTTCAGACGTGTCGTCATCGGCATAATGTACCATGTAAGGAGAGGTTAGGCGGTTACGCAGCGCACCCGCCTTGTCCATGGTGGTAAGCGTAAAGTCCTTTAAATAAAAATCAGCATCATGACGCTCTTTGCCAGGAAGTGCCGTGCTGACACGTTCAGCCGTTTGCAGCAACCAACCACTGAAGACGGCAATGGCGGTCAACACCAGCAAGGCACTCCCCAGACGCCAATGATTCCTTATCTCCCTTATCATATCAAGACCATGATATCAGAGGGGCTCAAGCGCAAGATAACCCCGCAACTGCGGCTCAAGCGTATGCTGCGCCTCCATTACCAACTCGCACACATCGCGTGCCGCACCACGTCCGCCAGGACAGGGGGTTTGCCAATGACTGTGATGCTTAACCAATGCATGGGCATCCTGTACCGCGATCGCCAGCCCCACACGCAGCATCACCGGTAAATCAATGACATCGTCACCGACATAGGCAACCTGGCTGGCCGCAAGATCAAGCGTGGCCAATAGACCTTTAAAGGCAACCAATTTATCCTGCTGACCTTGATACACATGCTTGACACCCAGTCCTGCCATACGTCGGGTGACCGCTTCCGATGTTCTCGCCGTGATAACAGCGACCTCCACCCCCGTGTTTTGCAGCATTTTCATGCCATGACCATCACGGGAATGAAACACCTTCAGCTCACTGCCAGTAGCGTCATAATACAAACTACCGTCGGTGAGCACACCATCAACATCAAAAATCACCAATTTTATGTGCGCTGCTTTTGCGAGTATGTCTTGCATGAATTTTCCTAAAATTTTTGAATAACAAATAGAATCCCCAAATAGTTCACGCATTAATGTGCTTACGTCAAACTGCAAACTGAACTCAAGCAGCATGGAAAATGACGGCGATCGGTAACAAATATGCGTTCGGCGCCCACCGCCGCTCGCTTTCGCCTCGTTCTCGTTGGCGGACGCCTAAGTAGGTGCCATCTTCATCACTCCATCCTTGATATACTGTGTATGCGACTTAGAAATTTGGAAAATATAGTAAATATTCACAAAATCCTGCGTTGATTTTTCCGCCGGGGCGGCTCCTGCCTGAGAGCGTAAGCTTACTCCACGATGTGGTGCTCAAATTTGATGGAAATTGCAATTCGGTTTTTTCTTTTGAGCCAAATCTATATGTGAGATAACTTGAGCATGGACAATGAGCATTTCCAGGAGTTTAACTTCATAACATATGATTAATCTTGAAAAAATTCCTGATCAAGCACAATATTCGGCAGGCTCTCAAATCACCGTTACACTACGCCCGCACGTAATAAATCATGCATGTTCAGGGCACCCACCAACGTGCCCTGATCATCTACTACCAGCAACGCACTGATTTTGTGGGTTTCCATAATCTGCAAGGCTTCGGCCGCCAGTTTATCCGGATGCACAGTTTTGCAATTACGTGTCATCAAATGCGCGATGGAAGTGGTGTGCACATCAACTTCCTGGTCCAGATGACGGCGCAGATCACCATCGGTAAAAACACCCAGCAATGCCTGTTGAGCATCTACCACAGCCGTCATTCCCAGACCCTTGCGTGACATCTCCACCAGCGCTTCCTTCAGCAAGGCATTTTCCTGCACTTTGGGAATCGTAGTGCCGGTGTGCATGATATCCCTGATCAATAGCAGCAAACGCCGCCCCAGACGCCCACCGGGGTGAGAGCGTGCAAAATCCTCAGCAGTGAAGCCACGCGCTTCGAGCATGGCCACCGCCAGAGCATCACCCATCGCCAGGGTCGCGGTAGTACTTGAGGTGGGCGCCAATCCCAACGGACAGGCTTCCTGTGTCACGCTGACATCAACATGCACATTGGCGGCACGCGCCAGCGTGGAGACCGGATTGCCGGTCAGCGCAATCAGCGGCACGCCAAGGCGTTTGATCAGCGGCAGAATCGTGAGAATTTCATCGGTCTCACCGGAATTGGACAACGCCAGCACCACGTCCTTTTCGGTAATCATACCCAGATCACCATGACTGGCCTCACCCGGGTGCACAAAAAACGCCGGACTGCCCGTAGACGCCAACGTCGCTGCAATTTTACCGCCGATGTGGCCAGACTTACCCATGCCCAGCACTACAATGCGCCCCTCACAGGCCAGCATGAATTGGCAGGCCTGTACAAAGTTATCATCAATGCGCGCTGCCAGAGCAGCCACGGCTTTGGCCTCGGTCTCAATGACCGCCAAACCAAGCTGCTGAAGCTTGCTCGCCGTGCAGAGATGCACAGGCACGACGCTATCACTGTTTGTCCGAGACACCACCGAAGATTTTTGCATCATGTGCATCTCACCAGTCATTTATACTTCAGAATATGCATAATGCAGTACTATGCCACAAAAGATAACCGCACCAAACCCGCTATTGTTGAGGAATGCCCTGAAACAGGCCGCTGCCTCACGATTTCGGATCAGATACTGCTGATAAATCCCAAAACCCGCCGCCACCGCCAGTCCACCATAATAATACAGGCTCATCTCCAGTTGCCGGCCTACCAGCAGCATTGCTACCAGAAACAACAGTTGTATGATGCCAATCAACAACCGATCAGCCTCACCAAATAAAATCGCCGTGGACTTGACGCCAATACGGATATCATCCGGTCTATCAACCATGGCGTACATGGTGTCGTACACCGTAGCCCATAACACCGTTGCCACAAACAGTAACCACGCTATCTGAGGCACGGTGCCTGTCTGTGCGGCAAACACCATGGGCACCGCCCAGCCAAACGCCATACCCAGAAACACCTGTGGCAGATGCGTGTAACGCTTCATGAACGGATAGATAATCGCAAGCACCACCCCGGCGACAGACAGCATGATGGTTAATGTGTTCATGAACAGCACCAGGCCAAACGCCACCAGACAGAGTACCGCAAATAATACCAGCGCCTCTTTGGATGACACTCGCCCTGCCGCCATGGGACGTTCGCGGGTACGAACGACATGCGGATCAACATCACGATCAGCATAATCATTAATCACGCACCCTGCCGAACGCATCAACACCACACCCAGCACAAACACGACCACGACTTGCAGATTGGGAGCACCCTCCCCGGCAATCCATAGTGCCCACAGGGTTGGCCACAGCAACAGCAAAATACCGATGGGTCGATTCAGACGCGTCAACAAAAAATATTGATGGAGCCGTTCTTTCGTATCAATATTCATTTATGCAGATGCGTATCCATTGATGAAACATCCGGGTTCAGCGCCGGCAAAAAAAACTCGCTCACCAATAACGGCTTGCCTTGCAGGTAAAACACTGAGCGCCTGCCCCAGATGTCCTGCGATTGTTGCATCGGACTCGTCACCGCGCTTGCCGTTGCCCTTGCAGTTGCAAGCTCAAACAGCATACTCCCCGGCACCAGTCGCGCCACCTCCACCGCACTGCGACGCATGGAATGATCGGTAAACAGCACTTCACCCAATGGCCGGGTACCCAAACATCCCAAACGGCGTTGCGCACCGCTCAAGGTACGCAACGGAATCACGGTACGCGCAAACACCCACGGCTGCTCATCGCACCGCAGGTACACCATGCGCACCAATGCGTATTCATGGTTACGCATATCCAACGCATCGCGTTCATCCGCCAGCGGTCGCATTCGTGCCTGACGTACGACCTGCACCTGAAAGCGCCCATTGCACATCTGTCGCAAACGCTGCGTCAGTGAATCCACCTCAAATAACCATGGCAGCATGGGCGAGGGAATCACACCCTGCGGTATCTGCCGTTGATAACGCCATAACGGCATATGCTTGTTCATAACTGATTCAGGCCGGTATTTGCCCAGGCGGGTGTGTCCGGGCTTATGCGAATAGATAAGGACATTATACCACTGATGACTGAATTATCAGCCAGAGGAAGGATTTTCCTGCCAGAACGGCCCCGCACACTGCCCTGCCCGACTATTCAGGCACCAGCCATTCCACCCGCGTGCTGCCCTCTCCATCAGGCTGCAAACTGGCCAGCAATTGCGGCAGCAATGCTTGCAGTTTCTGATCATATTGCCAGGGGGGATTAATAATGATCATACCGCAACCATATAACGTATTGACAGGTGGCCGGGCGTGCAGGCATAACTCAACCCGCAACAGCTTGCGCATGCCACTGGCCATCAGTTGCCGATGAAAATGCTGCACACGAATATCATCCTTTAGCGGATACCACACCGCAAAAATGCCGGTACGCCAACGCTGATAAGCGATGTGCAAATTTTCCACGAGGCATTCAAATTCATTACCACCTTCAAAAGGAGGGTCTATCAGTACCAGTCCACGCTTTTCAATGGGCGGCACAAAGGCCTTGAGACCCTGGTATCCATCGGTATGATGCACGTGCACACGCTTATCACCACGAAACTCACGCTTCAGCAATACAGCATCGTCCGGATGCATCTCCATCAACACCATGCGGTCTTGCGGACGCAGCAAGTGATGGGCAATACACGGTGATCCAGGATAATAACGCAGATCATCAGCCCCAGGATTGAGGGCATACACTGCATCAAGATAGTCAGCCAGAACGGCGGGTACGTCATCGCGCGCGCGCAAACGCATCACGCCCTGAAGATATTCCCCGGTTTTTTGTGCGGATGTGCCGTGCAGATCATAACGACCTGCTCCGGCATGAGTATCGAGATAACAAAATGGTGATTCTTTGCCGTACAAACATTGCAGCAACAATACCAGCTGCGTATGCTTGAATACATCGGCAAAATTGCCAGCATGGTAACTATGACGGTAATTCACGAGGCCTTTGAGCGTACCGCAACGGTTTTAAGACAAAACCTATTTTACTACAAACGAACGCAATCGTTAGCCTGTCTTTTGCTGTTGCACACGTCGACCCGTCAAATTATTGGCAATACACTGCTGCACATAGGTCATACAACGCTGTTGCGCATCTGCCACGGCAAGATAAGGGCCATAATCCACGCCTTCACGGGTATAAAAATACCACCCCCCCAGATTGTGCTGGGCTGAGGCAACATGAAAGAAGCGCTTGGAGCGCTGAAAAGCCGTTATTGGCATTGTTGAGACAGTTTCCTGAAACATAAAATATCCTCCGAATAAGCGTGAATTATAACAAAGTGATGAAATTATCGCCATAATTTTATTGCGTATGCGACAATAGCCAGAAATAATACCGATTTAATTAAACCAAGGGCTTACATTGAAATTACTCGCCATCGACACTTCAACCGAGGCTTGCTCTGCCGCCCTGTGGCTGGAGGGTGAAGTACACCAGCACTATCAAATCGCCCCGCGTGAACATGGCCAGCTCATCCTGCCCATGATCGAGTCGTTACTAGCCGATGCCGGGCTGACATTGGCGCAGATGGACACCCTGGCGTTTGGACGCGGCCCCGGTGGTTTCACCGGCGTACGCATTGCCAATGGCGTTATCCAGGGGTTGGCGTTTGGTGCGGACTTGCCCGTCGTACCGGTATCATCGCTTGCCGCACTCGCGCAGGGCGCCCACACCGATATGAATGCTACACACATACTGGCCGCGATAGATGCCCGTATGGGCGAAGTGTATTGGGGAGTCTATCACTCCCCTGAAAACGGCCTGGTAGTGCAGATAGAGCAGGAAATCGTCTGCCTCCCCCAGCAAGTACCGCTCCCCAATGCTGGTTTAAATCATCACTGGGTGGGCGCGGGCAGTGGCTGGCTCACTTATGCTCAACCGCTTCAGGCACGTCTGGGCAATAAGGTGTCCTCATGGGACGGACACCGCTACCCGCAGGCGCGGCACATTGCCCAGCTCGGGGCAGATGCGTTTCAGCGCGGCCTTGCCGTGAGCGCGGAACACGCCTTACCGGTGTACCTGCGTGACGAGGTTGCATGGAAAAAAAGCAGCTAGTCCCGACACTTCGACCACCCACAATACACAACCCGTCCTTGTCATCGTGTCGCCGCCCAAGTAATATGAAGCTTTTTGTGGTACGGGGATTTAAAGATGTTTCATGGTAGTATGGTCGCCCTGGTTACCCCCATGCACGAAGCGACGCACGGGAATGCCGTGCTGGACTATGAAAGTCTAGCCAAGCTTGTTGAATTTCATATAGAAAATGGCACCGATGCGATTGTTGCAATGGGCACCACGGGTGAGTCGGCAACACTCGATATAAAGGAACATTGCAGCGTGCTGCGCGAAGTTATCAGCCAGGTACGCGGCCGTATTCCGGTCATTGCCGGCACAGGCGCCAATTCCACCGCTGAAGCCATTGAACTGACCCGCGCCGCCATGCAGGCCGGTGCAGATGCCTGCCTGCTGGTCACCCCCTATTACAACAAACCCACACAGGAAGGGCTGTACCTGCATTACAAAGCCGTGGCCGAGGCCGTACCCATACCCCAAATACTCTACAATGTACCGGGCCGCACCGCCTGCGACATGCTACCCGACACGGTGGAACGCCTTTCCGGCGTATCCAACATCATTGGTATCAAGGAAGCCACCGGCAACCTCGCGCGTGGCCGGGAAATTCTGGAGCGCTGCGGCAACAAAATTGATGTGTATTCCGGTGATGATGCCACCGCCATGGAGTTGATATTGCTGGGCGCCAAAGGCAACATCTCGGTCACCGCCAATGTCGCCCCCAACGCGATGCATGAAATGTGTGCCGCAGCTCTGCGCGGCGACAGGGCGCACGCCGAGGACATCAACCACCGCCTGATGACATTGCACAAAAATCTCTTTATAGAGTCTAACCCTATTCCTGTTAAATGGGCGTTACATGAAATGGGGCTGATCCCGCGCGGTATTCGCTTACCGCTCACGGTGTTATCAACACAATATCATGACACCATCAGACAGGCCTTACGCGAAGCCGGCGTGCTATAACCCGCAAAACGGTTTCGTGCCCATAACCGTTTTGCAGATAACACCTGCGCTACTCACCACACATATAAGGGTATTCATTATGCTTCATCTCAATCGCTTGTTTAAAACGGGCACCGTGCTATTCTGCACCGCTGCGCTGTTTGCATGCAGCAACGTCCCACAAAGTGAAATCGAATACAAAAAAAGCCGGTCGCTACCGTCTCTCGAAATACCGCCGGATCTCATCACGCCAGCCATTGACGAAAACACCCGTGTCCCCGCCCTTCTGGACACTCGCGTCACCAAGGTCAACAGTGACATTGAAATTCGTGTGGAACGCGATGGCAGCCTGCGTTGGCTGGTCATCACAAGTGAAGCGCCACCGCTGGCACAACGCCTGCGTGACTTCTGGAAAGATAATGGCTTTGACGTTCTGGAAACAGATCCACGGCTGGATATCGTCGACACCAGCTGGGAAGAAAACCGGGGCGTCACTTCAAAAAATGGCCTCGGCAACTTCTTTAGAAAAGCATTTGACGTTTTTTACTCCTCATCCACCCGCGACCAGTTCCGGACACGGCTGGAGCCAGGGATCCTGCCCGGCACCACTGAAATTTACCTCAGCCACCGTGGCATGGAACAAGTTCTTAAAAACGACAGCCCACAGTGGCAGCCTCGCCCCAGCGATCCGGCACTCGAAGCCGAAATGCTCAAACGTCTGGCGCTTTATCTCGGCACCAGTGACAACAAGGCCGATGCCATCAGCGAGGATCTCACTCGCACCACGGCAGCGCGCGCCAACATCACACAGGATGCACAGGGCCTGTCCCTGCTGATCGTATCTGAAGACTATCCCAATACCTGGCGCCGCACGGGTCTGGCGCTGGATCATCTGGGAGCCACCATAGAAGACCGGAATCGCACTTTGGATCAGAAAGTGGGTAACTATCAGTTCCGCCTGAAAGACTTATCGGATGCCGGCGCACAACCCAAAGGATGGTTCAGCAAACTGTTTTCGGGTAGCAAGGACAAAAATCTGTACTTCGAACTACGGCTTCTTGATCAGGGCAAGGAAACACATATGACTGTCTTTGATCAGGCGGGTAACCGCGACAACTCACCTTCAGCGCAGCGTTTACTGACGCTGCTTCAGGAGCAGTTAAAGTAAACCATGCGTTTCGCATCTCTCGGCAGCGGCAGCCAGGGCAATGGCACACTGATAGAACACGGCCAAACCTGCCTGCTGCTGGACTGTGGCTTCAACGTCGCGGAAACAGAGTACCGCCTGGCTCGCCTGGGGCGTCGTGCTGAAGATCTTGCCGCGATTGTCATCACGCATGAACATGGCGACCATATCAGCGGCATTGGTCCATTAACCAGAAAATACAACATACCCGTCTGGGCTACGCCGGGCACATCATTGCATCATTATCTGCGCAAACTGCCTGCATTGCGCCTGTTCAACAGCCATCAACCCTTCAGTATCGGCGATATACAGGTGCATCCCTTCCCGGTGCCGCATGACGCCCGTGAACCCACCCATTTTGTTTTCAGCGACGGTGTCAAACGGCTCGGCATCCTCACCGATGTTGGCGCCAGCACACCCCACATCGAACGCTGCCTCACAGCATGTGATGCGCTCATGCTGGAATCCAACCATGACACCGAAATGCTTGCCAACGGCGAGTATTCGCGAAAACTGAAAAAGCGTGTCGGCGGCACCTATGGCCACCTCAGCAACCACCAAGCTGCAGCACTGCTCGCCAACCTGGATTGCTCGCGCCTGCAACATCTGGTAGCCGCACATCTGAGCGCCAAAAATAACACCCCTGCACTGGCGCGTGCAGGACTTGCCAAAGTGCTGAACTGCGCCCCCGACTGGATAGCCATCGCCGACCAGGACGTCGGACTCTCATGGCGCGAAATTTTATAGATGATGATTAAAAACGTGTCCATTCACGGCACACACCCATCATCACTTTCAGAATAAAACACAACCGGGATACCACCATGCAAAAACTCACCGAACTCTACTCCGGCAAAGCCAAATCTGTTTATGCGACTGACGACCCCGACCATGTCATCATGCAGTTTCGTGATGATACCTCGGCATTTGATGGCCTCAAGATCGTACAACTTGCGCGCAAGGGTCGCGTCAACAACAAGTTCAATGCCTTCATTATGGAAAAGCTCAGCGCCGCAGGCATACCCACTCATTTCGAACGTCTGCTATCCGACACCGAAGTGCTGGTTAAAAAGCTGCAAATGATCCCCGTGGAATGCGTAGTGCGCAACATCGCCGCAGGCAGTTTATGCAAACGGCTCGGCATCAGCGAAGGTCAGGAACTCACCCCACCAACACTGGAGTTTTTTCTTAAAAACGACGCGCTACATGACCCCATGATCAACGAATATCATATCCGTTCCTTCGGCTGGGCAACCGACAACGAAGTCACCTTAATGAAAGACCTCACCTTCCGCGCCAATCACGTGTTCAAAACACTGTTTGCCAATGTCGGCATCCTGCTGGTGGATTACAAACTCGAATTTGGCCGTTTCCACGACACCATCATGCTGGGTGACGAATTCAGCCCCGACGGCTGCCGCCTGTGGGACGCCACCACCCGCAAAAAACTCGACAAGGACCGTTTTCGTCAGGATCTGGGCGATGTCATCGAAGGCTACGAAGAGGTCGCACAACGCCTGGGTGTAACACTTTAATAGTACACTGCAATGAGATGACTGCTTACAAAGGCCACGGGTTAATCTGGCAGCCGTGCAGTACAAGGATAGCCATTGAACATTCCAAATCTGAAAGCTCATCTATTGATCCTGCTTGCAACTACGCTGGTCGCAGGATCTTTTTTGGCATCAGCGAAGCTTGCCGGTATTATTAACCCCTTTTCTCTGACATTGCTCCGCTTCATCGGCGCCGCGCTCATATTACTGCCCTTTACTCTTTATAAACCGCAATGGCGCAAAAAAGTATTGCCAACCCTGCCAAGAGCCACAGTAATCAGCCTGTTTTATTCCATATTTTTCATCTGTTTTTTTGAGTCTCTCAATACAACAACGGCATTAAATACAGGAACATTATATACATTGGTGCCATTGATTACGGCACTCCTGTGCATACCCATTTTCAAGGAAGGCATTACCGTCAGACAGGTGATTGTTTACCTGCTGGGAGCCATGGGCACCTCTTGGGTAGTGTTCGGTGGGCAGCTAAATCTGCTGTTATCGTTTTCACTGAATACCGGGGATTTGGTATTCATTGCGGGCACATTTTCCATGTGTTGCTACTCGGTTGCCATGAAACAGCTCTATCGAGGTGATGAGATGATTGTGCTGGTTTTTTGCATTCTCACAAGCGGATCTCTCTGGATGGCACTTGCATTACTTGTTTCAGGCCAACCGTTGCAATGGCATTTATTGCAAGGCGCGTCAATCTATCATATGGCCTATCTTGTCATAGCCGCAACACTTGCAACCGTTTACCTCTACCAGAAAACCACGGTAATACTGGGCCCCAGCCGTGTAAATGCATACATTTACCTGAACCCGGCATTCGTCGCCGTGTTGTTGCCCTTGATTGATGGAACATCCATCCCCATGATCGTTATCCCGGGCATTTTAATTTCAGCCATTGCAACGGTAATGCTACAGCGGAATTCTGGCCAAAAGAACGCCGTCATTCTGGCAAAAGAAACTTAAATCGTATTATTCAAAAAAACGGCCCGCAGGGGTGAAACCCGAAAACAGACCATTCATGCCCGGGAATCGGCACAGCTTGATATCATTGCACCGTAAACCCACCTGCACCCTGCCTTGCCGTTTAAAGGTTTCGCAACAGGTTCTTTAGACGAATAATGTGGATTATGCTAATGTTACCCTTTCATTAATGGATAATCAGGGTTCGACTTATGCCTACAATCTACTGCCCACCAGAATGGGCCCCTCAAAGTGGTGTGATGCTGACCTGGCCACACGCGCAGAGTGATTGGCGAGACCATCTTGATCTGGTGGAACCTGTCTTTGTCGAACTGGTACAACAAATCAGCCTGCACCAAAAGTTGCTGATCAGCTGTTGGAACGACGCGCACCTGGCCGCTGTCAAAATCCGCCTGACCCTGGCAGATGTAGATATGAACAACGTCCTTCTCTATGCCGTGCCCTCCAACGACACTTGGGTACGCGATCACGGCCCGATTACCGTGCTGGTCGATGGCGTACCGCACCTGCTGAGCTTTACCTTCAACGGCTGGGGTCATAAATTCGATGCGGCTCTCGACAATCAGCTCACACAGCAATTGCACACGTTAGGATCATTTGGTGACACGCCACTTCAAACCATCCATTTTGTTCTTGAAGGTGGCGGCATTGACGTCGATGGCGCCGGCACCCTGCTGACCACACGACGTTGCCTGATGGCGCCCACACGCAACCCACACCTGAACCAGCAACAAATCGAAGCTACGCTGAATGAGCTATTGGGTGTAGATCGTTTTTTATGGCTGGATCACGGCTATCTGGCAGGTGATGACACCGATAGCCACATTGACACACTGGCACGTTTTTGCGACGCAGGCACCATCACCTACGTCGCCTGCGATGACCCGGAAGACGAGCATTACACCGAACTCAAGGCCATGGAAAATGAACTCAAGGTCTTCCGCACCCGCGATGGTCAGCCGTATACACTGATTCCCCTGCCCTGGCCAAAAGCAAAATATGACGATGACGGGCACCGCCTGCCCGCCACCTATGCCAACTTTCTAATTCTTAACAATGTCGTGCTGGTGCCCACGTATGCTGACTGGGCGGATAAAGCCGCCCTGGTACAGATCAAAAAATGCTTCCCGGAGCGGGAAATCATTGCCGTGTCGTGTCAACCCTTGATATTGCAACATGGCAGCCTGCACTGCGTCACCATGCAATTACCGGCCGGAGTCCTGCACGAATGAGCGCGCCTGCCTCGCAACAACCCGCACAACCCCTCTCCAGAAAAATCCGAGTCGGCTTGATTCAACAAACCTGCAGCGATAACCGCGCCGCCAATCTTGAACAAACCATCACGGGTATCCGCGCGGCTGCACAGCAAGGCGCACGCCTGATACTCCTGCAGGAACTGCATACCAGCCTTTATTTTTGCCAGACGGAAGACCCGCGTTATTTTGATCTGGCAGAAAACATCCCCGGCCCCAGTACTGCACAACTGGGCAGCATCGCTGCCGAACTCAACATTGTCATCGTCGCCTCACTGTTTGAACGCCGTGCCGCCGGACTGTATCACAACACCGCCGTCGTACTGGAAAGTGATGGCAGCATTGCCGGCCAATACCGCAAAATGCACATCCCTGACGACCCCGGTTTCTATGAAAAATTTTACTTCACCCCCGGTGACTCGGGCTTCACGCCCATCAACACCTCAGTAGGCCGCCTGGGTGTACTGATATGCTGGGATCAATGGTTCCCCGAAGCGGCACGCCTCATGGCGCTGGCAGGCGCAGACATACTGCTCTATCCCACCGCCATCGGCTGGAACCCCGACGACGATGCGCAGGAACAAACCCGACAGCGTGATGCCTGGATCACCATTCAGCGCGCTCATGCCGTTGCCAATGGCTTACCCGTTATAGTGTGCAACCGCACCGGCTTTGAAACCGACCCTTCCGCACATAGCGCCGGCATCCAGTTCTGGGGTTCAAGCTTTGTGTGCGGCCCGCAAGGCGAAATCGTCTCCAGCGCCACAACAGACACCCCGAACGTACTCATCACCGACATCGACCTGGCGCACAGCGAGCAGGTCCGGCGCATCTGGCCCTATTTACGTGACCGGCGTATTGACGAATACACTGATCTGACACGCCGCTACCGGGATTAACCCCCCGCTCACCTCTCTTCCCCTAAAAAACCCGCAAAATCCCCCTCCAGCAATTGCCAGCGCCCTGCCGGTAATGTTAAATTTTGGCCATTCTTTATGCCCTATTTCTTGAAAATGCCCCCATGCCCATCGACTACCGCCCGGTGCCCGACGACGTCCTGAACCGTCTCGGCGCACTGGCCCGGGCGCAGGGGTGGGGCCGCATCTTCGCCCAGGACACCCGCCTGCTGCGCCCCGATATCCCAGCGGACGCAGGGGATCCTCCCGCCCCACCGTTGCTGATCGAACGCCTCCCTATTGTGGCCTAATGAATCGGTACACCTTAATGGGATAAACTTCCATTACAAAAGAAGGTGTATAGCATGACTAAAAGGCGTACATCATGACTAAGAAGTAAACCCGTTTATTCAGCCGAGTTTAAGAATGAAGCTACAAGCTTGGTGCTCGACAAAAATTATTCTATTGCCAAGGCGTGTAAGTGTGATGGGTGTTGGCAGTACAGCGATGAGGCGCTGGGTAGATCAACTTAACGCTGAGCGAGAGGGGGAATCACCTCGACAGCAAAAGCCATCACCGCTGAGCAGCGGAAGATCCAGGAACTTGAAGCGAAGATTAAAAAAGTAGCATGGATATGCCAGCTATGTGCTGTGAGTACCAGCAGCTATTATTATCGGATTAATCATAAAGACATTATTGATCCAGAAAGAGCACGCTTAAAGCATAAAGTGATTGAAATACATACGGCAAGGCTAAGGTGAGGATATGATTACGATTAAGTTCGAAAATAATTTGGTCATTCAGATAGACATGCGAGATGTGAGCTAGGCTCGAAAAAGTGGATGCCATCGTTGAAGTAAAATGAGGTCGACGAGGAGGCGTGCGATGGAAAAAATACCGAAGCGGGTTTACACGAAAGAATCCAAAGAGATTACCGAATACACCGAGATTTCTTACAACCGCCAACGGCGGCATTCGAAGCTCGGCAACCTGGCCCCTGCGGTGTTTGCACAACAGTGGCAACAACAGGCGGCAGCTTAATGCGGATGGCGTCTACTATTGACGGCCGTGCTTAATCACCAGAAAATGTACAATGTACCCGGAATCTTGCTGAGGATATCCTGCCGTAGCCTTCACGTGAAGTTACAGACAGGCACCTGCAAACCCTGAATCAACCGGATCGCACTGGAGACATGGCAACCTGCTCTTTTTCAAGAGATTTCTTTCGTTGCCTTTGCCAAACGCGGTAACCTAACAGAATTGCTAGCAGCACCGCATAAATCAGGGGATCACCCAAATCTTTTTTAACCAGCCATAAATAATGAATCACACCGCCAATGGCAATGAAATACACGCTTTTATGTAATTTCTGCCAGCGTTTCCCTCCCAGACGTTTGACCATGTTATTGGTGGACGTGATGGCGAGTGGAATAAGCAACAGGAAGCTGGCAAATCCAATAGTGATGTATTTACGCTTTATGACATCCTTGATAATTTCATCCACATCAAAAAACTGGTCAAGCCAGATGTAGTTGGTGAAATGCATGAAAGCATAAAAAAACGCAAATAGTCCCAGCATACGGCGCAGCTTGATCAACCACGGTAAATTCAACAGTTGCCGTGCCGGGGTGACGGCAAGCGTAATCAATAAAAAACGCAACGTCCAATCACCCGTACGACGCATGATTTTTTCAATGGGGTTGGCGCCCAGGTGATTGTTAAAGGCATCCCACGCAATCAACGCCAGTGGTATCAGACAAACCACAAACAGGGTCGGCTTAATAACCCGTTCTATCCATTCTTGCTGTGTCATACCAGTAACTTGATTAAAAATATCTCTTCAGATCCATGTGCGCGTACAAAGAAGCGACTTGATCTGCATAACCATTAAACATGAGGGTTTTACGCTTTAAAAACTCACCGATGCGGCGTTCCCGCCCCTGACTCCAGCGTGGATGATCAACGTCAGGATTAACATTGGCATAAAACCCATATTCGCTGGGCCCCGCCACCATCCAGGCAGTCGTCGGCTGTTTTTCAACAAAACGTATTTTGACAATGGATTTTATATTCTTGAAACCGTATTTCCACGGCACGACCAATCGCAATGGCGCACCATTCTGATTCGGCAGGGTTTCACCATACAGGCCCACGGCAAGCATCGTCAGCGGATGCATGGCTTCATCTATACGCAGCCCCTCAACATAAGGCCATTTCAGCACGGCACGGCGCTGTCCCGGCATTTGTGCAGGGTCATGCAACGTGGTGAATTCCACGTATTTGGCTTTGGAGGTAGGCTCAAAGCGTTTAATAATATCCGCCAGCGGGATACCTACCCATGGAATCACCATGGACCAGGCTTCTACACACCGCAGACGATAGATACGCTCTTCCAGCGTGTGGGGTTGTATAAAGTCTTCCAATTGATAAACAGCAGGTTTATTGACTTCACCTTCTACCGTGACAGTCCACGGCCTGGTGCGAAAATTCTTTGACATGAGCGCAGGATCTTCTTTTTCGACACCAAACTCGTAGAAATTGTTGTAGTGCGTCACATCCTCATAGGGGGTGCGTTCCTCATCCGTACCAAAAGGCGCTCTGGGACTGGCGGGACGCACACCCGTCAACCGCGTACCCGCCTGGGCGGCACCCGGCAGAAGCAACCCCGGCATGATAGCCGCTGCACCTACAATACCCATGGCAGTCTCGACGAATTCCCGGCGGCTAAGGTAAGTTCGCTTATCGGTTATTTCGGAAGATAAAATATCGGCTGATTTTTTGATGAGCATAGCGGGCCTCATATAGGTGAAATGCATCATATGTATGGGGCAGAATAATGACCTGCCGCCAATACATCATAGGTATAGTGTGCCATACGACACTTTGTCGAGGTATCGCAAAAGTGTCACAAATTAAGACTAAATAATGACATGACTCCATCAGATGACATGATGACCATACAAATGCATAATTTTATATGGTTTTTTCGTGGTGCCTGGACTGATCCCAGAGAATATTTTGCCTTGTTCAGCCATGGTTCAGCATCACTTGGTTAATGTGTATCGACACATTGTTAAAATATTTTAGGGATATGATGTGCAAACTGCACACAATTCATGGACATATAACCTTCATTTTAAAGGAGCTGCCGTGCCTGACTGCAACAAAATCAGCTTGAACCTGTTTATATTGATGGCATTAAATGCGACGCCTACCATTGCCGGAACGATGAATCCGGGTGTGCCCGAATTTGTCTACACTGCCAACCAGATCGCTCATAATATTTCCGCATACAAGATCAATCCTGACACTGGTGCATTACAGGAAGTGCGCGGCTCCCCTTATCCGGCAGGCAAATTCCCCATTTCGGTCACGGTGGATCCTGCAGGACATTTCGTTTATGTCGCCAATCAGGGTTCGAGCAGTATCTCAGCATACAAGATCCATCCACAGACCGGCGCCCTGAAAGAGATAACCGGGTCCCCTTATAAAACCGAAGCACACCCTTTAGCAGTCGCGGTTGATCCACTGGGAAAATTTGTTTATGTCACCGCACGTGAGTCCCAACACGTTACGGCATTTAAAATCAATCTCCTCACAGGTGCGCTCTCAGTCACAGGTCAACCGACAACAACAGAGGGCAATCCCCTGTCAGTGGCAATAGATCCTAAAGACCGTTTTGCCTATGTCACAAACTATGATTCCAACACCCTGTCAGCCTATAGAATAAACCCCAGAAATGGCGCGCTCATATCTGCGGGGCCTGCCATTGCCACAGATATACATCCTATCTTTGCAACGGTGGATACCTCCGGCAAGTTTGTGTACGTAGCAAATTACGGCTCTACCACTGTCTCGGCATACCAGATCAATCAACAGAGCGGCACGCTCATCGCTGTACCAGGCTCACCGTTTACCGTGGGACCACGCCCTTACTCCATCAGCATTGAGCCAAAAGATCATTACGTTTATGTGGCAAACTGGAGTGATAATACAGTAACCGTGCATACGCTTGACCCCAACACAGGTGTACTCGCGCCAGTATCAGCGGGCCGTGCCGAAACCGGTTCTTATCCTTATGCTGTCGCGGTTGATCCCTCCGGCCACTTTGCCTATGTTGCCAACAATGGCGCAGGCGATATTTCCGCATATACGGTAGACGCCAAAAACGGTGCGTTGCACCTGGTAAAAGGGTCACCGTTTGCGTCAGGCAAAGGGCCGTATTCTCTGGTGACGGTCGCCACGCATTAATAGATAGAACAGAATTTTGATCAGAACGGGTGAGGATTATATAATTCTAACCACCTCATTGAAAATCCCTGCGGCAAGCTGCCAGGGTATTTCTATATTATTTCGAGTGTTAGCGAGGAACCTTAAGCAAGACCCTGATCTTCCCCCGAAATGGTAGATACCTCGAAAAGAAAAAATCAATAATATAACCCTGAAACGTTTCGCGACAGAAGCCCAAAAAACTGCCATTTTGTCATCGTTGCCAGTGGATCGAGATACCTCGGCAAAAAAGGCGTTTAGAGAATGCACACCATATTAAAAATGTTAAAACTAGCTATTAAGCAACCTCATGGCACCTGTTATCTTGGCTCTGAGGAACGCAAGTCCGCACTGTCTGATTTTCTGAAAGAGACGCTCAAAATACCACCTGAAGACTTTGCGAGTGGCACTTAACTTTCTAAAACCAAGCCATCCAAAAAGATAAAGGGTGACTGCCCTTACCATATCCATATAATTTGCATGGAATAATATAACCGATTATAATAATACGTTTTGCAAGGCACTTTCCAAACCCTATGTCTACTCCTTCTATCACGGCCCACGAAACGGCGCGGCGGCGTACGTTTGCCATTATTTCTCATCCAGACGCGGGTAAAACCACGCTCACTGAAAAATTGCTGTTATTCGGGGGCGCCATTCAGCTAGCCGGCACCGTCAAAGGTCGCAAGGCGGCACGCCATGCGACGTCTGACTGGATGGAACTTGAAAAACAACGCGGCATTTCTGTCACATCGTCAGTGATGCAATTTCCTTACGGTGACAACATCATTAACCTGCTCGATACGCCGGGCCACGAAGATTTTTCCGAGGACACCTACCGCACTCTCACGGCGGTAGACTCAGCACTGATGGTAATAGACAGCGCCAAGGGTGTAGAAGAGCGCACGATCAAACTGATAGACGTGTGCCGCCTGCGTGACACGCCTATCATCACCTTCATCAACAAGCTTGATCGTGAAGGCCGTCCGCCCATCGATCTGCTTGACGAAGTGGAAACCGTATTGAAAATACGTTGTGCTCCCATTACCTGGCCCATTGGCATGGGCAAAGGTTTCAAGGGTGTATTTGATCTCTATAACGATCGTGTGCATCTATTCAGCTCTACGCACGGCGGAAAAATCAAGGAAGGGGAAATCGTCGAAGGCCTACATAATCCACGTCTCGATGAATTGTTCGGCAGCATTGCCAGTGAAGTGCGTGAAGAAATCGAGCTGGTACGCGGTGCAAGCAACGAATTCGATCACGCAGAATTTCTGGTGGGAAAATTAACACCTGTATTTTTTGGCTCAGCCATTAACAATTTTGGTGTGAAGGAATTGCTGGATGCCTTCGTGGAATATGCCCCGGCCCCTCGACCACGCGAAACCACTACGCGTGAAGTCAGGCCTGCGGAAGAAAAATTCACCGGTTTTATATTTAAAATACAGGCCAATATGGATCCTGCACATCGCGACCGAATTGCCTTTCTACGCGTGTGCTCTGGGAGTTTTACCAAGGGCATGAAAATGCGCCATGTGCGCATCGGACGTGACATACAAATCTCCAACGCCATTACTTTTATGGCGCGTGAACGCGAACATGTTGAGGATGCCTATCCTGGCGATATCATTGGCCTCCACAACCATGGCACTATTCAAATTGGTGATACATTTACGCAGGGTGAAGACATCAAGTTCACCGGCATTCCACACTTCGCACCCGAACTTTTCCGTCGCGCCCGCTTGCGTGATCCAATGCGGATGAAATCGCTGCAAAAAGGCCTTGAACAGCTCTGTGAAGAAGGCGCTACGCAATTGTTTCGCCCTTTAAACAGCAATGACCTGATTCTGGGCGCGGTGGGTATACTGCAGTTTGATGTCGTCGCCTATCGTTTACAACACGAATACGGTGTTGATTGCAGTTTCGAAAATGTACAAGTCGCCACCGCACGCTGGGTAAGCTGTGAAGATCCAAAAAAATTTGAAGAGTTCTGCGCCAAAATGCGGGACAATCTGGCGCTGGATGGTGCGGGCGATTTAACCTATATTGCACCCACGCGTGTTAATCTTGATTTGACGCAGGAGCGCTGGCCCACTGTGAAATTCCGCACCACGCGTGAGCACTAGCAGGATGTTGGAAAAGGCCATCCCTGGCCTTTTCCAATTCTCAAAGCAAAAAACGCGATTTTTGCTTTATTCCATTTTTCAGGCACATGAGCCGTGACTGAAAAATGGCAGTTCACCCATGCAGTCGTCACTGCGTTCGGGATGCTAAACAAATAGGCGCCTCCAGATGAGCACCACGGAGAACCCAAAACCACTCACTGACGTCAGATCTGCTATTTGCGCATCAAGCACACGCTAAACATTATTCTTTATGCTGTTTAGCGACAGGCGCTAATGTATGCGGAGGCCACTTCCAGTTCCGGATTTCCGGCATATCCTGCCCATGAGTGGTGATATAGTGCTTGTGCTCTACTAACTTATCCCGAACCAATTGCTTGAGGTGAGCAGCAGTAGAGCCCAGTGCGGGGACACGGTCGATGACATCGGCTACGAGATGAAAACGATCCAGATCATTGCGCACCACCATGTCAAATGGCGTGGTGGTGGTCCCCTCCTCCTTGTATCCTCGTACATGCAAATTACCATGATTGGTGCGGCGATAGGTTAAACGGTGTATCAACCATGGATAGCCGTGATACACAAAGATAATGGGCTTGTTCGTGGTGAATAGAACGTCGAAGTCCTTGTGTGACAAACCATGGGGATGCTCCTCATTAGGTTGCAGTGTCATCAAATCCACTACATTAATGACACGAATTTTAAGCTGCGGCAGGTGTGTACGCAGAAAATCCACAGCCGCCAGGGTTTCAAGCGTGGGAACATCCCCGGCGCAGGCCATAACCACATCAGGTTCGCCATCCAGATCGTTGCTTGCCCATTCCCACAGGCCGATACCCGCACTGCAATGCTTGATTGCCGCATCCATTGTCAGCCACTGCGGCTGCTCATTTTTACCCGCCACAATCACGTTAACAAGATTGCGGCTACGCAATACAACGTCGGTGATACACAACAATGTATTGGCATCGGGCGGAAGATACACACGAATCACATCTGCTTTTTTATTTAGTACATGGTCGATGAAACCGGGATCCTGATGAGAAAAACCATTATGATCCTGACGCCACACGTGGGATGTCAGCAAATAATTGAGTGACGCAATCGGGCGTCGCCATGGAATTTCCTTATGGGTGATTTTGAGCCATTTGGCGTGTTGATTGAACATTGAATCAACAATGTGAATAAATGCCTCATAACAGGAAAATATTCCATGACGTCCTGTCAGTAAATAGCCTTCAAGCCAGCCCTGACACGTGTGTTCACTGAGAATTTCCATAACACGCCCATCGCGACCAAGATGCTCATCCTCGGGTAGAATGTCGTCCATCCATGTCCTCTCGGTGACCTCAAACAAGGCACCAAGACGATTCGATGCAGTCTCATCCGGCCCCATGACGCGAAAATTGCGGGCGTCACTATTAAGTTTCATTACATCACGCAAAAAATTCCCCATGACGCGCGTAGTTTCCGCTGTAATCTGGCCAGGCTGCAACACATCAACAGCATAATCACGAAAATCCGGCAGCTTCAAATCTCTAAGCAAAATCCCGCCATTGGCATGTGGATTCGCTCCCATGCGTCGCTCGCCCTCCGGCGCAAGTGCCGCCAGCTCGGGGCGTAGCCTGCCGTCAGCATCGAATAATTCTTCCGGCTTGTAACTCTTCATCCATTTTTCAAGTAACGTGATATGTTCCGGCTTACTTCCCATATTGGCAAGAGGTACTTGATGGGAACGCCAGAAACCTTCCATTTTCAGACCATCCACCTCCTTCGGCCCCGTCCACCCTTTGGGCGAACGCAGGACAATCATTGGCCAGCGTGGACGCATGAGATTTTTTGTGCCTGGAGTGCGTGCTTCAGCCTGTATCATTTTAATCTGGGCAATCACCTTATCCAGTATGGTTGCCATCAGCTCATGCATCACGTATGGATCAGACCCCTCGACAAAATAGGGTGTATAGCCATAACCAACAAACAGGCTCTCTAGCTCCTCATGCGAGAGCCGCGCCAGCACTGTAGGGTTAGCGATCTTGTAACCGTTCAGATGCAATATGGGCAATACTGCGCCGTCATGTACTGGATTCAGAAACTTGTTTGAGTGCCAGGATGCCGCCAACGGCCCTGTTTCAGCCTCACCATCGCCGACCACGCAGGCCACTATAAGACTGGGGTTATCAAACACCGCACCGTAAGCATGCGATAATGCATAACCCAATTCTCCTCCTTCGTGAATCGATCCCGGTGTCTCAGGTGCAACATGGCTGGGAATACCTCCTGGAAACGAAAACTGCCTGAAGAGTTTTTTCATGCCCTCGGCATTTTGCGAAATATTAGGATACACTTCGCTATAAGTGCCTTCAAGATAGGTGTTGGCTACCAACCCTGGACCCCCATGGCCGGGACCCGCAATATAAATAACATCAAGGTCGTCACGTTTGATAACACGATTCAAGTGAACATAGATAAAATTAAGCCCCGGTGTGGTACCCCAATGGCCCAGCAGCCTTGGTTTAATATGCTCAAGCGTTAAGGTTGTTTTCAATAATGGATTATCAAGCAGATAAATTTGTCCAACAGAAAGATAATTGGCGGCACGCCAATAAGCATCTATTTTATGTAATTCGTCCGACGACAAAGGTTCATTTTTCGTTAATGGTAATACCGAAGATTTCATGGCCAGCACTCCTTATTAAATACAAGTGGATCTTTAATTGATTAAGGATGTCACGTCGTTAGCAATTAATAATTCTTCGTCAACCGGAACAATATAAACCGCTATTTTTGAATCTGGCGTTGACAGGCATAGCCCGTTATCGTCTATTTCTGTATTAACAGTATTCTTCAGCTCCATACCACACCATTGCATATTCATGCAGATACGAGCACACAGCGCCGGAACATTTTCACTGATTCCCCCACCAAAAACAACTGCATCAGCACCGCCCAGAACCGCCAGATACGCGCCGATATATTTACGTATCCGATGACAAAAAGCCGCGATGGCGCGTGTCGCGCCATGATGACCCTGCGCTTCCAGAGCCAGTAATTCAGCCATATCGGCACTCACACCCGACAACCCTAATAATCCGGCCTGCTGGTACAAGCCATCACTTAACGCGTCACTGTTTATTCTGGTCATCAGATGAAGCAATACACCGGCATCAATATCTCCCGATCGTGTACCCATGATCAAACCTTCCAGAGGTGTAAACCCCATGCTGGTTTCAACCGGTCTACCCTCCTGAATTGCCGCCATCGAGCACCCCTGCCCTAATTGCACGGTAATAATACGACTGGATTTTGGTCCGAATCTCTCGGAGCCATTCGTGATCCTGTAAAAACCTTCACACAGGGCACGATGAGCAATACCATGAAAACCATAACGCTTGATCTCATAATCGCGCATCCATTGATCGGGTAAGGCGTAATACCGTGCCGTATCCGGTAAATCATGAAAAAAAGCTGTATCAAATACAGCAATCTGTGGCAGCGTATGACCAAAGAAAGTCTGGCTGGCGTGTATTACCTGTACGGCACTGGGGTTATGCAACGGTGCGAGCGGGCTTAACGATTCAATACCGGCGATCACTGCATCGGTCAAACGTACTGGCGCACTGAATTTTTCACCACCATGTACTACGCGATGTCCGACAGCGCTGACAAACTGCATCAGATTCAGATCCTGCAGGCACGACATTATCCATTTAGCCGCTTGTTGATGATTTTGTATGGCATGACGGGCATTATAATCAACATCCGCCACATTCCATGCGCAACGCGCCTGCACACCTAACGCGCTGACCTTGCCACGTACCAGGCGCCGACCCTGCAGATCAAATAACTGAAACTTGAGGGACGAGCTACCACTATTGAAAACCAGTACGGACATAACTTAACCCAAATAGGCTTCTGTAGCAGAACGTCTCACGATGCGATGACCCTTAAAGAACGAAGCGTTTTTACATATTGCGCTTTTCATTACCGCCACCCACCCAAGGTTATTTTTGACGGTCGCTGCTGTTGTTTTCATCCAGATCTGTACCAGCAATATCACAGGAACGCCGCCATTGATGTGCCCGATCAGGATGTACAGCCAGCCGCGTATCCAGACTTCACGACCTTCAATGGCGACGCCAATTTTGGCATTGAGCGCTGTTGCCCACAATGCAGGATTCCACGTATCAGGGTGTTCAATCTGTTGACCTTGCGCATCAATTTCCTGACGGAAATATCCTGCGCGACTCACCAGACTGACCGCGACCATAGGCAGTTCCAGACCACCACTGTATGTAGGGCTCTGGGTATGCAGCACTATCTCCATGGAGAAATAGGCAATGCGCGCTTCATGGGTAAATTCATCCAGCGGATGTGCCAACATACTTGCCACTCCTTCCATTAAAAAAAGAGGGTGCTCGCAGACAGGATTTTATTTCTGCGTTATTACGCTGGAGGGGGTTTCAGAAACCAGATTTGATATAACGAAACCAGAATTTGTACTGCCAGCGCAAGTCCCATCATAGCGCCGGCAATCATGACTGTCCAGGCATATAAAGGATCCCACTTCGTTAAAAACCAAGCGGCAATGTCAACAAATACGGCAACGAACGGCGTTAAAATCAAGGTAGTTTTTAACCAGGCTGGCAACACTGCCAAACAAAAGATATAACCCA
The DNA here is from genome assembly GCA_023266055.1 of Gammaproteobacteria bacterium. Classification (GTDB taxonomy): domain Bacteria; phylum Pseudomonadota; class Gammaproteobacteria; family Ga007554. The sequence goes on along the minus strand of JAHFRW010000001.1, from coordinate 8,736 downwards.
CCCCAAACAATATCAATCCGATACCAAACAGGTGAATGTGAGAAAGTTTCACCAACGTAAACAATGATTGTCCGGTATCTACATTCGCGACCTTGCTCACGCCGGCATAATTTGTCAGGTCAGGAATTTTCATGCCTGATGCGGGGCTATGACATCCGATACAACGCTGCGTCAGAATTGGACGTATCGTGGTCTCGTAATCATTCTCGGCAGCACCCGACTTCAGCCACGCCACAATTTCATGACGACTTTCGGTATCAATAAAACCTGCCATCGGGCCACGTATTGCTGTTTCCAGACGTGTACCACTACGGTTACCATAATAATTGTACGTAATGTCCTCCACTGATAAACCTGGTTTTCCATCACGCCCGGCGTCATTCATGAAAATATAGGTAACCGCCATCAGGTAACCAATACCCATCAGTAATAAAAAACAGGTATAAAGCAGGCGTTCATCCAGGGAACAATCGTGAAAACGGCGGAATTTCATGTGTCAACTCCAGACAGCCGTAGAAGAACAGCCTTGATTTATTATGGCGGGAAATCTGACTCAGCAGGGGTTAACATGCACCATGCACAACACCAGGATAGTGCTATTTTGATTGGGTAATCATGTAGTCCACCGCCGCCTTGATTTCGGCATCAGAGAATTGTGCTTTACCACCCTTTGCAGGCATGGCGTTTATGCCTTTAATGGAGTTTTCATACAGGACGTCCATGCCTTTTTTGATACGCGCGGCCCACACGGCTTTATCACCTGTTTTTGGCGCATTCATTGCGCCTGTGGTATGGCACAAGGCACATGCCGCGCCATAAACCGTCTTTCCATCTGCGGCATGGGCAGGGCTGGCCAACGCAGCCATCATTATTACCGTCACACCTGACAACATCCTTTTCATGTGTTTCATCCTCAAGCTTTAACTCACGGACCAGACAGATTATGTCTGAATCTATCCATTATAACATGAGATATTCATTACACCTGTGGTGCTTCAACAAGCTGGGCATGCTTGAACAAGGTAAAAAAGTTTTGGGTGGTTGCCTGGGCGATGTCAGCCAGGGATACGCCACGCAATGCTGCAATGTGTTCAGCCACCTGTCGGGTATATGCAGGCTGGTTGGTTTTACCTCGATAAGGCATGGGTGCAAGATACGGTGAATCCGTCTCCACCAGCATGCGCTCCAGAGGCATTCGCACAGCCACTTCCTTTAATTCCCTGGCACTTTGAAATGTCACAATCCCGGAAAATGAAATATAGAAATTCAGATCCATAGCCTGCTGGGCTGTGTCCCAGTCTTCAGTGAAACAATGCATCACCCCCCCCACCTGATCTGCACCTTCCTCACGTAGAATGCGCAGTGTATCCAGTTTGGCTTCACGGGTATGCACGATCAGAGGTTTGCCGGTGGCCTTGGCCGCCGCGATGTGACGGCGAAACCGCTCGTGCTGCCAAGTCATATCACCACTGTTACGAAAATAATCGAGTCCAGTTTCACCAATGGCAACCACGCGCTTATCCTGCGCATGTGCTATCAGATCATCAACGCTTGGCTCCCGCCCTTCATACGCCGTAACCACTTCATTGGGGTGCACGCCCACCGATGCAAACACATGCTTGTATTGATGCGCAAAAGCCAGTACGGCAGGGTACGTTTCCAGAGAGACAGACACACACAACATGTAGGCAACACCCTGTATCCGGGCATGTTGCATGATCTCGTCCATGTCATCAAAGGCAGGCGCGAGCAGATCCAGATGACAATGGGAGTCAACCAATATAGCAGGCATAAGACGTTCAGCAGGTAATTTTTGCATTACATGGTGTGCGTAGGACGATCCGAATTCAATGCGCCTGCCAGATAGGTTTCAATCTTTTTGCGTGCGACTTCACTTTCCTGATCACTGCCAAATTGTACGCCAATACCGGTAATGCGATTTCCCTGTGCACCCTTGGGGGTAATCCATACGACGCGCCCTGCCACCGGTAATTTTTCGGTTTCCTGCATCAGTGTCAGCAGCATAAAAACTTCATCGCCCAGCCTGTAGGCCTTATTGCTGGGGATAAACAACCCACCATGTTTGATAAACGGCATGTATGAGGCATACAAGGCATTTTTGTCCTTGATGGCGAGCGACAGAATACCCTGCCGCTGTGATCCTGCCGCATTCTTATCTTCTTCTGCCATGCTCTCGATCCATTTGCATTTTATTTGTTTGCAATAACCCGCTCCTGTAGCGGCTCGTAACCATGTTTACATAAAGAGGGTCGCGCCTGTATTGTCAGACTTGACTATGTACTGATCATGATCGCTGCACAATGCTCGAACAGAGCGGTGATATCTCTCCTTCACCTTTAACGGTATGACTACAAATGAACCAGAGATATAATATCATTCCTTACATTCTACCAGAACAACGCTCATTCCAGCGAATCAGGACATCTTCCAGCAGCATCTGGGCATTACTCTGACCCATTGCTAAACGGGAGGCTTCCCCAATTTTATCAAGTTGATAGTAAAGAGTTTTCAATTCCATTTGGGCAGCAATCGCCTGCAGGCGCTCGCGCATGTCGGGATTAACCAGTCGAGGTGGATGCGCCGCTGACTTGAGACGAATCATATCAATCACCCCACTGTGCATCCAGTATAACGCTTCTTTCAGCTCCAGTTTCAACCAGCTCGCGGCCAATGTGACGGCAGACTCCTGATTGCGCAACAGTCGTTCCAGGCCATCAAGCACTTCCAGACGCTGGCTGACCCTGCCCTCTTGAGCCATTTGTAACGCAACCCGCGGCGCCCCCCCCGCCAGCGCCAGCAATAACCCGGCATCATGACCTGGTGTCAGCTGTGCCTCCAGCCAGGATACAGCAGCATCCTGCGGGGGAAGCGCGCAGGTGATTCGCTGGCAACGACTGCGCAGAGTCGCGGGTAATGCTGTCATGTGACTGGCAACCAGAATCAATAACGACCGTGATGGCGGTTCCTCCAGCGTTTTAAGCAGGCTGTTGGCGGCCTGTAAGTTCATCTGCTCCGCCGGTGTGATCACCACCACTTTGTAACCAGAGTAATGCGCTTTCATTGACAGGGAAGTGCCGATCTCACGTATCTGGTCAACACCAATGATTTTTTTGCTGTCCAGCAATCCTACCCAGTGATGATCGGGGTGGGATCCCGCCTGATCAAGCAGGCAACTCCGGCAAGTGCCACACGGCAGATCGTCCCGAGGCAGGCTGTTGTTACCGGAGTTTTCACAGAGTACGGCCCGCGCAAACAGGCGAGCAAGGGATTCCTTGCCTGTACCCTGCGGGCCACTCAACAGCAGGGCATGCGGCAAACGATCTTCATGCAACCGCTGTATCAGTCCTTGCCAAAGGGCACGCTGCCATGGAAATATTTGACTGGATTGACTCATGATGACCTCACAAAAAACTCAGCGAGCACATCATGAATGCGTTGCTGTACAGCCTCCAATGGCTGTGCGGCATCAATCACACGATAACGGGCGGGGTACTGCTGCGCCAACGCCAGGTACGCCTGTCGTACCCGCTCAAAAAAAGCAGCGTGCTCGGATTCGAAACGATCCGGGGCGCTGCGTTTACCGGCACGCTGTAATCCCTCGTTCACCGGCAAGTCCAGCAAGAACGTTAAATCAGGCCGCAGATCCGCCTGCACCCATTCCTCCAGCACCGCAATGCGTGATCGGGGAACACCCCGCCCACCGCCCTGATACGCGTACGTGGCATCTGTAAAACGGTCACACAACACCCATTGACCGGACTCGAGCGCGGGCCGGATAACACGTGCAAGATGTTCGGCGCGGGCCGCAAACATCAGCAACAATTCCGTGTCGCTGGCCATACTGCCTTCATCACGCTGCTCCAGCAGCAAACCGCGTATCTGCTCTCCCAGCGGCGTGCCACCTGGCTCACGGGTGGTGACGACCAGGTGGCCAGACTGTTCAATACAATGGCGGATGAATTCACGGTTGGTGGTTTTACCCACACCCTCGGCACCTTCCAGGGTGATGAGTTTTCCGCGTGCGTGTGGAGATGTCATCAGCGTCCCAAAACCTCATGGCGTGTCTGCTCAACAATTTTCAATACTTCATCAATCAGAGATTTCTCCACATTCATATCTTCCAGGGTAGAACGCAGGTGTTGCATTACACTATCAAAATGTGAGCTAACCAGGCCACGCTCTACCAAGGACGCATGCGCGCCACGTAAGTCCTTGCCGGAATAACACGCCGCACCGCCAAAGGCAACAATCAGAAATCCTTTCTGCTTTTCTATTTGCTGATTAATATCAACCCCTTCAAAAAACATCTTGACATGCGGATCACGAATTACTTTTGAATAAAAAATCTCTACCGCCGTGTTTATGGCAGCATGTCCCCCGAGCCTGGTAAATAAATCTTCGCTCATGAAAAAAAACTTCCTCCCCCGTAATAACAACTGGCTTCAAATTTAATTAAACCTCTGACTTTCCCTGATAATTTTTCCTGCGAAACAAATCATTGTGACGACTCACCAGACGATCCAGAAACAACAGGCCATCCAGGTGATCAATTTCATGCTGTACTGCACGTGCCTCATAACCTTCCAGCTCATAACGCAGCAAGGCGCCACGCTCATCACACGCCTCCAGCGTAATACGTTCGGCACGCATAACATTTCCGGTGTAATCAGGCACTGACATGCAGCCTTCACGCCCCAGCACATGGCCTTCCCAGGCTAGAATTTCGGGGTTTACGAGTACCAGTCGTCCGTGATTTTTAACCCTTGGCTTGCCTGAAACATCGACAATTACAATTCGCTGCAAGCGACCTGTTTGTGGGGCGGCAATGCCTACCCCACCGGGGCCGGCACGCATGGTGGCTTCGAGGTCAACGATGAAATTACGCAACTCATCATCGAAATATTCGACAGCTTGCGAGATACGCTCCAGACATTCATCAGGATACGTGAGTATGTGCAAAATCGCCATAACCGGAAAGTTTAACCAAGCATCAGGTCGATCGGTTCAAGATGCACTTCCATGCCTTTACCATCCAATATCTGCACAGCGGTTTCCAGCGCCGCGACGCCCTGCAGAGCGCGGCCTTCAATTTGCGTGATATAAATGGGTTTGTCTTCCGTACCCGCTACATCAGATTGCAAATCGAGGATATCCAGCCCGGCTTCAGCCAGCACGGTAGTCACCTGCGCCACAATGCCAGCCCGGTCAGCACCAAATACGGTGATATGCACATCGGCCTCGGGATGACGGTGCAGCTGCCCTTCAATCCTGTCGACATGCAGCTTCAGACCCAGGGATTCGCACACGGGTGCTATCAGTTTCACCAGTGCGTCTGTATTACCTGCATAATACACCATTAACATCACAGTAAAGTTACCGCCCAGGCGTGTCATGGACGCCTCTCCCAGATTACCCCCCCCCTCATAAAGTGCTGAGGTGATACGTGCCACAATGGCAGGGCGATCCTGACCCACGACAGTGAGCATGAACCAGTGATGGGTTGTTGCAGTCATGGCGCCCCCTTAATGCAATGTCGAATGGACTACATAAATCAATAATACACCCACGCTAATCAACATGACCTGTTGTACCGTGGCCGTGGGTTGTACGCGCTTGTGCAAGCCGGGGATCAAATCAGCCACGGCGATATAGATAAAGCTGGATGCCGCTACTGCCAGTATGTAGGGCAAAATATGTTGTACATCCGCCAGACTAAAATAGCCCAATAGCGCACCGACTACCGTGGTCAGGCTGGATAATATATTATATACAAATGCTTTTTTCCGACTGAACCCGCTGTGCAGCAATATCGCAAAATCGCCGACTTCCTGCGGAATTTCATGTGCCGCCACTGCCAGGCTGGTAACAACACCCAGATGGAAGTCTGTCAGAAATGCTGCAGCGATCAATACACCATCCACAAAATTGTGGATGCCATCACCAATCAGAATCAGGGTGCCAGCCGCCTTGCCATCCTGACTGGACTGGCCATGGGCATGTTCCGGCTCGTGTGCCTCACAATGATCAACATGGCAGTGTCGCCACAACACCATTTTTTCCAGCAAAAAAAAGCCCAGCAGACCCAGCAGCACCGCCAGCGTAATTTTGTGGAAATCAACCACCCCCGGCCCCGCCAGCGCATGGGGTAATAATCCCAGAAAGGCGGCGCCCAATAATGCACCGACGGCAAAACTGACAAAGTGAGGTAACGCGCGGACACGCCAGGTTTCCGGCATCAATAAAAAACCAGACGCCGCGACGACACTCAGCACACCACCAAACAGGCTAAAAAGAATTATCCAGGCAAGAAGATCCATGTGTGCATTTTCAATTCAAAATATAACCGGCATGATACCCCATTCAGGGGTGACTTGCAGAATAAAACCCGGCATTGGACGCTAAACCATTGATAGAAAAAGGCTAATACACTATTTTTTATGTGGATATTCTGGTGACGAGGCCGTCAACCACAGCGGGTCGAAGCCAATCACTCAACGCTTCGAACGGGCCGCCCTGGCGGGCGGCCTGGTTTTATTGGCAACCTGCAGGGACTCATTTATCCAGCGCCGCAATTGATCGGGGTCCGTAAGCACCTCTTCAGGGAGTTCAAAATACTTGCGCACCTGAACCCACCCCTTCTTTGTCATGTACGAAAAAGGCTGCATACCTGCCTGCTGGTATTTTTCCCTGGTGTGGTCATCCACTGCGAAATACACGCTGCTGCCCATTATCATGGCAAACTGTACCCCGCCACAGGAAATCCCGACACCGCCAAAAAACCGGCCGGTTTCCACCGGCGCAACCGGTGCCAGAAGACTTAAAACGTACTCGGTATATTCAGCACTGGCCGTCATGGAACTTCAGCCCTCTGTCATTCGATGAACCCGCCACAAGAAACCATTATCATCACCCCGGCTTAAAATTTCACGCCTGATTTCCGCAGTAAATCAACCGCAAAATTAATCGGGATCGCGTACGCGATGCCGCTGGGTTTTTCGAGCACCGTTTCCTTGCTCTCCTTGATAAACACCATATTAAGAATTGCAACCACCTCGCCCGTTTCAGGATGATATAACGGGCTGCCACTATTGCCGGGATAGGCCGTTGCATCCAGTTGAAACACATCAAAGGGTGTCCGTAAACGCCGGATCAGCTTTGGGTCAAGCTCCTGGCCGGTGTCGCGTGGCTCTACTATGGGGGTCAAGGCGGAAATCATGGCGCGATGGGTGGCCGGATGAAACCCCAGAATCATGCCCATGGGGAATCCCGTAAACGCATATACCTCACCTTCGCGCACACGATCCGAGTCACCCAGCTTAAGCACCGGTAAAGGTGTGCCCGCGATTTTCAACAAGCTGAGATCATGGATGGGATCGTTTGCCACAATCGTGGCAGTACGTCCGCCAGCACCGGAAATTTCACCCACAAACACCATTAATACTTCTTTTTGATCACTGGCAAGCTCTTTGGGTATCACATGCGCATTGGTCAGTACATAAGTGCCATCACCGACAGCAAAACCGGTACCCACAAAGTGATAGGGTGGACTACGGACAGGCAAGTAAGTGCCAACCGCAACAATGCCGGGCTTGACACGCTCTACCGTCGTGGGGAGCCGCGTAGACTCCACCCCGCCAGCCGCGCCCGCAACGGATGAAAATACCACGCACCAACAGCCCAATAAAATACCTGACAGTCCGCGCTGGCAATATCTGGAAAACCGCCTTATTGACATGGGATTAATCCCATGTCTGTAAATGTTATCAACATCTTATTCGCTCCATGCCACATTACATCCTGATTTCATATTGCCATCAGGCAGACAAACCTTCATTATATACAGGCGCCATGCTTTCGTTTTGCCGATGACAAACGCCCCAATGAGGAACGATATTTGATTACGATTGCCATCGCAAAGCCATGGATCGAATAGAACTCTCCGACAAGAGGCATCACCCGACGCTCAAGCGGACGGCTGCGCCAACGCCTGGTTTTGTATTATGGTAGCGTCACACGTTTACTCATCGTCCGCAACCACTTCGCACGGCATGCCGCTGCTGATCAAGATCGCACAAATGACCTGAAATCATGCATACCTCTCCCACTTTTCCCACCCGATTATGGGCGTTTATCGCCATAGGCTATCTGGCATTTGCCATTTATGGCAGTCTGGTGCCACTGCACTTCCGTGCATTGCCATGGGATCAGGCAGTGGCACAGTTTAGCAATATTCCCTATTTAAGTTTAGGCATTGCTTCGCGCGCAGACTGGGTGGCCAATATCCTGCTGTTCATTCCGCTGGCATTTTTCTGGAATGGTTTGCTGGCACCGCCGGGGCATCCTGCTGTAGCGGGTGGCGGTCGCCTGCGCGGCGTGGCCGTCAGCCTGTTGATTGTTGCACTCTGCGTGGCCTTGAGCATTGCCATTGAATTTACCCAGACGTTCTTTCCACCGCGTACCGTATCATTGAATGACATTTTTGCAGAAAGCATAGGCGCCATGATGGGCGTCATGTTGTGGTGGATGCTGGGTGCGCGTTTCGTACGGTGGCTGGCAAGCTGGAGTAATACGCATCAAGGCTGGCCGGGACGTCTACTCTATCTCTACCTGTTTGGATTGGCGGTATACAGTGTACTGCCACTCGATTTGACGATCAGTCCAGTGGAGCTGTTTCATAAATGGCGCGAAGGACGCGTGATGCTGATACCCTTCGGC
>JAHFRW010000069.1 GCA_023266055.1 Gammaproteobacteria bacterium | reverse complement strand
ATACAAAAACGTGCCTGTGGGTTCAGGAATAGAGACCATTTCAAGATTGCCATCTACTTCCATTGTGGCGGACTTGATCTGTATCCGGCATCAACGACCCACAGGAAACCCGGATGAACCTGAAACATTAATGCTTGCATCTTTAGCTGGTGAAAATCACGAGCAAGGGTAGAATTTTCATTTTCATATTCTAACAGAGCTATATTTAACCGCTCTTGCGCTCTTTCTAGAACAGCTTCAATGTCATTCATTATTTTTCGCCTAACATTAATTAGACACCCTAATGGGTGTCTTTCTTTGCGCCAGTCTGGTATATAATTATTTCGCTGTCAATATGGCTCAATGGCTTACCGCATGAGTATTTTCTTACGCGGCCTTGATTTTAGGGGTTACACCGACACCCCTCAGAGAGAGCGGTGCGCAAGCGAGCGCGCTCGGCAACGCCCTTTTAATTAATATGCTCTCTCGCTTAATTGTCTTCAGAACAACCCACCATAGCCATGGATACGTTGTCAAACGTCGTGTTTTCCAGCCACTGTTTCACAATAACCACCGTTAATTCAAGATAACCACATTGCCAATGTTGCCGTTCTTCTTATGGGTTTGCTGGTGCTCCTCGGCTTGCCATTGTTCTACTTGCTACGGCGAATGGGTTGGCTGAGTCTTCCCACGCTTACCTTTGCTGGTGGTCTTGCGGGAGTTGCTGTTTGCCTTATTGCTGGGGTATCTTTTAGAAGCACAAAAGGGCTGTTGGGTTGATGCAGCCGAGTAGACCCTATGAATTGTGGAATTTTCTTGGGAGCATCGCCACACCGAGGGTCAAGACCAACAGTATTACTACGGGCAAGTTGCCGATACGCACATAAGGCGTTGCACCGCTCATGGGCTGGATCGTCCCGGTGAGTACCTGAACGTCGAATTGTTTGGCCAATGCCTGCAGTTTGCCATACGGTGTAACGATGGCGGTAATGCCCGTGTTGGTGGCGCGTAATAACGGACGTCCTGTTTCCAGTGCACGCATACGCGTAATTTGTAAATGCTGGTGCGGGCCAATCGAACCGCCAAACCAGGCGTCGTTGCTGACGTTCACCAGCAGCGTCGCTTCGGGCAGTTGGCGTATGACTTCTTCACCAAATACTCCCTCGTAACAAATCGAGATCGCGGCCTTTTGTCCTGCGACGGCCAGTGGGGGTTGATTTTCATTGCCCTTGCTGAAATCGGACATGGGTACTTGAAGAAAGTCCACCACATTAACCAGTAGCTTTTTCAGTGGCAGGTATTCCGTAAACGGTACAAGATGTGATTTGTGATAAAACGCCGAGTGATGGCCAACACTCAGCATGCTGTTGTAATAGCGTTGGGTGCGTTCATCCAGCACAGGGAGGCCGAGCAAGATGTCAGTGCCGTTATCCTGTGCTTCTTGCGCCAGACCATCAACAAATGTTCTGGCTTCATGATAAAACAGCGGCATGGCCGTTTCCGGCCACACAATCAAATCACTGTCCCAATGTTCACGGGTAAGGCGCAGGTAAAGTTCCAGCGTGGGCACTAACACGTCAGGTGTCCACTTTATATCCTGTGCAATGTTGCCCTGTATCAGGCTTACCTTTAATGGTGTGCCTACGGGCTGGGTCCATTGCTGCATGTTCAGTAATCCCGCTGTAATCCATATTACTAATGCTACGGCGAGATAGCGTAATCGTGACATCACGCCACGCGTATCCAGCGTTGCCATAACAAGCAGTCCGGCGCTGAACGCGACAGCCCACGACATGCCGTACACGCCCAGTACGGGAGAAAGCCCGGCCAGCGGTGTGTCAATCTGACTATGCCCGAGATATAGCCACGGGAAGCCGGTTAGAAACCAGCCCCGTATCCATTCGAAGAGGGTCCAGGCCGCAGGAAATACCAGCAATAATTTGAGCGTGATATTCGCGGGAAAAAAGTGCGTTACAAAATACCCCAACAGTGCAGGGAAGCACGCCAGAACAATGACAAATAACGTCATCAGAAAAATGGACAGGGGCAGGCTGACGCCGCCAAACTCGTAGATGCTCACATAGATCCAGGTCACGCCCGCGCCGAACATTCCCAGGCCAAATAGCAGGCCACGCCATAACGCACGACGTGGTGATATGTGCAACCACAGGAAAAACAGCATGGCGGGTGCCAGTATCGCGACGATGGAAATATCAAAGGGTGAGAATGCCAATGGCAGTAATGCGCCGCTGATCAAGGCAAGCGCATCACCGCGCCACGATGTTACGGCAGCAGGTGGAGAGAGAGGTATGTTAAGCATGCGGTGAGTGTGGTTTTCAGGGCGCTTCTCATTTGGGACAGGTTGGGCTTGGCCGGCCTAACTGGCCGAAGAGGAGGGTAGTGTATCCGCATCATCACGCAATTGCATGGATACTTGCAGCAGATGAACCCGGCGATTGTCGGCATGTAATACCTTGAAGCGGTAACCACTCAGTGTGACGGACTCACCGCGCCGTGGCACCCGGCCGAAACCATGTACGACCAGACCCCCAATGGTGTCAAACTCAGCGTCGCTAAAGTCGCTGCCAAAGTAGTTGTTGAAATCTTCGATAGGTGTCAGTGCTTTTACGGTGTAATTGGAGATGCTGTGTTTCTTGATGAAGGAGTCTTCATCAATATCATGTTCATCTTCAATTTCCCCCACGATCTGTTCCAGTACATCTTCAATGGTGACCAGTCCTGCCACCCCGCCGTATTCGTCGACAACAATCGCCATGTGATTGCGGTTGGCGCGAAACTCCTTGAGCAATACATTCAGTCGTTTGCCTTCGGGGATGAATACCGCAGGGCGCAAAATGTCGCGTACGTTAAAGGCTACACTTCGTCCGGGGACGAAATAACCCAGCAAATCCTTTGCCAGCAGAATGCCAATGACTTCGTCACGGTTTTCGGCAATGACCGGAAAGCGGGAGTGTTCTGATTCGGTAATGACAGGCAGGGTGTCCTGCAGATCGACATCACGTTCAATGACGACCATTTGCGCGCGCGGCACCATAATGTCACGCACCTGCATTTCGGAGACCTGGAGCACGCCTTCAATCATTGCCAGGGCATCCGAATCCAGCAGGTGGCGCTGCTGCGCATCCCGCAATAATTCTATCAGCTGTTCGCGGTCTTTTGGTTCGCCCAATAACACATGGCTTAATCGCTCCAGCCAGGAGCGGTGTACTGGGCTGTTACTAGATCGTCCTTCGTTCATATCTGTATGGTTACCATTTTTTGAGGGTCATTATTATGTCAGGGCTAGCGCTTCATGGTAGGGGTCAGTAAACCCCAGCCGCGCCAACACCTGGATTTCCAGGGACTCCATTTCCTGAGCCTGTGCGTCGTCCATATGATCATAACCTGACAAGTGCAGCGTACCATGCACGACCATGTGTGCCCAGTGCGCCACGGCGTTCTTGTGCTGCTCGTGTGCTTCACGCTCTATCACCGGTGCGCAAATGACGATGTCGCCCAGTAATGATACAGGTATCAGAGGGTCATCGGCACTTTCTGTTGCAAATGACAGCACATTGGTCGGGCCTTCTTGGTGGCGATAGGTTTGATTAAGCGCCGTTCCCTCTTCATGGCTGACAATGCGTACAGTGAGTTGCGCTTCCTGGCGCAATCCCAGCAGCGCCGCTTCAGCCCATGCGGTAATTTTCGCTGCGGTGGGTATGTCTGCACATTGTGCATCAGACAAATCATCGCCATATTGCACGTCTATCTCGATGGCCATGGCTAATGCTTGTCGTTGTCCGGGCGATCTTTGTCTTCTTCAAACGATTCATACGCCGTGACGATCCGTTGTACCAGGGGGTGGCGTACGACATCCTTTGCCTGAAAGAAGGTGAAGCTGATGCCTTCCACGTTGCGCAATACGTCAGTCACCTGCCGTAGCCCCGATTGGCGGGCGCGCGGTAAATCCACCTGGGTAACATCCCCCGTGATAACGGCGACAGAACCAAAACCCAGGCGCGTCAAGAACATTTTCATTTGTTCGCTGGTGGTGTTTTGCGCTTCGTCCAGAATGATGAATGATTCGTTGAGGGTGCGCCCGCGCATATACGCCAGGGGTGCAATTTCAATAACATTGCGCTCCATCAGTTTGGCCACGCGTTCAAAGCCGAGCATCTCATAAAGAGCGTCATACAAAGGTCGCAGATAGGGATCAATTTTTTGCGCCAGATCTCCCGGCAGAAAACCCAGACGTTCACCCGCTTCCACCGCTGGACGCGTTAACAGCAGGCGCCGCACTTTTTCCTGTTCCAGTGCGGCGACGGCGCAGGCAACCGCCAGATAGGTTTTTCCGGTGCCTGCCGGGCCGATGCCAAAGTTGATGTCATGCGTCATAATATTCTTCAGGTAACGCTGCTGATTGTAGCCACGTCCTCGTATGATGCCTCGGGGGATACGGATGTTTGTATCATCATGCGCCTCGTCCGGTGAATGATCCATTAACACGTCGACTCCTGACTCCTGCAAAAATAAATGTACGCGCGACGGGGTAAGTTCCGCGTGGCGGGTTTCAGCATAGAGCGCCTGCAAAACCTGGGTTGCAGCCTGACTCGACGCAACATCGCCAATGACGCGAAACACATTACCACGATGGTTGATTTCTACGCCCAGACGGTGTTCAGCCTGTCTCAGGTGTTCATCAAATTGTCCGCATAGATTGGCGAGGCGCTGATTGTCTGTCGGCTCCAGTGTGAAATCGGTCGTCTGTGGTTGTGTCTGGGCGCTCAAGTGACGGAGCAATCCGGTATGTGGGAGTGACTCATCATGCCGCTCACCTGATTGCCACGTAACGAACTGGGTAATGCTTCGCTGATGCATACGTCGACAAACTGGCCAATCAGTGCCATGTCCCCTGCGAAATGCACGGCCCGGTTACTTTCTGCCAGACCGGACATGCTGCCATCGGCATTAGTTTGTTCCACCAGTACCCGTTGCACAGTGCCGATCATAGATGCAGCAATGGCGGTTGCATGGGTGTTAATGCGCTCCTGGACGCGCACCAGACGTGCCTTCTTTATTTCAAGGGGTACGTCATCGGGCAGATTCGCGGCAGGTGTGCCGGGGCGCGCGCTGTAAATAAAGCTGAAAGAACGATCAAAGCCGATGGTGTCAATAAGCTGCAGGGTATCTTCAAAATCACGTTCGGTTTCACCGGGAAAGCCGATGATAATGTCGGATGACACGGTGATGTCCGGGCGCAGTGCGCGCAGGCGGCGAATCTTGTCAATGTAATCCTGCGCGGTATAACCACGCTTCATTAATTTCAAAATACGGTCAGAACCACTTTGCACGGGCAGGTGCACATGGCTGACCAGTTGCGGTACGCTGGCGTAGACATCAATCAGGCTGTCAGAAAACTCTGCCGGGTGCGAGGTGGTATAACGCACGCGATCAATGCCTTCAATCGCTGCAACATAGGTGATCAGCAACGCCAGATCGGCTTCATCACCGTCCGGCATCGGGCCGCAATACGCGTTCACGTTCTGGCCGAGCAGTGTAACTTCGCGTACACCTTGCCGGGCAAGCTGCGTCACTTCACGTAATACGTCTTCGAGGGGGCGGTTTATTTCTTCGCCGCGTGTATATGGCACCACGCAGAATGTGCAATAACGGCTGCAACCTTCCATCACTGATACGAGTGCGGTGGGGCCGTTTACACGGGGTGTGGGAAGATTGTCGAACTTTTCGATTTCAGGGAAGCTGATATCCATGGCCGGCGCACGCTTGCGTTGCACGGTCTCCAGCAGGCGCGGCAAGCGGTGCAGGGTTTGTGGGCCAAACACCAAGTCTACATACGGCGCGCGGCGGAAGATGGTCTCTCCCTCCTGGCTGGCCACGCACCCGCCCACGCCAATCACCAGATGTGGACGTGCCTTCTTCCATTCGCGCCATCGTCCCAGTTGATGGAACACTTTTTCCTGGGCATTTTCCCGCACCGAGCAGGTATTTAATAACAGCACGTCGGCTTCTTCGGCAGTCTCGGTTAATTGCAGGTCGTGGGAAATTTTGAGCACATCCGCCATTTTGGAGGAGTCGTACTCGTTCATTTGGCAGCCAAAGGTTTTAATGTACAGCTTGCGGGTCATAAAGTGCCTGTAAAAACGTAGAACCTGTTCAGGATGCTGTGCCCTGTATGTGAAAGGGGCGCTTAATAAACGTCCACGTACTCCAGTACATACAAGGCTGTTTTATGTGGTATCCCAAGTGACGGCCCGAAACAGGTTCCGGTTGATAAGTATAACCTACTACGTTCCAAAGAAAACTTCCAGTTTGCCGGCGATACGAGGGAACCTTGTGAAAATTTTTCGGTCTAACCTAGGTTTCCCTACATGTTTTTCTGTACTTGTCAAGAAAATGTGGTATTCTCGGCCTGTCACTGCTCGGGGGGGTTCCTGGTAGTGACGGGAGTGCCGGAGTGTTCGCAAACGCCTGATAGTAGTCCGCTTGTGCTTCATCCCCCGCCATTCGCGCCAATGCTTGATGTAGATTAATCTTTAATGAGGAAGTGACAAAATGCGTATCGGTACCGTAAAGTGGTTTAACGAATCTAAAGGTTTTGGTTTCATCTCCCCGCAAGACGGCGGTGAAGATGTATTTGTACATTACAGCGCAATCTCCGGCGATGGTTTCAAGACCTTGGCTGAGGGCCAGACCGTCAACTTCGAAGAAAAGAAAGGTCCTAAAGGTCCGCAAGCGACCGTCGTGCAAGCTGCCACTTAATTCCTGACAATCTAGAAAGTAAAAACCGCTTGTATTATACACCTCCCTGCCGTTCGGCGGGGAGGGTTTTATTGTTGTGCGGGTCATTTTGTAGTCTGGCCTGCGAAGTTCCCCAGACGCTTAGCGCCGCCCTCCCATGAGTGAACCCAATACCCCACGCAGAATTTGTCGGCCCATCTGGCTGCCAATGGCGCGCGCCGCGCTTTTAGCCATGGCTTCGATGACACTTTCACGTTGCCGCCCGGTGGCTGGGCGAGGCCCTTCCGTATCGGCTGTCGCCGGTTGCTTGCTTATGGATTCCTGCCGTTGGGTTTCTGCGGCGGTGGCCGTTGCCGCGCGGGCTTTCAAGATTTCATAGGCGGATTCACGATCCACCATTTTTTCATAATGCCCATAAATCAGTGACTTATGCAGAGTAGCCTGGCGTTGTTGAACGGTGATCGGGCCAATCTGGCTGCGGGGTGGGCTGAGCAGGGTGCGCTGTACTATGCCCGGCCGACCTTGCGCGTCGAGCAGGGATACCAGAGCCTCGCCTACCCCCAATTCCATGATAACACTGGCGACATCCAGGTCGGGGTTGCTGCGAAATGTTTCAGCGGCGGCACGCACCGCTTTTTGGTCACGTGGCGTAAATGCGCGCAAAGCGTGCTGGATGCGATTGCCCAGCTGACCAAGGATTTTATCGGGGATATCCAGCGGATTTTGACTTACAAAATAGACACCGACACCTTTGGAGCGGATCAGGCGCACGACCTGCTCAACCTTTTCCAGCAACGCCGATGGGGCATCACTGAATAACAGGTGCGCTTCGTCAAAGAAAAATACCAGCTTGGGCTTGTCACAATCCCCCACCTCGGGCAGGCGTTCAAATAGCTCAGCAAGAAGCCATAGCAGGAATGTGGCGTACAGCTTGGGCGAGGTCATGAGCTTGTCAGCCGCCAGAATATTAATCACACCTTGGCCGTTGTCGGTCTGTATCAAGTCGTCCAGGTTCAGTGCAGGTTCGCCAAAGAAATGTTCTCCTCCCTGTGATTCCAGCGTCAACAGGGCACGCTGGATGGCGCCGATGCTGGCCGCCGAAACGTTGCCATAGCCGGTGGTGAATTCCTTACCGTTGTCGCCCAGAAACTGCAGCATGGCGCGCAGGTCTTTCAGGTCGAGCAGAAGCAGGCCCTGGTCGTCGGCGATTTTGAATGCCAGGGTGAGTACGCCTTCCTGGGTATCATTCAGATTAAGCAGGCGCGCCAGCAGCAGCGGCCCCATTTCGGAAATGGTGGTGCGTACCGGGTGGCCTTGCTCCCCAAACACATCCCAGAACGCTATCGGACAACCACTAAAATTAAAATCCTTTAAATTTAATGTGTTGATTCGTTCCTGAATTTT
Source organism: Gammaproteobacteria bacterium (assembly GCA_023266055.1). Classification (GTDB taxonomy): domain Bacteria; phylum Pseudomonadota; class Gammaproteobacteria; family Ga007554. The sequence continues at coordinate 2,147 of JAHFRW010000069.1, read as the reverse complement.
CGGCGTAGCATTGCCAGGTTGGCCTATACCGGATAGATCACCCTTTACGTCGGCCATGAATACGGGGACACCCAGGCGGCTGAAGCCTTCAGCCAGTACTTGCAGGGTGATGGTTTTGCCGGTACCTGTCGCACCTGCAATTAACCCATGCCGATTCGCCATTTTGGGTAACAGGTAAAGCGCCTGTTCTGCTGCATTTCCGGTGAAGATGGATGCGTTCATTTGTTGTTCCTTGTGAGCGTTCGGTGGCCGGTTAAATAGTGTTTACTTGGGGCATATGTTTGAGAGTTTATGTGATGCGCTAACGCTAAGCTATTATGCTGCTTCATGTTTGTAAACTATGCACAAAATCTGTGGATAACTCTGTGGATGAATCCATGTCAAACCCGGCGAAACCGCGCTACGAGTGGTTTTGTGACAAAATGGCGACAAAATATCAAATCCAATAATTAAATTAAAATCATATACTTACAAAATATAATCGGATACTGATGCGCTTCCTGATGCGGGCGGTATTTTTTGTGCAGTTCGCGTGATGCATGTGTATAAACACGGAATTGTCCTTGACAAATCCTTAAAAGGGCTTCACCACGACCAGGATAACGATGGCGAATAAAAGTACGACTGAGGCTTCGTTAAACCAGCGATAAAAAACATGGCTGCGCGTATTGCGGTCATGTTGAAAGTCCAGCATCAGCTTGCCACAATAAGCGTAATAGGCCACCAATATCAGCGCCAGAAACAACTTCGCGTGCAGCCAGCCGCTCTTGGAGTAGGCATGCCATGCGTAATCAATGAGCATCCACACCCCAAATCCTACTGTCAGAATAGCCCAGGGCAGCACAAAAAAGAATAATTTGCGCTCCATGATTTTCAGCCGCTCGTGGGTGGCCTTGTCTTCGACGCTTGCATGATGTACAAACAATCGGGGCAGGTAAAAAAGCCCGGTAAACCATGCCGTCATGAAAATAATATGGAGCGCCTTGACCCACAGCATCGTTAATCCTGTTGTTGACATTATCGTCGGTGAAAGCAGCAGGCCGCTTGTGATCAGGCTAAAGCCTGAGCATTTTGTTGCCGCTAACAAACTCAGAGCTTAGCACGTAATTAAAGAACCTGTAACGAGCGCTGGAGAAGTCGCATGTCACTCACTATCCGCCGAATCGGGTGTTGCGGAATGAGGGCCCCCGGTTTTTTGTTACTGACGCTGGCCTCCCTGGTTTTTCCCCATGCACTGTTGGCGGATTACATCGCACCTGAAAAATTACCCGGCATTATTCTAATCAGCCCAGAACAGTTAATTAATCTTTCCCAGCGTACGAAGGTGGTTATCGTTGATTCGCGCCTCGCGGTGGATCGCAAGCAGGGTCATATCGAAACCTCCGTTGGGTTGCCGGATACCGTCACCGACTGTGATTCTTTGGCGACCCTGGCTCCCAGGACAGCCACCCCGTTACTTTTTTACTGTAATGGTCCTAAATGTCCGCGCAGCAGCCGGGCCGCCACCATTGCCCATGCTTGTGGTTACGCCAAAGTGTTCTGGTTGCGGGGTGGTTTTGATGAGTGGAAGCAGAAAAAATATCCTTATCTGAAACAATAAATCGGATATCCATGCGCCTACCTCGCCCATCATTATATATGCTTACCATCACTCTGCTGGTGGTGCTGAGTATGGCTCTGCTGTTATCAAGCAGTGAAATGTACCGGCGTCTTGCCTATGATCATCAGCGTCAGGGATTGGAAAATCTGGTCAGGATGGAAACCACAGATGCGTTGAAGCGTCTGGAAATTCAGGCGCAGGAGATCGGTTTTTCCATTCAGATCAGAGCGACCCTTCATTTCGCAAGATGTTTACCCGTAAGGATATCAGCTTAATAGAGTATGAGCTGGATAATCAGTTTCATCAACATGTGGTCACGGGCGGGGCGGTAAATCTTGCCAGGATTTATGTTTACGATCTGGATTTAACCCTCGTTGCGCAAAGTTCTACCACGGCGGCTTTGCCGGAGACCAGCACTGTTGTCTGCCCTTCCTTGCGTGAAACAGCACGTCGGCGTGAAGGTGTAGCGCGTCTGCAAACTATTGCAGATCTGTGTACCGTCAATAATCAGCCTTACTATTCCGTGATCGTTTCCATTGGTGGATTA
>JAHFRW010000068.1 GCA_023266055.1 Gammaproteobacteria bacterium | reverse complement strand
CCACCAACGCCGTCTTAAGCAAACCCGTGGTGCTACTGACCCTGTTTTTTGTTGCCAGTGCCATCACATCAAAGTGAATCCACTGAAAGCCGCTGGTAGCAATTAACAGATTCTTGACTTCGCCCGTCACCGCACCCGTCTCGTCAGCAAAATTGGGTACCGCAGCAGCATTTTTAGCGAAATTGCCTATGTCAAAGAACAGAAAATCGGACGTTGCATCCTTCACCGGGTCATGGTTATTGGGAAACAGGGAGGTAGCCGAGGTAAAGAAGGGATTAAGGCCGTTCACGGTCAACGCCCCGGAAACACCGTTGGGTACCGCAGCAACCAATATGGCGCCCTTGCCGTTGAATGCGGCATAATTACTCAGCGCTCCACCAAACTGTGCCTGTAATACCGCTGCCCAGCTTTGTCCCAGGCCTGCGGAACCGTTGTATTGGCCGCCCAGCAACAACTGGCTACTTGAGGCATACGTTCCACCCACCAGAATGTTATTACCTGAGGTGATGGCAGAATCAGTTTCCGTGGGCGCCGAAGAATTCGCTACGTAATTGGCATATACGCCTTCACCAGGGGCGCCGGGAGCACCCACCTGCAAGACCGGTACGGCATAAGCGCTGGCAGTGAAGCTCAACCATGCGCATAACACCCATGCCGTGGAGGAAATTGATTTCATACTTAACGATGCCTCATTAAAAACTTCCCGAAGGTTGTGCGCACTATGCACACTCCGGGAAAAATCTTCAAACCATTGAAAGATTTTACTTTTCAAGACTGAAGAGCCTGGCCACACGATTTTCAGGCTCCGCAAACTACCGCTTGGCGCCATGAAAAGCTAATAAGCAAGCGGGGATTGTACGCGAAATGAGCTATAAGGTAAAGAAAAATAGATCAACATTCACTCAAAATTTTCGGCTGGGCGCGCCGCCCCTCCCGTCCATTGTGGAAATATTGATTACATATTGATTTCACATGGGCAATACGCGATACGGGGCGTTATAATGCTGCTAGTCGTGAATCCAGACATTTCCTAAGGCCATGATAGTCTGTTACATTTGGCACAGCCTCTTTACATTTACGGATACTTTACTGATTCTTCTGCATGTTTAAGCCCCTGGAACTCTTTGTTGCCCTGCGTTACACGCGCGCCAAACGGCGTAATCACTTCATTTCGTTCATTTCACTGACTTCGATGCTGGGCATTGCGCTGGGGGTGGTGGCATTGATTACCGTGATGTCGGTGATGAACGGCTTTGGCAAAGAGCTGCGGAGCCGCACTGTCGGGATACTGGCACACGCGACCATTACCGGCATTGATGAGGGAAAATTGCGCGACTGGCAGACATTGGCAGGATCACTGGAACACTATCCTCAAATCGTGGGATTAGCGCCGTATGTGCATGGTGAAGGCATGCTCGCCAACGGTTCGGATGTGAGTGGCGTGATCATTCGGGGGATATTGCCGGGTGAAGAACCCCGGGTATCCGATCTCGGGTCGCATATGATCGCGGGACATCTGAATGACCTGAAAGCCGGCGAGTTCAATATTATTCTGGGCAAGGATCTGGCGCGCACATTGGGCGTGACCAGAGGCAACAAGGTGTCGCTACTCATCCCGCAGGCCAATGTCACACCCGCCGGCATACTGCCACGCTTCAAGCGCTTTACGGTCGCGGGCGTGTTCGAGGCTGGCATGTATCCATATGATAGCGTGCTGGCACTCATCCATATGGACGACGCCGCCAGATTAATGCGCCTGGAGAATGCCGTCAGTGGCCTGCGCCTGAAGCTCGATGATATGGATGCCGCGCCACGCATGAGCCGCCAGTTATCACAAGAACTACCCATCGGCTACCTCATCAAAAACTGGACGCAGGAACATGCAAACTTGTTCCAGGCGATACAAATGGAAAAAACCGTGATGTTCATTATCATGTTGCTGGTAGTGACGGTTGCAGCATTCAACATTGTATCCACACTGGTGATGGTGGTGGCCGACAAGAAAGCAGACATTGCCATTTTACGCACGCTGGGCGCTTCGCCACGCAGCATTATGGCCATATTCATGATACAGGGTACCGTGATTGGCGCCGTCGGCACATTAATGGGCACGATTGGCGGTGTGACGCTGGCGCTGAATGTCGGCGCCGTGGTGTCTACACTTGAACACGTGCTGGGCATGAAGTTTCTGGCAGCAGATGTGTATTACATTACCGAACTACCTTCCGACATGCATGTGCTGGATGTTGTCATCATCAGTGGCGTATCGTTTGTGTTGAGCTTGCTGGCCACCCTGTATCCGGCCTGGCATGCGGCGCGCACGCAGCCTGCGGAGGCATTGCGTTATGAATAACGATGCTGTTTTACGGTGTCATCAGCTTGGTAAAACCTTCAATGAAGGTGGTCTGGTCGTTGATGTGCTCAAGGACATCAACCTGTCCGTGGCACGGGGTGAACGGGTGGCGATTGTTGGCACCTCGGGCGCGGGCAAAAGCACTCTGCTGCATTTGCTGGGCGGACTGGATACACCCAGTCACGGCGAGGCGTGGGTCAACAATCAGAACATGGCGACATTAAACGAAGTACAGCGCGGCCGGTTGCGTAATCAGGCGCTGGGTTTTATTTACCAGTTTCATCATCTGTTGCCCGAATTTACGGCGCTGGAAAATGTCGCCATGCCGCTCCTGATCCGTGGCATCACACCCACAGAAGCCGCCACCCGGGCGCGGGCGTTACTTGAAAATGTGGGATTGGGCACGCGCCTCGCCCACAAACCCGGTGAGCTTTCGGGGGGTGAGAGGCAACGCGCCGCCGTGGCGCGGGCACTGGTCACGCAACCACAGTGCGTGCTGGCTGACGAACCGACGGGGAATCTTGACCACAAAACCGCTGACCATGTGTACGAGTTAATGCTGGCGCTGAATCGGGAATTACACACCAGCTTTATTGTCGTCACGCATGACATGACACTGGCCGCAAAGATGGATCGTATCTTGCGGCTGGACGATGGAATACTGCGGGACGGCTGAAGGTATGCCTTCCGGCCAGGGTAATGCTATGGTGTGGCAGCCGCCCGTCGCCGCCTCTTGCGCAGATACAGCATGATGTGCCAGTACCACATGCTACGCATGATCAGGTTGCCGAGAATGGCGCTGATGATCGACAGCACCAGAGTTCCCAGTAGAAATGGCCCGCCAATGGTGCTTAACTCGTCCCATAGCCACTGGATCGACATCTGAATTTCGAACTTGTGTTCCGGCATACGCAAAATCCAGGTGCCAATTTTATATGAAAAATAGGCAATCGGCGGCACCGTAAAGGGATTGGTGATAAACGTTAGCGCAATGGCCAGTGGCATATTGACACGAAAAATAATTGAGCCCACGGCAGCCAGTAACATTTGCACCGGGCCGGGAATAAACGCCGCAAACAGCCCGACCGACACGGCTCCCGGCACCGAGTGCCGGTTCAAATGCCACAAACGCGGGTCGTGCAGCAGCTTGCCGAGAAATTTCAGATGTTTGTGGTCACGGATGGTTTTATGATCCGGAATGTACCGTTTGATGAATTTTTTAGGCATATTGTATAATTTTAGAGCGTGCCCGGAGCCTTTATAGCCTGTTCAATTTTCTACGACTCAGAACACAGGATACAACAAAAACATGCGTTTGGGGACGCTGGCATTTCTGCTCGGCATATTGGCTTTTCAGCAACTCACCGCACTGCCCGAGGCACGCTGGAGCGGATTACTGATTCCACTGATGCTGATAGCCGTTTTTATCAAGTGGCTGCGTCTGCCCGCACTGGCCGGATGCGGGTTTCTGTGGGCATTATTCAATGTCGCGGGGTCCTTCAGTGTCAGCACCGTGCTCCACCCTTCCCCGCCATCCAATGACATCGCAACAATACTGGAAGGTGAAGATGTCATCATCAGCGGCGTGATTGCCTCAATCCCCAGTGTGCGTGAGCGGGGCGTACGTTTTGAGTTTGAAACATCATCGCTCACACGCGGCACCCATCCTGAGAGTGCGCCTCACCCTGCGCCCGGGCGACTTCTGTTGAGTTGGCATCAAACACCTCCTGAATTGAAGGTGGGTGATACATGGCAGTTGCAGGTGCGCCTGAAACGGGCGCGTGGCCTGATGAATCCCGGTGGGTTTGATTATGAAGGGTGGCTGTTTCGTCATCACCTGCGCGCCACGGGTTATGTGCGGACGGAAGGCGCAAACCAGCGCATTACGGCTGATCAAACGACGACTGACGGCTACGCAATTGACAGGCTGCGCCAGAAACTGGCGGACGCCATCAAGGCCGCCTTACCCGGCAGCCCCTATACCGGTGTAGTGACGGCACTTGCCATCGGCGAACAACGTGCCATTACCAATGCGCAATGGGACGTGTTTGCACTGACCGGCACCACTCATCTGGTTGCCATTTCCGGATCGCACATCACACTCGTTGCAGGTCTGCTGTTCTTTCTGGCGCGTTGGGGCTGGGCACGTGCCGGATCATGGCCATTACGTTTTCCAGCGCCCAGGGCTGCCGCCATCATCGCACTCACCGGCGCTATCTATTATGCCGCGCTGGCGGGGTTTTCCGTCCCGGTACAACGTGCGCTGATCATGGTCGCCGTGGTGATGGTGGGTATTTTATGGCAACGCCATCGTCAGTTAGGCCACACTCTGGCGGTAGCATTACTGCTAGTGCTGATCTATGATCCATTAGCCGTGATGGAAGCGGGGTTCTGGCTTTCATTCGGCACGGTAGCGATGATTTTATTCGCCATGAGCAACCGTCTCGCCACCACGGAATCCACCGCCGGAAAATTGCGTGTCGGCCGCCTATGGTGGCAATGGGGACGCCTGCATTGGCTGATTGCGATTGGCCTGGCGCCTGTGATGCTCGTCATGTTTCAACAGGTGTCGCTGATTTCACCCTTCGCCAATTTCATTGCCGTGCCGTGGATGAACGTGCTGTCGGTGCCGCTCACATTGCTTGGCACATTAACCATTCTGACAGCACCAGCACTGGGCCATGTATTTTTGTCATTGGCAGAATACAGCGTCGCCGTGTTGTGGTTTGTATTGCAATGGATGTCCAGCATCGAACAGGCGCAATGGACACAACACGCACCCCCCGGGTGGGCGTTATTCCCCGCGCTGGCGGGCGTTGCGTTATTGCTCGCGCCCAAAGGCCTGCCCGTGCGCTGGCTGGGTTGGGTATGGTTGCTACCCATGTTCTTTACGCCCATTCCACAACCCGCCGTGGGCGAAGTATGGTTTACACTGCTGGATGTAGGACAAGGTCTGTCCGCCGTGGCGCACACCCGTAATCATGCACTGGTGTTTGATGCTGGCCCGCGTTTCAGCGAAAATTTCGATACTGGTGAAGCGGTGGTGACGCCGTTTTTACGCAGTGCGGGCATCACTCGTCTGGATACCTTGATCATCAGCCATGGTGACAATGATCATATCGGTGGCGCGCCATCAATACTCCAGGAAATGGAGGTGCAACGCGTCCTCTCGGGTGCGCCACATCACGCACTTCTGTCCATGTCGCAACCCCCTGCAGAGCAGTGTGTCAGCGGCCAGGCATGGCAATGGGACGGCGTGGAATTTCTTATGCTTAATCCCGCAGCAGAGAGCATCAGCGATACCCGCCATCATGAGAATAACAGCTCCTGCGTGTTACGCATCACCACGGTGGCAGGCAGCATCCTATTACCTGCGGATATAGAAAAAGGCGCGGAACGCCGCTTGCTCGACACACAACCCAGCGCACTACCCGCACGCATCCTGGTGGCGCCACACCACGGCAGCAAGACCTCATCCACGCAGGATTTTGTCGACGCAGTGCGCCCTGAATACATATTATTTCCGGTGGGCTACCGCAATCGCTACGGCCACCCTAAAGCCGATGTGGTAGCACGCTATCAAACCTTGAATGCACAGATGTTTGATTCGGCACAGCATGGAGCCATCACGCTCAAGCTTGGTCCCGCAGGACTCACAAAGCCTGATACGTACCGTCAATCCGGACGTAAATACTGGCATGCGCAGTCGTATTAATTTTGCAAAGTACCATCGATGCACGTGACTGATGCGCCACCAATCTCAACGGATAAATCAGCCCTGTTGACATGCACCCACACCCGCCCATCACGTCCTAACGTCCTGCCCTGACTGACCACATAGTGGTAGCCGATAGCATCAAGCATGCCCGCGTGCGCAAGAAATGCGGCAACACTGGCATTACCACTGCCACATACCGGGTCTTCTGCCACGCCATACGCGGGCGCAAACGACCTGACGCATAGTGCAGGCGCTGTTGTCAGGGCGCGGCCAAACACTGTGATGCCGACCATGTGTAATTGCGTACTGAGCTGGGCAATGGCAGCCAAATCTGGCCGTAAATTATTGACAGTGTCTCCATTGCCCACATCAACCACCATCCACACCGGACCTACATTCACCAGTAACGGCGACGTATCGCCAATAGCCTGCACGCCCAACGCCGCATGGATAGCCCGGTAAAGAGTTGCGTCAACCGGCTGCACCCTGGGCTGTGGCACTTTCACGAAAATGCGCTGCTCAGCCCCAGCACCTTCAATGCGTAAGTTCAGCAAGCCCGCGCCACATTCCTGCACCAAACGCCCCGCAACAGGTTCTATCAATCCGCTTTCCAGAATGGCATGCGCACTGCCAATGGTAGGGTGTCCGGCAAACGGGAGCTCTTGCCTGGGTGTAAAAATCCGCAAACGATAATCTGCACTGGCCACCGTCGCAGGCAATACAAACGTCGTTTCAGAAAGATTGGTCCATGCGGCAATACGCTGCATCTCCTCAACATCAAGACCACGAGCATTTAACACCACGGCAACCGGATTACCATAAAATGGCTGCGCGGCAAAAACATCAACCTGCTTGAAATTGTATGAGGTCATGTCTATTCGTAAATCTTTTTCACCACCCGCGCAATCGCTGCCGCACCGGCTTCCAAGTCTTCTTCGCTGGCGGTCAGGCTAATGCGCAGACATTGCTGCTTGTGCGTCCAGACCTCATTCAGACCCGGAAAAAAGGGGGAGCCAGGCACAACGATAACGTGCTCCTGCTTAATCCGGCGATATATATCCCAATCCGTCATGGGCAAGTCTTTCAGCCACAACCAGGCAAAAATCGCACCTTCCGCCTTGTGCAGATACCACGGCACATCGTCCGGCATTTCACGGTCAAATGCGGCTGTCAGCAATGCCGCCTTGCGTTGATAATGCGGCTTGATCACTGCCAGTGAAAGGCGCGCCAGCTCGCCGGATGAAATTGCCTGCGCCGCCAATGCCTGCCCGTAACGTGACGAATGAATGCTGGCATTCGCCTGAAAGCACTCCAGCGCGTGAATGTTGCTCTCATCACCAATCGCAATACCCACACGCTCACCCGGTAAACCCACCTTCGACAAGCTAAGACAATGCACCACGTTTTCACCAAACACCGGCGTCATTTCGGTAAACACCAGATTGGGAAAGGGCAAGGCATACGCCGAATCAATAAATACCGGTACATTATGCCGCGCGGCAAGATCTACAATCTGCTGCGTCTCGGCATCACTGATCACATTACCAGTGGGATTACAGGGCCGCGAAAACAACACCGCGCCCGTGCTGTCATCAATCCGCATTTGCGAAAAATCAGGGCGGTACTTGAAACGATGTGGCGCGATAATCTCAATCGCGGGTTTATACGCCTGCAAGGTTTCGGCATTGAGCGTCACACCACCATAGCCGGTATAGTCAGGGCTGAGCGGCAGTACAATCCTGCGCAAGGCGCCCTCGGCATCAACCCCGCCCAGACAATTAGCCGCATAAAAATATAATGACTGGCTACCCGGCGTCACTAGCACATTCCGCCGCGTAATGCCCCAGCCATAGTGATCATTAAACCAGTCCACCACCGCTTCGATCAGCGGCTCATACCCCTGGCTTGCGCCATAACGCCCGACGACCGCACCAAAATCCGGGCCTGCCAGCAATTGCTGCGTACAGTCACGCCACATGGCTTCAATTTCCGGCAAAATCAACGGGTTACCCGCACTCAAATTAACCCATTTGCCGGGCTCCGATTGCAGGGTTTCGATGATGTCCTTCATAATGGCGCGGACACCGGTGAGCTGGGACATTTTCTGTCCGATCTGACTAAGATGGGGTTGCACGTCTGAATCCTTTATTGCATTTCGTTATCGTCTCCACACATTGTACAACAATGACGCTTTTTAGCGGGTGCCGATCTTGTATAATAGACACTTACGTCTTCGCGACACTTAAATTGAAGCCACATCATACCTATTCGAGACCTCTATGGAACTCTCCTCCCTGACCGCAATTTCCCCCATTGATGGCCGCTACGGCGACAAAACCCGCGACCTTCGCGCAATTTTCAGCGAATACGGACTGATACGCCACCGTGTACTGGTTGAAATACGCTGGCTGCGCATGCTGGCCGATCACCCCGCCATTACCGAAGTACCCACCCTGAGCCCACCGGCCGTCACGCAACTGGAAAGCATCGTGGACAACTTCAGCATCGAAGACGCACAGCGCGTCAAAAATATCGAGCGCACCACCAATCACGATGTAAAAGCGGTGGAATATTTTCTCAAGGAAAAAATCGCTGGCAACGCCGAGCTCGAAGCCGTGAGCGAATTCATTCATTTCGCATGCACTTCCGAAGACATCAACAACCTGGCATACGCCCTGATGTTGCGCGAAGCGCGCACACAGATTATTTTACCGTTGCTGGACAACACCATTCAAGCCATTACCCACCTCGCGCACCGTCATGCCGACCAACCCATGCTGTCACGCACCCATGGCCAGCCCGCATCACCCACCACACTGGGCAAGGAAATGGCCAACACCGCCTACCGTTTGCAGCGCCAGCGCGAACAACTGACCGCCGTACCGGTACTGGGCAAAATCAACGGCGCAGTGGGCAACTATAATGCTCACCTCGCCGCCTATCCTGACATCGACTGGCAAACGATCGCACACCAATTTGCAGAAAGCCTGGGACTGGCATGGAATCCCTACACCACACAAATTGAACCTCATGACTACATCGCAGAATATTTTGATGTACTGGCGCGCTTCAACACCGTGCTGATGGACTTCAGCCGTGACGTATGGGGCTACATCTCACTCGGCTACTTCAAGCAAAAAACGGTTGCCGGTGAAGTGGGTTCATCCACCATGCCACACAAGGTCAACCCCATCGACTTTGAAAATGCCGAAGGCAACCTCGGTCTGGCCAATGCCATTTTCCACCACCTTGGCAGCAAACTACCAGTCTCGCGCTGGCAACGTGACCTTACCGACTCCACCGTGCTGCGCAATCTCGGTGTCGGTGTGGCACATGCGGTAATCGCCTATCAGTCATGCCTCAAAGGCATCTCAAAACTCGAAAGCAATCCTGCACGCATCAATGACGACCTGGATACCGCATGGGAAGTACTGGGTGAAGCCGTGCAAACCGTCATGCGCCGCTATGGCATTGAGCAGCCCTACGAAAAACTCAAGGAACTCACACGCGGCCACGGCATTGACCAATCCCGCCTGCGCACCTTCATCACCACACTGGCTATTCCCGATGCCGAAAAAAACCGATTGCTGGCAATGACACCTGCAACGTATATTGGCAATGCGGCGGAACAGGCGCGCGGATTATAAGAAACCGGGCCTACACAAAGAAGGTGGCAAAGCTCATGCCAAGCCTAGAAAGAAAAAATCACATCGCATGGCTTGGATGCTAATATAGCGATCTTACATAAAGGCTCAAAACTCTTTTCGTAAGGCACCTAATCTGCACGTGCATGATAAAGAATACAAGGGAACCGCCTGCCAGGGATGACTCCGGTTCCAGTACCGATCAATGAATTGCGCGAGCAACTCATAACCCTGGGCAAGGCCCGCAAAACCTTCGGTTTTGGCCAGTGCTTCCGTCAACCATACCACCACCGCCGAACATCCTTGCTTTTCTCAACCAGCAAGGCACTGGAACGCCATACAACGGCAGGCCAGTCGTCAGCCCCCCCTGGCATCATCCTCACGCCGTGCCTCTTGAGTCATATCAAGCTCACGCGGAAGGAAAGATTTTACCCACAAGGTGATGTCTCAGGAAAAAGCGTTAATAAATTATTGATGTCGAGGATGGTATTGAGCGCCGTGGTTGATGAGCCGGTATTTATGAATTAAACCTGTTTGCATACGTTTCGATACAGCTCGTAGCGTAGACCATCGCCCCTCTATCCGCAGGACAATAAAACAAAGGTTCCTCAGACTTTAGTGTGGGTTAAGAATAACGTAATCTATAGCGCATGTCTTGCAAAGGAGATGCGCGATGGAAAGCAAAGAATTGTATTGGTGCCTGCTTGGACTTAACGAAC
>JAHFRW010000067.1 GCA_023266055.1 Gammaproteobacteria bacterium | reverse complement strand
ACGTTTGCGCTGATGAACCTGTTCGGTTTCACCATCAACCTGGTGACGCTGCTGGCGCTATCGCTGGTGGTCGGGGTGCTGGTGGACGATGCGATCGTCGAGATTGAATACATCATGCGCCATCTGGAGATGGGCAAGACGCCCTACCAGGCGGCGATGGAGGCTGCCGACGAAATCGGCATGGCGGTGATTGCGACCACGTTCACGCTGGTGGCGGTGTTCCTGCCGACGGCTTTCATGGACGGCGTGCCGGGCCGTTTCTTCGTGCAGTTCGGCTGGACGGCGGCGGTGGCCGTGCTGTTCTCGCTGGTGGTGGCGCGCATGCTGACGCCGATGATGTCCGCCTATTTTCTGAAGCCGCGCGTCGTACATGAGACTCCAAAGTGGATAGCGCTTTATCTCAAATGGGCGCAGTGGTGCTTGCATCACCGCAAGACCACGCTGCTGGCAACGGCAGTCTTTTTCTTTGGCTCATTTGGTTTGGCCAGCACCTTGCCGACGGCGTTTCAACCCAAAGACAACGACTCGCAAACCCAGGTGTCGCTGACCCTGCCGCCCGGGAGCAAGTTCGAGCAAACCTATACGCTGGCCGAGCAGGCGCGAGCGATCATCCAACAGAATCCGGAGGTGACGCTGGTCTATACCGCGATCGGCGGCGGTACGTCGGGAGGCAATCCATTCGAGCCTGCCGGTGCAGCGGAAGCGCGCAAGGCCACGCTTTCGATACAGTTGCAGCATCGTTCCGTACGCAAACTCAAGAAGCAGCAAATCGAAGACCAGTTGCGCGATGCGCTGATGGCTTTGCCCGGCGTGCGCGTCAAGGTCGGCATGGGCGAATCCTCGGATAAATATCAACTGGTGCTGACCAGTGAAAACAGCGAGTTGTTGAATGCACAAGCGTTGAAGGTGGGGCAGGAGTTGCGCACGATACCGGGCATCGGCAATGTGGTGTCGAACTCCAGCGTGCTGCGCCCGGAAGTGGTGGTGCGCCCCGACTTCGGGCGCGCCGCCGACCTGGGGGTGACTTCGAGTGCCATTGCCGACACCTTGCGCGTGGCAACTGCCGGCGATTACGACCAGGCGCTGGCCAAGCTCAATCTGCCTGAGCGGCAGTTGCCCATCATCGTCAAGTTGCGCGACGAGGCGCGTCAGGACATGGAGTTGCTGTCGCGGTTGGTGGTGCCAGGTTCACACGGACCAGTGCTACTCGGCAATGTCGCCAGTGTGGCGCTGGAAAGCGGTCCGGCGCAAATCGACCGTTATGACCGGCAGCGCAATATCTCGTTCGAGATCGAGCTGGCCGGGCAGCCATTGGGCAAGGTGCAAGCCGCCGTGGCGGCATTGCCTTCCATCAAAAATCCGCCGTCCGGTGTGGCGATGGCGCCGATCGGCGACGCCGAGGCGATGAAAGAATTGTTTGCGAGTTTTGGCTTGGCGATGTTCACTGGCGTGATGTGCATCTACATCGTGTTGGTATTGCTGTTCAAAGATTTCATGCAACCGGCCACGATCTTGTGGGCATTGGTGTTGTCCGTGCCAGGGGCGTTCCTGGCGCTGTTCCTGACCCGCACCGCGATCTCTATGCCTTCGATGATAGGCCTGATCATGCTGATGGGTATTGCCACCAAGAATTCCATCCTGCTGGTGGAATACGCCATCGTGTCGCGCCGTGAACGTGGCATGGCGCGCACCGAGGCGTTGCTTGATGCGTGCCGCAAGCGCGCACGGCCTATTGTGATGACGACGATGGCGATGGGGGCAGGCATGTTGCCGGTGGCACTCGATATCGGGATGGGGGACGGTAGTTTCCGTATGCCGATGGCCATCGTCGTGATTGGCGGTTTGATTACTTCGACTTTCCTCAGCCTATTGGTGATCCCGGTCGTATTTACCTATGTGGAAGATGTGATCGAGTGGTTTAGTGCCAATTTTAAAAAATACCGGAGTTCTACTCATGCCTATCAGCAGCAATGATTTGATGGCTCGCGGTTCCGTCAATGTCTGGGATGAACGTTATGCGGGCGGGGAATATCTGTTTGGCACCGAACCGAATGCTTTTCTGTTATCGCAGCGCAACTTATTGAAACCGGGCATGAGCTGTCTGGCGCTGGCTGACGGCGAGGGCCGCAACGGTGTGTGGCTGGCACAGCAGGGTTTGCATGTGCATGCGGTGGACGCTTCGCCGGTGGCGATCGAGAAGGCGCAGAAGCTGGCGGCGCAGCGCGGTGTCGAATTGGTGTTTGAACTGACCGATCTGGCGCATTGGTCATGGCGCGAAAAACAATATGATGTTGTGGCGGCAATTTTCATCCAGTTTGCGCCGCCCGTGCTGCGCCAGCAGATGTTCGACGGCATCAAGCGCACACTCAAGCCAGGTGGCTTGCTGTTGTTGCAAGGTTATACCCCGCGCCAACTCGAATACAAAACCGGCGGGCCATCGATGGTGGAGAATCTATACACGGAAGCCCTGCTGCGCGAGGCGTTCGGCGATATGGAGATTCTGCACCTGCGCGAGCACGACGATGTCATTCATGAGGGGGCGGGTCACAGCGGCATGTCGGCGTTGATCGATCTGGTGGCGCTTAGCGACCGGGAAACTGTTCGGGGAAAGTAACCTGCTTGGCGGGTGTTTTTGAGGTTTGGGCAGAGACTGTTATTTAGAAAAAATACCCTCATTTACATTATAAGTAATATAATGTGTTTGAACAGCCTGCGGACTGTCAGGAGGGCGCATGAATAATAAATCTGCGAACAAGCAAGCCTGCAAACCGACGCTGCCTAGGAACAAATTGGCAACTACCGTTGCGGCTGCATTGCTGGTCTGTGCGGTGCAGCCAGCGCAAGCCAACCCGGTAGGTGGAACGGTCGTGAATGGTCAAGCCAGCTTCGCCGCCAGCGGTAATATCCTCACTGTCACCAACACCCCCGGCACCATCATCAACTGGCAAGGCTTCTCGATAGGTGCAAACGAAGTTACCCAATTCGCACAACAGACTGCGGCTTCCGCCGTACTCAACCGCGTCATCAGCAACGACCCCAGCAACATCCTGGGTGCACTGCAATCCAACGGGCGTGTATTCCTGATCAATCCTAACGGCATCCTGTTTGGCGTGGGTGCCAAAGTGGACGTTGCTGGCTTGGTTGCATCCACTCTCAACCTCAGCAATGCCGACTTCCTTGCCGGACGCGGCAACTACAACCAAGTTCCCGGCGCACAAAACATCAGCAACGCAGGCCACATCACCGCGCATGGAGATGGCCTAGAAGGCGGGCAGATTTACCTGATCGCCCCCAACGTTGAAAACACCGGCATCATTACCGCTGCGAATGGCGAAATCCTGCTGGCAGCCGGGCACAGTGTCGAATTGGTCAGCACCAGCAACCCCAGCCTCAGGGTAAACATCACTGCTCCGGCGGGTGATGCCATCAACGTTGGGCAACTGATCGCCTCATCCGGCAGCCTGGGGCTGTTCGGCACCATCGTCAGGAGTAGCGGCACAGCCAGCGCCAACAGCGCGACCATGCAAGGCGGCAAGATTGTGTTCAAGGCCAGCCAACGCGCAGAAATAGCGGGAACCGTTTCCGCCAATGGCAGCACGGGAGGCACCATCGCAGTACTCGGTAATCAGGTCGGCCTGATGGATGGCGCAACCGTTACTGCAAATGGCGCTCAAGGCGGTGGCGTTGTCCTCGTCGGTGGCGACTATCAAGGCAAGAATCCTGATATAACCAACGCACAAATCACTTATGTTGCACCGACTGCGTTGATCAGTGCGGATGGTGGGGTTTTCTCTCCCACTTCCTCTCAAGGTGGGGTGGGGAATGGCGGCAAGGTGATCGTCTGGGCGGATGACACCACCCGTGCTTATGGAAATATTTCGGCTAAAGGCGGCATGAATGGCGGCTTCGTCGAGACATCGGGCAAGCGCGTTCTGGATGCGGTGGGCATCCGGGTGAATGCTGATGCGGGAGCCGGTGGCAGCCAGGGGCAATGGCTGCTCGACCTATCGGATATTACCGTTATACACAGCACGGCGGCATGTACGCAAACAGCGGGCGGGGTATTTAATTCTGCTACAAAGACGGGAACAGTCAGCGATGCCAATATTAATGCTGCTCTGAATGGGGGCGCTAATGTCACCATCCAGACCAGTGCCTGTACGACAGGTGGCGCTGGCACCATCGTGGTGAACGGTACGGCAGATACTGGCGGAGCGGCTGTCATCAATAATACTGCCGGCCTTGCGCGCACCATCACGTTTAATACTGCCGGCACTATCAACATTCATACCGGCGCCAGTATTGCCGGAACAGCGAATAATCCGCTCAATGTCACCCTGAATGCCACTGGCGGCAATACCATCGCGGGTACGATAAATAACAGCGGCGGAACTACCGTATTGACAGGTGCATCCACGTTGAGCGGAACAATTAGCAATGGCATGCTCACGGGCGCTATCTTGACCAGTAATAACGGTACCTTGAATGGCGTGACGATAGGCGGCAACCTGGCACTGAACGGTAATATTTTTATCAAGAATGATCTCGCGCTTGCCAGCAGCGCAGTGCTGAACATCGGCGCGAGCAACGTACTCTTTACCAGCACAGGTGCGCAACTCATTAGCACGGCGCCTGCGGCAGCAGCGACCATCAACATGGCGGGAGGCAGCATTATTGCAGGCTCTGGCGTGACTGGGCAGAGCCTGCAAATTGGCGCTGGCGTCACCGTACAAGGCTATGGCAGTTTGACGGACATCAACAATGCGCCGATAACCAATGCAGGTAAGGTGATCAGCAACATGGTAGCCCAGGCGTTCACCATCAATCCATCCGCGTTTACCAACAACGGTACGATGACCTCAGCAGCGGGGACGCTGTCCATCAGTCCGGCCACCTTCACTAACAATGGCACGGTGAATACTGCGGCGGGAACAACGACTTTATCGGCTGGCAATTGGACGAACGCAGCAGGCATCTTGCAACTGGGAATGGGCGGCACACTGAATCTGGGCAGCAGCATGAGCGTCGCATCAATCGGTACCATCAATCGCAACGGGGGTAGCATCAATCTCACCGGTACATATAACAATACTGGATTGGCTCTGGATATCGGCGATACCGGGCTGTTCATGACGGGTGGCCTGACCAGTTTGAGCGGCGCTATCGTTGGCGGCACATTGAGTAATAGTAATGCCACTCCAACCCTGATTAGCAGCAACGGCACGCTGGATAGCGTGACGCTGGGCAGTAACCTGCTAGCCAGTGGCAACCTGAATATCGTCAACAACCTTGCGCTTTTGAACGGAGTGACGCTGACGCTGGGTGCAAACAATTGGCTGAATTTCAACACCGCGACAGCGAACATCACCACCCCGGCGAGTGCAGCAGCGACCATCACCATGGCGGGGGGCGGGCTGAATCGCAACGTCACTGGGCAAGTGTTGACGATAGGTGACGGAGTAATGGTAAACGGAACTGGTTCTATCCAGAGCGCAACCTTGAATGGCACTTTGGTAAATAATGGTGCGATCAATACCAGTGCAACGGGCGGGGTTGTCATTAATCATGGCACGGCAATTAATAACGGCGCGATGAATGTGACGACAGGGACGATGAACGTGGGCGCTACGACATTTACCCAAGCTGGTACGGTCAACGTGGCATCCGGAACGACATTTCTTCGCAATGGCGGATTTACCAATGCGGGCACACTGTTGGGTGCGGGCACCATTGATGTTGGCGCAACGAATACGATCGTCAATAACGGCATCATTTCACTGGGAGGTGCAGGGAAGGTTGGCACGCTTACCATTAACGGCAACCTGGTAATGGGTGCGGCCGGTAGTGTCAATATTGACCTGGACGCTCCGCAGGGTGGCAGCTTTGATGTGCTGAATGTTTCTGGTACCGCCACGCTTGCGGGCACGTTGAATCTTTCTGGGGTGGGTGTTGTAGGCGCCTATCCTGTTCTCACGACAACTGGGTTAGGCGCGACCAGGTTTGCTACGATCAACTCAGGAACATTTACCCAGACTCCAACTTACACGGCTACTAATCTCACGCTGAATGTAACGGCCAATACCAATCCTCTCACGGCATTCTATTGGACCGGTGGGGCAGGTACATCGAATTGGGCAGATGCGGCTAATTGGAGTACTGGCGTTGTACCCATCGCAACAAGTAATCTCTATATTGGACCAACTGCTGGTACGGTTACCATTGCTGCGGGTGCACAGGTTGGCAATGCATTGACATGTGATGCCAGCTTGGCATTAAGTGGTGGATCTTTGACTTTAACTGCAGCCTCCAGTGTTAACGGAATCTTGACTGTTTCCGGAGGGACGCTGACTTCGGCCATTGCCCTCAGCACCCCGGCGCTCAACCTGACGGGCGGCACTTTGAACGGCGCAGGCAGCCTGGCCGTCACGACCCGCTACAACCAGACATCGGGTGCGTTGGGCAACACCTTTGCCAGTATCAACATCACCCAGGCTGCGGGGAACCTCACGGTAGGTGCCATGGGCGCAACGGGTGCGGTTAACCTCACTGCTCCTGGCAACCTCACCATCAATGGCTCCATTACTGCAGCCAGCATTAATGCGCAGGCAAACGGTATCACCTTGGGAATAGCCAGTAGTACGTTAAACACTAGCGGAGCAACGTCTACCAACGCCATTATCCTGGATGCAGGAGCAGGCAAATTCATTAATACAGGCAACGTTGCATTCAACGTGCCAAACGGCCGCTGGCTGGTGTATTCGTCCGACCCGGCATCCGACACTTTCGGTGGACTGGCAAGCGGCAACTTGCCGTTATGGGGTAAAACCTACGCCAACTACGCTCCAGCCAACGTCGCAGAAGCTGGCAACCGCTATTTGTTCAGTTTGGTGCCTGCGCTGAATGTCAGCGCAGGTGCGCATACTAAACTTTATGGCGCTGACCTGGCCTTGTCCCCCCCTCCTGGCACCATCACTGGACTGGTTAATGCCGCTGCCTATGGCAACGTCTTCTTGCAGGAAGCTACGACGGGTGCGGTAAGTATCACCTCGCCCGGTTTTGCTACCAATGCCGGTGTAACGGCCTCACCTTATGCAGTGAACGTTGCGGCGGGTGCCTTCGTTCCACCTGCGGGCTATGGCGCTACTACTTATACAAATGGCTTGCTGAAAGTAAATCCTGCGTCATTGATAGCGACCGCGAATGCGCAGGGCAAAGTTTATGGCGTAGCGGATCCGGTACTGACTTATGCGGCCAGCGGTTTTCTGCTTACCGATACGGCGGCTACTGTCCTGACCGGTGCACTCAGCCGTGCAGCGGGCGAAAATGTGGGCAGTTATGCCATCGGGCAAGGTACGCTGGCTGCGAATCCTAATTACACCATTAACTATATTGGCAGCAACCTGGCCATTACACCTGCAACGTTGATGGTGGCGGCGAATGCGCAGAGCAAAGTTTATGGCGCGGCAGATATGGCGCTGACCTATACCGCCAGTGGTTTTAAATTTACCGATACGACGGCTACTATCCTGACCGGCGCATTGAACCGTGCCGGGGGCGAAAATGTGGGCAGTTATGCCATCGGGCAAGGCACGCTGGCTACGAATCCTAACTACACCATTAACTATACTGGCAGTAATCTGGCCATTACCCCTGCAACACTGATGGTGACGGCGAATGCACAGAGCAAAGTTTATGGCTCGCCGGATATGGCGTTGACCTACATCGCCAGTGGTTTTGAATTTACCGATACGACGGCTACTGTCCTGACCGGCACACTCAGCCGTGCAGGGGGCGAAAACGTGGGCAGTTATGCCATCGGGCAAGGCACGCTGGCTGCGAATCCCAACTACACCCTTAGCTATGCCGGCAACAATCTTGCAGTTACTCCTGCGGTGTTGACGGTTTCTGCAAATGCTGCAAGCAAGATATTCAGTTCACCGGATCCATTGTTGACTTACATAGTGTCGGGTTTGCAATTGAACGATACTGCAACAACCGTATTGAATGGTGAACCGCTATCACGCGCGGCGGGTGAAATGGTGGGGCCATACGCTATCAATCAGGGTGCGTTGGGTCTCATCACAACCAACTACACGCTTAATTATGCACCGGGTAACTTCACCATTCTGGTTCCGGTAATGATCAACGAAATAGTGGATAGCAGTAATCAAAACCTAGGTGCTGATGGGAAAACAGAATCCAGGCGGCGTGAAGTTTTGGCCGATACAGGGATCAAGGGTGGCGATATTGCTGCGCAATCATTGCCGATATGTCGATAACTGTCTGTTAATAATTCTGCTCTGGCACACTGTGGGCTCTTTGAAAAAGAGCGTGTGAAGCACCAGTTCTTTGGGGCAGAATAACAAGCAGAATCTGGAGAGGGTATATTGGCAGGTCAACCGGGCAACTCCCCGGTATAGCCCATGTACACGAATAGTTATTTCTAACGACTGGATATTCGATGAACCATAAGTTACTTTTCCTATCACTGCTTTTAATTGCACCGTCAGGTGCGTGGGCCGCAGATGTTGCTTCTGCTGTGGTGGCTGTTCCTGTAACTTCCGCAGCCGATCAGACTGAGCTGCGTTTTACGATTAGCCAGTATGTGGTGGAGGGTGCGTCGTTGTTGAGCAAGGCAGAAATTGATGCCGCAGTCGCGCCCTATGTGGGCGAAAGCAAGGATTTTTCTGATGTGCAGCGGGCACTGGAGGCGATCGAGGCTGCATATGCCAAGCGTGGCTATTCGGCAGTGCGGGTGCAGTTGCCTGAGCAGGAGCTGGAAAAAGGCGTCGTGCTTTTTCGTGTGGTGGAAAGCCGCTTCGGTAAAGTGACGGTAAAGGATAATCATTTTGTCAGTGAAGCCAATGTGCTGAATGCGCTTCCTTCAGTGAGCAGTGGTATTGTGCCGCGTTCCATACAGATCGCCCGTGACTTGAAGCTTGCCAATGAAAATCCGGCGCGCCAGTTGAACGTAGTGTTAACGGCAGGCGACAAAGAAGATGAAGTCGATGCCAAAGTGATTGTCGCCGATAGCAAGCCATCCAGCTGGGGCGTTTCCGTTGATAACAGCGGTTCGCCGGAAACAGGCCGTGCCCGGCTGGGCTTTAGCTATCGCAATGCCAACGCGTTCGAGGCGGACCACGTTGCCAGCGTTCAATATGTGACATCGCCACAATATGCCAGCCGGGTGCAAGTGTTGGGCGGCAGCTACAAGATTCCGTCCTACCGTTTTGGCAATAGCCTGGAATTCTTTGGCGGATACTCCAACGTGAATGCGGTGATAGGCGGGCTTTCCAATTTTCAGGGTGGCGGTAAATTGCTCAGCATGCGCTTGAACCATGTGCTGGAGCGCATCGGTGGGTTCGATCCAAGTATTTCGCTCGGCCTGGACTGGCGCGATTTCCGCAGCCTTGAATTGACCAATCCGCAAAACACCATATATAACGAAATTGTTGTCATGCCAGTGAGCCTGGCTTGCGCGGCGCAGGGCAGGTTTGCCAGGAGCGAAGTCAATTTCAACGTGTCGGTTGCTGCTAATCTACCCAAGGCAAGCAAGGGGCGCGATGCGGATTTTGCAAATTATGACCTGGTGAACCTGACCCAACCCAAACCAGGCTATAGAGTGCTGCGTTATGGTGCCAGCTATTCCCGCTTGATAGCAGATGGATGGCAATTCCGTACCACGTTGACGGGGCAGCGTAGCAGCGATGTACTGGTGCAAGGTGAGCAGATGAGATTAGGCGGTGCCGACGCAGTACGTGGTTTCTCCGAAGGCAGTGAAGGTGGCGAGACTGCTGCGCGCCTGAATGTAGAGGGTTACACGCCTGATTTTGGCAAAGGCGATGTCCAGATGCGCGTTTTGGTGTTTTATGATGCGGGTCAAGCGACCCCTGCGAATGGAACGAAGACTTCGATTTCTGCCGCAGGTGTTGGCTTGCGTGCAAATTATAGCGAGAGATTTTCACTGCGCGCCGATGTGGCGAAAATCGTGCAAGCTGGCAACGATCCCGAGCAGCAGGCTGGCAACTGGCGTGCTCATCTGAGCCTGAATGCAACCTTCTAATTGATGAGGTACGGGATGAAAACCGCTACATTTTTGGCCACCCCGATAAACCTGCTGCGCGGCCGGATTGCTGTGTTGCGCGGTATCGGCTCAGGCATCACGCGCTTTGCGCATGGGCTTGCACCGAAACTGCGTTTTCGCGCTTTTTTGATTCCGATTTTATGGCTTGCCATGCCGATGATGGCTCAGGCCGCCGAAGAGGTCGCCGGCAAGGTCGGTTATATGAGCGGCATATTGGTTGTGCAGCGCATGGATGGCACGGTAAAGGTGGTCGGCCCCAAATCTGAGGTGTATGCGGGTGATATGCTTATTACCGCCAAGGATAGTTATGCCCAGGTGGAAATGCAGGACGGCACGAAAGTGACACTGCGGCCCAATTCAAATTTACGCATCGAAGCATTCCAGTTCCGCAAAGAATCGCCCCAGGCAGATAACGTTGTACTGCGTTTACTCAAGGGGGGATTGCGAACGGTGACCGGTTTGATAGGTAAGCGTGGTAATGACCGTGCCTACGAGCTGCATGCGGCGACGGCCACTATCGGCATACGCGGTACGGATTTTTCCGCGCGGTTGTGTGCCAGCAAGGAGTGTCTGGATGATGAAGCGGCAAATAAGCCAGCTACGCCCCAGACGCCGCAAGCTGCGGTGGTGGGGCGGGTAATGTTGGCACAGGGCGCGTTATCGGCCAAGGAAGCGGGTGGCAAAGAGCGTAAACTCCAATTGGGTGAACCCGTCTATGAGGGTGATACCCTGATTACAGGTGCGAAATCTTATGCTGTGGTGGCGTTTCGCGATGAGGGGCGAGTGAGTTTGCAGGAAAGCACGCAGTTCCGCGTTGAAAAATTTAAGTACAGTCAAGCCAGGTCAGAAGAAAATG
>JAHFRW010000018.1:22132-51213 GCA_023266055.1 Gammaproteobacteria bacterium | reverse complement strand
GACTTCTTTGCGCCGCGTGAAAAGCTCGCTCCGTGTTTGTGTTCTCGCGTCTTCTTTGTCCATGCATCTCAGACTACGCCGAAACCTAAAAGTTCATGAATAAATCGTGCCGAGTCAATAGTTTTCGCCGTTCTGACCTATAAGCCTTGTCGGCAGCTTGTTGATATTGACGGCAAATGTCAGCACCTCAGCACCCTCACCGCCGCCAAGCCTATCGTAACCCGGCCCGCGTATAAAGCGTGACACGCATTTGGTCGTTCGGCATCTGATTGCACTAGTTGGTGATATTATGTACTATGCTATACGGCGGGTTTATGAACACCTTTGCATAAGCAATGCCTTATGAAGTGCCGCACCCGGCCTTATGCCCCCTGCTGAGGCTGACAAGGGCATGAAATCACGTACACCTGTATACCATGCCCGCAAGGGCGTCACTATTGTAATCACGGGGTAATAATGAATCGCTTACAGAAAAAATGCGTCTCGGCACGTGTGCGACTGCGTTGAGTTTACTGCTCATAACACCATCAACCCATGCAGCACCACAAGTCACCTATAACGAAACCAAGGCCAACTTTGCCCCTGCGTTCAGAATGAAGCTGACTTACAATAGCCTGGCGCAGGACAGCCAGGGAAACGTGCTATTGCTTGGCACGGCCCAGGGAGTTGGCATCGACTTCGACCCAGGCCCTGGCGTTGACCATAAGGGCACGCTGTATACGTCGACGGCGTTCATTACAAAACAGAATGCCAATGGCAGTTATGGCGGTACGCGGCTCATCACCGGCAAGGTGACCAGACGCACCTCAGAGGGACACTTTAGTGGCGTCAGCATAAAGGTAGACACCAATGACAACGTCTATATTTTAGGCAGGAGCCCCGAGGGACCAAAGATCGACGTTAGCGCCGTGGTTGATGAACTGGTAAAAGGTAACCTCTACCTGCCCCAAATTTATAGCATCACGCCAGCCCCTGTGGATCTGGATCCCCTTACCGACAATCTGAATAGCTCGACACATGATTCCATCGCCAGAGATAACTATGGAGACTATGGCGTGACCTCGCGGGGTGGACGGCTGTTTGTCACTAAAATCAATGCCCAGGGTAGCCAGGTTTGGAGTCGGGTCATTGGCTATGACATCGGTGGGTTGTCGTTATCGAACGAGCCCTTGGCGGTCAAACCTGACGGATCGGTGTATATCGCAGGCAGCTTTACGGGCACTCTTGATTTTGACCCCACGACCAGCAGTGACGTACGCACCAGCACCAGCACCAATAAAAATGCCTTTATCGTCAGGCTTGCTGCCGATGGGGGTTATGTTGACACCAAGACCTCGGGGAAGTTTTATGATCCCCTGATTGTTAACGCTACGGGTGGGAATCTCTACCTCACTGGTCGGATAACGTCATTGACAGCCTTCGATCCTACCAATACGTTTTCGATAAATTTCGATGCATCTTTGGCAAGTATTGATGCCGTTTTCACGACGAAGCTTGACGCAAGCTTCAGCCCGGTATGGACGCGAACCTACCTTGCATCATCCATCGGTATCTGGGCAGACCTGGATTATGCTCCCATCAATATGGTTCTTGGCAAAGCCGACACATTTTATATCACGAACCGTAATTTCCTTACCAAGGTGAGAAGCGATGGCGCGACCATGTGGACACGTACGCTTGCCGCCAATGTTGAAGGCCTGGCGGTTGATAAGGCTAACAATCTATATGTGACGGGTTACTACGGCGTCGATGCCGTGGACTTCGACCCTTCCAGCAGCGGTTCTGACGTGCGTACCCTTCACGGCCAAAGAGATAGCTATATCACGGCTTTTGATTACAACGGCAATTATGGCTGGACCAAAACCATCGAAGGACCTGCAACGGACGCGGGTGATAATCTTATGGTGGTAGGTCAGGCGCTTTATGTAACGGGCACTTTTGGTGGACAAAACTTTCCATATCCATGGATAACATACATACCTGGTGGCCCGGTGCCTGTTGATTTTAATTCTGATGCAGGATACGACTACAAGACACCTTCGCCAAACGGAAACCCATCCGTTTTTCTGTCAAAATACGACATCAGCTCGCCAACCACCATCACCGTCACCGTCAGAGGCTCACATGCCGGTGGTGTTTATCCTGTGATGGTCGTACGTGTTGATGGACAGGTTGCGGGGACATTCAATGTGACTGCGACCAATGCACCGTATACCGTCGTTGTCAACGCGACGCCCGGTGTATCACACCTCGTTGATGTCGTATTCACCAACGACGCTGTCATGACATCAGCTGTGGGCTTGAGAGAAGATCGAAATCTCTATGTACAATCGCTGCGTGTGAATAGCACGACAATTTTACCTAACAGCGTGGCTGTTACCTATGATAGAGGTCATGGTAATGCCGCGTTTGACGGTATCAGCGTCATTGCAGGGCAAATCTACATGTGGTGGAATGGCGCATTACGCTTTAACGTACCGGCCGCTGCTTTTTAATTAGTAAGCTGTAATGCCACGGGCACGTCCGTGCCCGTGGCATTTTATCTCCGCTCCGGATAAACTAAGCACAATCAAACCCTTGCCGATACCTCTATCACTCACTTAATCCGCTCTATTGAACGCAAGAACGACTTAAGAAGCGCGTTGTCAACCGACAAAATCGATGTAACAATATGATTTAATGAAAGCTATTTTATAGCTAGCCAATACACATTAGCTCATGCTAATATATGGCTTGGAACTTTTCAACAGTTTAGCACTCTGAGAAAAGGAGTGCTAAACTGTTGAAATGGGTGTAAGCGACAACACCATCCAACAGCATTTATTTAGAGTAGAGTATAAAGTGCCAGTGTCGCTGAACTCGAACGCAAGAGGGAGGGAAAACCGCCGTGAGCAAATCCATGCAACTTGATTTAGTATTGCCCCCAGTGGGCAGCATTGAAGCCTATACCCAGGCCGTGGCACGTATACCCATGCTCAGCGCGACCGAAGAGCAGGCGTTGGCAATACGCTTGCGCGACAATAACGATCTGGATGCAGCACGCCGACTGGTCATGTCACACCTGCGCTTTGTAGTGCATATCGCACGTGGCTATAGTGGCTACGGACTCCCACAGGCTGACCTTATCCAGGAAGGCAATATCGGCTTGATGAAGGCCGTTAAACATTTCGACCCCACCATGAATGTACGCCTGGTGTCGTTCGCCGTGCATTGGGTGCGCGCAGAAATGCATGAATTTATTTTGCGTAACTGGCGCATCGTCAAAGTGGCCACCACCAAGGCGCAGCGCAAATTATTCTTTAATCTGCGCAGCAACAAAAAGCATTTGGGATGGTTTTCCAATGAAGAAGTCGATACCGTAGCGCAAAAGCTTGGCGTAAGCGCGGATGTCGTACGTGAAATGGAAATGCGCATGAGTGGCTACGATGCCTCTTTTGATCCCTATGCGGACGACGACGACAGCGAGTACAGCAGTATTGCTCCGGCCGCCTATCTGACAGATGCCCGCGCAGACCCTGCCATACAACTGGAAGGGAGTGATTGGGAAACCAATAATACCGAAAAACTGGCACACGCACTGACCGCGCTGGATCAACGCAGCCGCGATATTGTGCAACGCCGCTGGCTAACCGATGATAAAGCCACGCTTCATGATTTGGCCGATCAATATCAGGTTTCGGCCGAGCGTATTCGCCAGCTTGAAAAAAGCGCCATGCAAAAACTGAAGCAGTCGTTGCTGGAAGCTTGATCTGCATGTTCCTGTGTTATAACAGGTAAAAAAAAGGCCGCAGATGCGGCCTTTTTTTACCTTGGTTGTAATTCCAGATAGCGCCCCACTGATTCCGCATCAATATTTTCCAGATAGGGTACCACGCCAAGCAACGGCGCATTAATGCGCGCTCGCAGGGCATCAATATTATGCTGCAGCACGGCAACCCCGGTAAAGCGTTCGTTTGCCACCCACCCCGCCAAAGGCAAACCCGCATGCGCAATACTCTCGACACTGAGCAAGGCATGATTCAGACAACCCAGGCGCATTCCCACCACCAGAATAACCGGCAGGGCCAGCGCCTGTGCAATGTCTGCCATGGTTTCATGGCCATTAATCGGCACCCGCCAACCACCTGCACCTTCGACTAGCACATAATCCACACGAGGTGTCATGTCATCAAAGATTTTCCTGATATGCGTGATATCAATACTCTGCCCCGTCTGTTCCGCCGCAATGTGCGGTGCTATCGCGGCGGCATACGCGTAAGGGTTGACGTGCGCATAGGGCAGGGCGAGGGTGGCGTGGTGCTGCAAAATCAATGCGTCTTCATTGCGCAGGCCGTGCGCGGTTAAATGGCAACCGGCGGACACCGGCTTCATTGCAACGGTAGTGTAACCACGTGAGGCGAGCACATGTAATAGACCCGCCGTGATCCGGGTCTTGCCAACATCGGTATCTGTCCCGGCAATAAAAAAACCGGTCATGGTTGGGACGATACCTTGCGCCGTGGCGGAAAATCCACCTTGAATACACCCGGTTCCTGCACCACTTGTGTCATCGCGCTTTGTTCAGGCGCCCAGGCGTGACCGTAGACAATTTCATACGTAGCGGGCAGCACGTCGTCACACCGATATTGCTCATACGCCGCATGCAAGGCCTGCATGCGGCCCTTGCCGGTCAACCCTCGCGCACGGCCTGCCGTGACATTGTGCGCGCCAATGGTTTTAAGGTCACTCATCAAATGCCGGGGTGTCGCATAGGTCAACGTAAAATGTTCCATATCCATGACGACGGGCACGGCAAGGCGGGCGCGCATCATGGCATCGCCAATGTCATGCATATCAATAAATGCGTTGACATGATTAAAGCCATCCACACGGCTCCAGCTCTGACGTAATTCCCGGAGTGTGTCAGGGCCAAAGGTGGTAAACATGAGCAACCCACCCGGTTTTAATATGCGGCGAAATTCCTTGAATGCATTATCCAGGCTATTACACCATTGCAGGGTAAGGCTGGAAAAAATCAGATCCGCACAGCCATCAGCAAAGGGTAAACGCTCGGCATCACCGCATACCAACGTGGGTGTCTTTTGCCACAGACGCCATGAGGAGTTTCTGCGGCGCGTCTCCAGCAACATGCCATGCGCCATATCCACAGCGATCACTTCCGCTTTTTTATAGCGTTGCAACAACGCGACGCTGCCATGACCGGTGCCTGCACCAATATCGAGAATGACCTGGGGTTGTATTTTTACCAGGTCGAGACGTTCCAGTAGGCGGTTGCGCACTTCACTTTGCAGCACGGCGGCAGTATCATAGCGTGCGGCCGCACGACTAAATGCGGCACGCACTCGCGTCTTGTCAAGATGAAAATCATTAGCATCGTTGCTCATCAGAAAACTCGCTGTTACTGTTGTTCGTTAAAAACCCATCAACACAATCCAGAAATTCCACAGAATGTGATAAAAATGGCGCATGGCCCGCCGCGGCAATCACGTTCAAGCGTGCATTGGGTAGCTGTGCCTGCAATGCACGCCCCATGTCATGAGGCACCAACATGTCACGCTCACCCAGAATTATTTGTACGGGACAGGTGATCTGCTGTAAATATGGCCTCAACCGCGCATCCCGCAAAATCGCCAAACCACCCTGCAATGCTCCGAATTGCGGCGGATATTGCGTTACCGCCTGACGCAGACGACGCAAGGTATGCTGCCCCTGCATGCTGCCCCTGGTTTGTAGCGCAAGAAAATGTTGCACTGTTTCCGCATGATTCTCCTGCAGGCTCTGGGCAAATGATTCCAGCACTGGCCTGGTCATCGCATGCGGCCAGTCCTCGTCACACACAAATTGTGGCGTGCTGGCAACCAGTATCAGCGCCCTGACACGCTTATCTGACATGGCAGGTGTCATGGCGATGTGCATGGCAATCATGCCCCCCAACGACCAGCCTAGCCATATGGCATGCGGTGGCGCAACTTCAGCGATGCAGGCCGCCACCTGCGACAACGAATAATCTTCCACGGAACCACTGCGCCCATGACCTGGCAGATCGATTAATGTGACACGGTAACGTGTTGCAAGCTGCTGCGCCACATCATGCCACACCTCCGCATGCAATCCCCAACCATGCAGCAGCACAATATCCGGGCCTGTGCCGACACTGTGTACATGCAGGCTCATAATAATTCAGACAAGGCTTCCAGCAATTTATCTATCTGCTCTTCACTGTGGGCGGCACTGAAAGTGATGCGTAATCGTGCGCTGCCTTGTGGCACGGTAGGTGGACGAATCGCGCCCACAAGAATACCGCGCTTCAGCAATGCCTCGCTTAACGTCAATGCGCGCGCGGCATCACCGACGATCAACGGCTGAATCGGAGTTGGCGAAGGCATCAACATGGACAGAAAACCGCGTTGCTCCATGCCTGCGCGGAAACGTGTCACGCGATGCATCAGATGTGTGCGTCGCCAGTCTTCCACCTGTGCCAGCCGCAGGCTTACACGGGTAGCCTGCGCTATAGCGGGTGGCAAGGCAGTGGTGTATATGTAGCTGCGAGCATGCTGGATCAGCGTTTCAATCAGCGCTTCACTGCCCGCAACAAATGCACCGAACGTGCCGAATGCCTTGCCCAGGGTGCCTACCAGCACAGGCAGCTGTACGGCATCCATTGAAAAATGTTCGGCAATACCGCCCCCCTGTTTGCCCAGCACACCAAAACCATGGGCATCATCAATGATCAGTGATGCGTTATATCGGTGGCCAAGTGCTGCCAGCGACGCCAGTGGCGCGAGGTCACCATCCATGCTGAACACACCATCGCTGATGATCCACTTATGCTCGGCACCATCATCCATCAGCCATTTTTCCAGAGTTGCCAAGTCGGCATGTGGATAACGTCGCAATCGTGCCTGCGATAATAATGCGGCATCAATGAGTGACGCATGGTTCAAACGGTCTTCATACAACGTCTCACTGCGTTGCGCGAGCGCGCTGACGACACCCAGATTCGCCATGTATCCGGTGGAAAATAACAGCGCACGTGGGCGCCGGGTAAACGCCGCCAGTTCTTCTTCGAGAGCATGATGGGCGCGACTGTGTCCACTCACCAGATGGGCGGCACCACTGCCCACACCGTATTCGGCGGCGCCTTGCTGCAGCGCGTGAATCACTTCGGGATGATTCGCCAAACCCAGATAATCATTACTGCAAAAAGATAAATAACGTTGTCCGTCGATGACGGCTGTCACACCCGCCGGACTATCCAGTACCCGACGGGTGCGGTACAGGTTCAGCGCCTTTTGCCGATCAAGTTGCCGCGCAAGACCGGCGGTAAGATCTTTCACGCCCACATGATTTTATGGTCAGTGACGGGTTGATCAACACCTGCCTCACGGCGGGATTGTGTATCGCCACGCGGCTTCAAATTAAGGGTGTCCAGCATTTTCAAATCATCTTCAACCTGACGACCCTTGGTGGTAAGGTAATCGCCGATCATGATGCCTGATGCGCCGGCCATGAAGATCATGGATTGTAAATCTCCAAGAAATTGACGACCCCCGGCAATGCGAATTTCTGCCTTGGGTAACAGATAACGGAACACCGCAATCGCCTTGAGAATATCCATGGGCTGCATGGGCTCAACCTGTGCCATGGGCGTACCCGGCTGTGGATTGAGAAAATTCAGCGGCACGGATTCCACGCCCAGATTGCGCAACGTAATGGCCAGTTCAATACGTTGATCCAGGCTTTCTCCCATGCCCAGAATACCGCCGGCACATACCCGCAGACCGGCTTCGCGCGCGTGCGCAATGGTGTCGATATTTTCCTGATAGGTATGTGTGGTACACACATTTTCAAAAAAGCTTTCGGCTGATTCCAGATTATGGTGATAATTTTCCATACCCATATCCTTGAGCATGACCGCCGTTTCCTTATCGAGCGCGCCCAGGCTGGCGCAACGCCCAATATCGCTATGCTCCTTGAGCGAGGTAAAATATTCACGCAGCTGTTCACGCTCTTTTCCCGAGCGTACCCCCCAACCTTTGGACACAACCCCAAAGTCGCTGGCACCCCAGGCACGGGCACGCTCGGCTTGCTCGACCAGCTTTTCTTTGGCGATATAGTTATACGTCGGGCTGGTCGTTTTGTGATGGCCGCTCTGGGTGCAAAACGAGCAGTTCTCGGAACAGTTGCCGGAACGCACGTTGGAAATAGCACACACCTCAATAGTCTGGCCGCGAAAGGTCTTGCGCAGCCGGTCCGCACCCGCCATTAGCCAGGGCAGATAATCATCATCCAGACGAATCATCCAGCGCCCTTCTTCGGCGGTCATTTCACCCCCCGCCAAAGTGCGCACAGTAATGGCGTCAATACGTTGATAGGTTTCGTTATTCATGATGCGCTTCCCTTGGTAATCCATAACGGAGTAATCTATAGGGTGTGATATTAAACACCTTGGCGCCCCTGTCAACCTAAAGCACCACCTGAAGTGAACATCTGGACTAATAACATACAATCCTGGCTGTTTCCACCGACATGCACCGTGTGCGGCAGCCCAGCGCAGCGCGGCATGGACATCTGCCCAGGCTGTCAGACCGACCTGCCCTTTCAGGCCACCGCCTGCTATCGCTGTGCACTGCCACTGTACGGCATTGCCCGGGACACCGCGCAGGAGTCCATCACCTCTCTGTGCGGGCGCTGCCTTAATGATCCACCCGGCTACGACCATACATTAAGCACATTTCGTTACGCGCACCCGGTAGATCACCTGATTCACGATCTCAAATTCAATCGCAAGCTTGCCATTGCGCGCCTGCTCGGTGAATTAATGGCACAGGAACTCAAAAAACGGGTGGGGACACCCCCGCAGATGATCATTCCCGTACCACTGCACCCGGCACGCCTGCGTGAGCGCGGTTATAACCAGGCAACCGAACTGGCTCGCCCCATCGCGCGTGAACTTAATATCCCCATAGACTATCGGCTCTGCCAACGACAACGTGCGACCGCGATTCAATCTGACCTGCCTGCCAGTGAACGCCTGCGGAATGTCAAGGGTGTATTCCACGTTACCAAAAAACTTCCGGTACATCATGTCGCCATTGTTGATGATGTTATGACCACGGGTGCAACCGTCGCAGAACTTGCGGCAACACTACGCCATGCCGGTGCGGAAAAAATTGAAGTGTGGGTATGCGCCCGCGCAGCACTACTATTTTAATTTTGTCTCAAAATGCAGACGCCATGACCTGTTCGTTATGGGAATTGCCTGTGGTATGCTTATCCGTGTTGAGCCTGCATACCATAGGGATGTCCGTTGAGACTCCATGCAGGTTATCGCTACACTGATTCATATTCTTAGGGAGTAATTTTATGTTATTGTGCCGCTTTTATGCACGCTCACTGGCATTGGCCAGTACCACCGCATTAGCGATCGCCAGCGCCCCCGCATCGGCCGGCGCCCTCGACATCAATCTCGGCAATAATAGCGCCCAATTTCAATACAGCTCACCGATGGGTCGCGACAGCCTCGGAAAATCCGAATTCCATGCGGGCTTTCTTTACAATGACGAAGACAATCTGTTTTTTGATTCCGGCATTCTGGTAAAAAATGAAGTCGGCAGTAACGTACCGGGTGTCACGGTAGGCGTGGGCATAAAAGGCTTGATCGCCAAGGCTGACAGCAATGATGCTGTTGCGATGGCATTGGGTGGGCAGATACGCTTCGCGCCACCGTTTGCTTCCCGTTTCGGCCTTGCCGGGCAATTTTACTTCGCCCCCGACATCGTTACCTTTGGCGATGCCGACCGTTACATTGAAACCGGCGTGCGCCTGGAATATGAAATATTGCCACAGGCACTGGTCTACGTGGGTTACCGTAAAATCAAATTTGGTCTTGAAGTCAGGCCAGACGTGACGCTTGATGAAGGCGCACACGTCGGCGTAAAAATCACGTTCTAGGAATCAGCAACAAACGATGGCCATGCCCAAAACGGTTCGCTAATGCCTATTACGATCTCTGGTGTATATCCCGTTACCACCGCACAACGTGGTGAACGGTTTCTGCAACCACAGGAACAACACAGCCCGTATCGTAAGGGTTCGGCGACACCGGCAAGCCCACAGCCACTTGTAGAACGCGTAACCGAAGGCGACCTGTTAAGCAAACGTTCCACCGTTGATGATGCTGACACGGCACACTTCAAAATCCCCGGCACCTCCAATGGAAGTGCCGGATTTGCTCAACGCGCCATCGCCGAGTACCAGTCTCTTGCCATCATGCGGAAAGGGTGGTCTGCACCACCTCATCGTGTTGACGAATACGTATAATGTGCCGCTATAAACCCGATCAAGCCACGCCAGTAACGTTGAAAAATGTAGGACACCCTGTCACTTAACCTGAACAATAGCGAGGGCATTATGAAAAAAACTGCATGGACAATCGGCGCGCTGATGCTGTTACCCGTAAGTAGCGCATTTGCGCTGGGGCCTGTTGATCTTGAGCTGGAAGTGGTGGGCTGGCAATCCAGTCTCACTGGAGAAACCCGCTCCAACGGCTCCACCATTGATCTCAAGAATGACTTGGGGCTGAACGACAAGACCGCCATGTTCATACGTGGTCGTGGGCACATTACCTTGTTGGGTAACCTGTACGTGGGCCTTACACCGCTTAAATATGACGCGACCAGCACCCTGTCACGTACCATCACATATGAAAATAAAACCTTCGCGGCCTCAACCCCGGTGACAACCAGCGTGGATTTGCAAACCTACGATCTGGGCTGGACTTTTACACCCCTCAATATTGGCGTCGTTTCAGCGGAACTTGGCGCAAACGTTAAATTCATCAACGGTGATGTAACCGTAAAAAGCAGCACACAAACAGCCCAGGCGGATTTCTCTGCACCCGTGCCCATGCTCAAGGCCGTGCTGCGTGCCAACGGCCCCTTGGTGAGCGCCGAAGTGGATGGCATGGCGATTGCCTATGCCAAAAATCATCTTTATGACGTCACCGCACAGGTTAAGCTTAACCCCTTTCCCTTCATGTACGTGGCCGGAGGATATCGCTTTATCGATGTAAAGCTGACGGATGGTGACAAATTTGCTTCGATGAAAAATAAAGGGCCGTTCCTGGGCCTCGGTGTAGATTTCTAATCATCATCAAACTCTACCGGGGCAGGTGTCTGCCCCGGTACTTTTCTAGTGTAGTTAACCAAACTGTCTGGCAATCCAGGGATGCAAAAGCACTGCGGCTACCAGCCCCAGTATAAGATCCCGATTATTCACCAGCAGTGCCGGGCCATCACTAGGCACGCTAATTGCCAGAATCGCCGCTATAATCAAGAAAATAACTTTAAACATGGCATGCTCCTTGTGGTTATTGCCCTTTGTTGATTCTATACTAGCAAAGCCGGGTGTCACTTACTGTGTTCAATATATCAAGACTGTTGTGAACCATGACGCAAAACAGCAAAAAGTGCCCTTTCTGGACACCTTTTAGTAAAGGTTTATTCAAACTGCCTGACAATCCAGGGATGCACCAACACCGCCGCAACCAGCGCCAATATAAAATCCCGATTATTGACCAACAGTGCAGGACCATCGCCAGGTACGCTAATGGCAAGAACGGCCGCTATAATCAAAAATATTATTCTAAACATGGTACGCTCCTGATGAGTTGTGCTGTTATGTTGAGTCTATATTGCCAAAACCGGCCCGAACTTACTGTGTTTGACCTATCAAAATACGTGTGATGTGTGACACAAAACGGCAAAAAGTGCCCAAAAGGGGCAGGCTAACGTGACCAAACACGCCAACCCTCTGTTACCTATAAAATAATGCCCGACCAATCTGTTCAGCACGTCGTGGTTGGCGCCATATTTAATGGCTCAAATGAGGTTCTACTGGCATTTCGACCGCCTACAGCGCCGCAAGGCGGGCTATGGGAATTCCCTGGTGGAAAGATAGAAGCCGGTGAAAGTGCGCAGCATGCCCTGGCGCGTGAACTACAGGAAGAGATTGGCATTTCCGTGATATCTGCCCGGCCCCTGATACGTATACGCCATCATTATCATGAAAATCAAGGCAGTAAAACCGTGCTTCTGGATGTCTGGCGTGTTGATGCGTTTGCCGGCAAACCCTTCGGTCGCGAAGGCCAGCCCGTCGAGTGGGTGGCCGTAAAAGATCTGGTACAACGCCATTATCCGGCGGCCAACTGGCCGATTGTCAATGCTGTGCGCCTGCCTTCACGCTACCTCATTACCCCCGAACCTTCTCCCAACACACCGGAATTTTTGTATTGCCTGGAACGCTCTCTGCGTAGCGGTCGCTTCCAGCATCCTGCGCTGTCCATGGACGGACGAGTGTCGCGAACATCGAATGCGTTGGAGCGACCCTCTGGCGACACGCGTGCTGCCATTCATGGCGGCATACGTTTAGTGCAACTACGCGCAAAAACATTGGGTGAAACCGCCTATGCCGAACTGGCCCGACAGGTGTTGCCCGTGTGTCACGCCTATCAAGCCCAACTGATATTGAATACCAGCCCAACACTTGCCGAAGAAATCGGCGCGGATGGCGTACACCTGGACAGCACCCAGCTAATGTCGCTCAACCAGCGCCCCTTTGCATCTTCACGCCTATCTTCACATCCCAGACCGTGGGTCGGCGCATCATGTCACAACGCCAGGGAACTCGCGCATGCAAGCCACATCGGCGCCGATTTCGCGGTGGTTTCTCCAGTACTGGAAACCCCCAGCCACCCTGGAGCTCAAACCCTGGGCTGGGCAGGATTAAGGGAGCTTACCGCACTTGCGACACTGCCTGTGTATGCCTTGGGCGGCATGACACCGCGCCATGTTACACAGGCCTATGAGCACGGTGCGCAGGGAATCGCCGGAATTTCATCACTGTGGCGTAGTTGACGGCGATCACCCTAAAAATTCCTGTTGACAATACATAACTATATAACTAAACTTATCGACATGAATAAAAATTACATGCGCACCATCCCAAAGCAATGGACCAAAGCCTCCAAGGTATTTATCGCCTTGGGTGATACACACCGACAGCGCATTTTACTGACGTTTGATCGCGGCGAACGCCTGAATGTGGGACACATTGTCGACGCATCAACTCTGTCACGCTCCGCCATTTCTCATCATTTAAAAATCCTGCGTGATGCCGATATATTGCTGAGTGAAAAAAGCGGCAAGGAAGTGTATTTCTGGATCAATCGTCCGGCACTGGATGAAACCTTAAAGAATGTGCTGGACTACATACGAAAAAACACCTGAATCATCAGGAAAAATAAAACCATATGATTAACTATATAGATATATAAGGCTCACACAATGTTGAAATCCATTATACGTGGCCTGCTCAGGCCATTATTATATGTTCTGTTTCGACTCCGCATTGAAGGTGACACGACTCAATTTAACGCACCGCGTTTATTAATTATTGCCAACCATGAATCGTTTCTTGACGGACTATTGCTGGGTTTGTTTTTGCCCATCAACCCTGTATTCGTAGTGCACACCACAGTAGTAAATAATTTCTTTTTTCGCATGCTCCTGACCCAGGTGGACCACCTTGCCGTAGACCCCACCAACCCCATGGCAATGAAAAAAGTCATCCGGCTTATTGAAGCAGGGCAACCTGTAATGATCTTTCCGGAAGGGCGTATCACAACCACCGGGAGCCTGATGAAAGTCTATGACGGCCCGGCGTTCGTCGCCGCCAAAACCGCCGCCACCATTATCCCCGTTCGACTGGATGGCCCGGCCCGCTCCTATTTCAGTCGATTATCTGGAAAATATCCGCGCCGCCTGTTGCCGCAGATTACACTTTCCATTCAGCCCGCTACGTCATTAGCCATGCCTCTGGCAGCTTCCGCCAAGGAACGCCGCCTGAAAGCGGGCATGGCGATGCGCAAAATTATGCAAACCATGCTCTTCAACTCACAACCCAAGCAAACCCTGTATTCAAGTCTGCTGGATGCCATTGCGGTCTTTGGCTATCATCGACGGGTGGTTGAAGACATGAAACAGATTGAATATTCCTACGGCCAGATTCTGAAAATGACACTGGCGCTGGGAAAAATGGTGGCGCGGGTCGCACCCGAAAATGAAACCGTGGGCGTATTGATGCCTAACCTGGCATCGACGGTAGCATTGATTATTGGCATGGGCGCACAACGCCGTGTACCCGCCATGCTCAACTATACGGCGGGCGCTGAAGGCATGCAAAACGCCTGTATTGCGGCAAAAATCAACCTCATTATCAGTTCACGAAAATTTATTGAAACCGCAAAACTGCATAACACGATAAATGCGCTGCAAAATGTACGAATCATCTATCTTGAGGATATGCAACAACAGTTTGGGCTGTTTGATAAACTATGGTTGCTGTGTTGCGCGCGATTATTCCCGCGTGTGGCGATCCCTGCCTCGAGCCCTGAAGACGCGGCAGCCGTGCTGTTTACTTCCGGCTCCGAGGGCAAGCCCAAAGGGGTGGTATTATCACACCGCGCGATACTCTCGAACATTGCGCAAATTCGCGCCGTGATTGATTTCTCGGTAGAAGATAAATTTCTCAATGCGCTGCCCATTTTTCATTCCTTTGGGCTAACAGCAGGAACATTGCTGCCTGTGTTAACCGGCTCGAATTTATTTTTGTATCCGACGCCGTTACATTACCGTGTGATTCCTGAACTTGCCTATGATCGTGGCTGTACCGTCCTCTTTGGCACCAGTACTTTTCTGGGTAATTACGCAAAATTCGCACATGCCTATGATTTTTACCGGCTGCGTTATGTGATTGCCGGCGCGGAAAAATTATCAGAAACGGTGCGTCAGGCCTGGTTCGAAAAATTCGGCGTGCGCATTCTTGAAGGCTACGGCGCTACTGAAACCGCACCTGTGCTAGCGGTCAATACGCCCATGTCTTACCGCACTGGAACCGTCGGTCAGTTGTTACCCGGCATTACTACATACCTGGAACCCGTGCCCGGCATAGAACAGGGTGCGCTGCTGCATGTGCGCGGCCCCAATGTCATGTCAGGCTATTATCGTTATGAAAATCCGGGCGTGATTGAACCCCCTTCATCTACCGCAGGCCCCGGCTGGTATAGCACGGGTGATATCGTGGCCATTAATGATCAGGATGATGATGAAGGTTTTGTACGTATTGTGGGACGTGTTAAACGCTTCGCCAAAATTGCAGGTGAGATGATATCGCTTGAAGTGGTCGAAAAAATTGCTGCCCAGGCAGCGCCCACACATCAACACGCCACATCAACACAGGCAGATGCACAACGCGGCGAAGCGATTGTGTTATTTACAACTGACGCTACACTCGCCCGTGAACGCCTGCAGGAAGCAGCACGCACGCTTGGCCATCCGGAGCTTGCAGTGCCGCGCAAAATTGTGCGGGTAGATGCATTACCCCTATTGGGTACAGGCAAGATTGATTATGTGACATTGAAGAAAATGGCAGAGGCCGCCTGATGAACCGTCGCCAGTTCCTGCTGGGGGTTGGTGCCACCGGCATCTCGGCCACTGGTCTGGCCGCATGGCATTACTGGCCAGAACAAGGTTTCATCAATCCCTGCCATGAAATCCTGCCTGTTGAACTTGCCGGACATGAACTGGTAACTGTTGCATGGCAGGGCATCGACAGCCAAAATGTGTGGGACAGTCACGCACACTTGATTGGCACAGGTGACAGTGGTGGAGGCTCCTGGCTTAATCCTGACATGGACAGCCTGTTACATCCGGCACAGTTCTTACAAAAAAGGTTCTTCATGAACGCAGGCTGTGCGAGGGATATGCCACAGCAGGTGGATCAGCACTACATAGACCGCATGCGTCATCTGATTAACAGCATGCGTGCAGGCCATAAGCTGTTGCTGCTCGCATTTGAGCATAACTATAATGTCAATCATGCCATGGATGTGGAACATAGCGCGTTTTATATACCCAATGATTATGCTGGAAAAATTGCACAATCATTTCCTCATCATTTCGAATGGGCGGCATCCATTCACCCTTACCGCACTGATAGCGTCACGGCATTAGACGATGCGGTAAAAAAAGGTGCGCGGGCCATTAAATGGCTGCCCGCCGCAATGGGCATCGATCCCGGCTCGAAGTTATGTGATCCCTTTTACCAAGCACTGGTGAAACATGATCTTCCTCTGATTACGCACGCCGGCAGGGAGCGTGCTGTACACGGCGCCAATACCCAGCATTATGGAAATCCTCTAAAGTTACGGCGTGCGCTTGACCATGGGGTGCGTGTTGTCATTGCACATTGCGCCA
This sequence comes from Gammaproteobacteria bacterium, assembly GCA_023266055.1. Taxonomy (GTDB): domain Bacteria; phylum Pseudomonadota; class Gammaproteobacteria; family Ga007554. Next base: position 34,897 of record JAHFRW010000018.1, on the reverse strand, counting down.
CCATGGGTGAAGATCACGACCTTGACCAGGGTGAGAATGGCCCTATGACAGAAAGTTTTTTGCTTTTTTCCCGTTTAATGGAAGAACATCGTTATGAAAAGATACTTTTCGCTGATATCTCCGCAATTACTCAAGCCAATCGTGCCCGTTATGTCAAATCCCTGCTGGAAAGAAACGAATGGCATTCCCGATTATTAAATGGATCCGATTATCCCTTGCCTGGCGTTATGCCACTTTTTTCTCTGGATTTTTTCGTAGAGATGGGATTACTGGATCGTGCTGCAGTGCCTGTGCTGACGGCGATTCGTACCTATAACTCGCTGTTGTTTGATTTCGTGTTAAAGCGGCATTTGAGCACAAATAACCAGCGTTTCTCCCCACATATTTTTGAAACCCGCGGTTTTTTCATGAGGAATACACTATGACGTCATCAACCGCGATCACCCATGGTCGTCTAACTTCACGTGCGATGCTGGCCGTGCTGGTTGCCCAATTTCTTTCTGCGCTGGCAGATAATGCGCTGTTGTTCGCCGCCATTGCGCTTTTAAAATCTTTTGCGAATTACCAGGACTGGTACGCGCCCATGCTACAGGAAATATTTGTATTGGCGTTTATTGTCTTTGCGCCTTTCGTCGGCGCATTTGCCGATGCCTTACCCAAAGGGCGCGTGATGATGATCAGCAACGGGCTGAAGTTTCTGGGCTCTGCGTTAATGTTGCTGGGCTTTAATCCATGGCTGGCTTACGGGTTGGTGGGTCTGGGTGCGGCGGCGTATTCGCCCGCCAAATATGGAATATTAAGTCAGCTGGTCCCCCAGGAAAAACTGGTTAAAGCCAATAGCTTGATGGAGGGTTCGACGATTGTGGCGATTTTGATGGGTGCCTTGCTCGGGGGTTGGCTGGCCGATATTTCCGTGCCCGGCACGCTTCTCGCTATCAGTGTGTGCTATGTGCTGGCGGCATTGGTCAATGCTCTCATTCCACGACTGCCGCCTGAGCATCCCATCGGCCAGTTGGGACTGCGTAAATTGTTAATGGATTTTATAGGGGCACTTAAGACTCTGTATCGTAATCCCGATGCGCGCTTCTCGCTGATCGGTACCAGTTTGTTTTGGAGCAGTGGCAGTACGTTGCGCTTTTTATTAATTGCATGGGTACCTGTCGCACTGCTGATTGATGATAATAAGACGGCTGCCAATTTGAGCGGGGTGGTCGCCATTGGTATTGCCGTGGGGGCCGCGCTGGCGGCGCGCTTTGTAACGCTTGAAACCACCCACCGTGTGCTGCCTGCCGGATTGCTGCTGGGCGTGCTGGTCATGGCCTTATCACAAATGACCGGTATTTACAGTGCCGCTGTGCTGCTGATTGCCATTGGCGCATGCGGCGGGATGTTTGTGGTGCCACTGAATGCCTTGCTCCAGGAGCGCGGTCACGAAACCGTGGGGGCGGGCCATGCCGTTGCCGTGCAGAATTTCAGCGAAAATATCGCCATGCTATTGCTGGTTGGGCTTTATACATTGGCTACGCGTCTAGGCGTATCGGTAGTGGATAGCGCCATTGGTTTTGGCGCAGTGATCCTGCTAGGCATGGTGGGAATCACGTGGCTACGCATGAAGCGGTGAGATACCCGACGTTGTCAAGGTTATTCGGCAACGTCACCCTGTGGGGACTCATGAACCGGAATACGGCGTGTGTTTGCCGCCCACTCGCCCAGGTCCATCAGGCGGCAGCGTTCACTGCAGAAAGGGCGCCAACGTTGCTCCGGCGTCCACTCCACGGTTTTGCCACAACCCGGGCAGACAACCGACGTGGTCATATAATGCAGCAGGTCAACTCAAAGGGGATATCATCCCTGGTTTGTACGGGGCGCTCTTCCAGACGCTGCTCAAGAAAGCGCACCGTGAAACGGTGCTTGCCGCCACTGATTTCGGCAAAATACAGGCAATCGCTGGGCACCCCAACGCGCACAATATGACATGGCGTGCTTAAATCAAGCGACCTCTGGAAAAAACCGGCTTCGGCGACTTCTTTTATTTCGGGCGCGCTTTCACGAATCATGCGCAGTATGAGGCTGATGGACTGCGCAATTACTTCGAAATTTTTAAACCAGAACTGTAGTTGCTGATGGCGAGTGGTCACTGGCTGCTGTAACCAGAAATGGTAAGCAGGTAAATCAAAATCACAGGTACCGCCGGGGATCGCGGCACGCTGACGAATGCTGCTCAGAAACTCATTCTGGCGCAACTCCTGGCCTACCTGTCCCTTCAGTGAATACATATGGTCAATCAGCGTGTCCATTTGATTCAGGAGATCATTCAGACGACTACGATCCACACTGGGGTTCTCTTCCAGGCGCTCCAGTACTAACGTTTGCCTCTCCAACTCCTTCATGACTTCGGTCTTGAGGTCTGCCCGACTGAAGATGCTCAATATCTCTAAGATACCTGACAAGGCGGCACGACTGTCCCATACCGAGTCTCCCGCCAGGAATGCCTTGGTTTGGTCAAACAGAAACTCCAACCTGAGAAAGGTTCGAATCCGCTCGTTCAGCGGTTGTTCGTAAACTATTTTTGTCTGCACTTAATATATGCACCCAAGGATCTGCGAATGGGGTTACCCGTTCGTCATTTATAGTACTGGTATTCTACAGGCTCCCGAGACAACCCGTGAAATACCCAGGTTAATAATAGTGCAAATGCCACTGAAATAATAGCGCAAAAAATGAAGAAAATAAAAATGACCCTTTTGATTTTCCTTATCCAAACACTCCAAAGATGAAATTGTTAGAGGCTTCCTGTCAAATGCCGTCGTTAATTGGCGACGGCCAGGCTCTGGTAACGCTGATGCAGCATCAAGACCTGCTGGCGCAGCTTTTCCAGATCTGCATCATTAACAATGATATCGTCCGCCGCCATCAGACGCTGCCGCCGACTGGCCTGACTATGCAGGATCGCGGCAATTTCGGCATCCGATGATAATTTATCACGCTCCCGCACCCTTTGGCGCTGCAATACTTCCGGCGCATCTACCACCAGGATACGCTCAACCAAATCTGTTTGCCCACTCTCAACCAATAATGGAATACCAAGCAAACAGTATTCGGCATGTCCATCTTCCATGATCGCCTGAACACGACGCTGCATTTCCGCCCGAATCAGGGGGTGAAGTATTGATTCGAGCCGTTGGCGCCACCCTGAGCCAATATCGGTATCATTAAACACTCTGGCACGTAACCACGCCCGATCCAGTTGGCCGGTGCTGTCCACCGCTGCCGGGCCAAATGCGCTCACGATGGCCTGTAACGCAGACTGGCCCGGTGTCACCAGCTCCCGAGCAATCTGGTCGGCATCAATCACCGGCACACCCAATGCAGCAAAATAATTTGCTACCGTAGTCTTGCCGCTGCCGATACCACCTGTTAAACCGATTTTTAGCATGGGAAGCCACACATCAACGGGTAAAAAGAATACCTTTATTCTACCCTAACCCTGCCATACGCATATAGATTCGCGTGATATCATTGCCCCATAACAACGTGATCCACCCCGCCGTGGCCAGATAAGGACCAAAGGGGATGGGGATATTTTTATCACGACCTCGCAGCAGCACCAGAGAAATGCCAACCACCGCACCAACCAAAGATGACAGCAACACGATGGTCAGTAATGATTTCCAACCCAGCCAGGCGCCGAGCATCGCCAGCAATTTGAAATCGCCATGGCCCATGCCTTCCTTGCCGGTCAATATCTTGAATAGCATATAAACCATCCACAAGCTGAGATAACCCGTCAGCGCGCCAATAATGCTATTAAAGCTATCAACATAAATATTGAACAGGCTGAGTGTTAGCCCTATCCATAAAAATGGCAATGTAATGGAGTCCGGTAATAATTGATGGTCAAAATCTATCAAACTCAGCGTGATCAATGCCCAGGTTAAAAGCAACGCCGCGCCTGCATTCCAGCCAAAGCCAAAATGCCAGGCGACCATCGCCGAAACAGCGGCCGTGAAGATTTCAACCAGAGGATAGCGCATTGAAATAGGCGTGCCACACGCCGAACAGCGGCCCTTGAGATACAAATAACTCACTACCGGGATATTTTCCAACGCCGTGATCATGTGTCTACACTTGGGACACTGTGAGCGTGGGGCAACAAGATTGAACGGCGGCTCGACAGCCGCCTCGGCCTGCACTCCCGCCGGCGATAGCGTCTCATCACATGCTGTGCGCCACTCGCGCTCCATCATTACCGGCAGGCGATAAATGACGACATTAAGAAAACTGCCTATCAGCAATCCCAACACGGCGGTTAGTGTAATAAAGGCGGTCGGCGAGGCCTGGAGATAGTCAATGATTGCTGTCATGGGTTATGGCTACGTCCTTGTGCGAGAAAGAAGACCTGCATTTTATGGTTACAGGAAAAATAAGTTGTCATTTCAATGAACGGGAGAACGCCTGAGAGATCTCACACATTCGTTCAAGATCAGGGTTTCTCGGTAATCGCTCCACCTTCCGTCATCCATGATGGTCGCATGCCGTCGTCACTACACTCGAAATGACCGCTCTGAAGCCAGTCCGGGATTTCTTAGTTTACTACCGCACCCATCTTGAAGATCGGTAGATACATGGCCACAACCAACCCGCCAATGAGCACGCCCAACACCGACATGATAATGGGTTCCAGCAGACTGCTTAAACCATCCACGGCATCGTCGACCTCCTGCTCGTAGAAATCAGCCACCTTGCCCAGCATGGCATCCAGTGAGCCGGCCTCTTCACCAATCGCTACCATCTGTACCACCATATTGGAAAACAGGCCTGTCTGGCGCATGGATGCCTGCAACGACATGCCACTGGCGACATTATCGCGTATTTTGAGAATTCCCGTCTCGAATACAATATTGCCGGAAGCGCCTGCCACGGTAGTCATGCCCTCTACCAGCGGCACGCCAGCGGCAAACATGGTAGACAGGGTGCGCGCAAAGCGTGCCACCGTTGCCTTGGTAACGATTTCTCCCAGAATAGGCAGCTTCAGCAACATACGATCAATGACATGATTCACTTTCTTTGAACGTCTTTTGGCCTCCATCAATCCATAGACTACACCACCAATACCTCCAAAAATAGCCCACCACCACTTTTGAAAAAGGGCGGAGAGCTCAATGACAAATTTGGTCAAGGCGGGCAAATCGGCGCCAAAACCCTTGAACAGGTCTTCAAATTGCGGAATAACGAAAATCATCAAAATTGTCGTGATAATAAAAGCCACTACGACGACTGCCGCAGGATAAAACATCGCTTTTTTGATCTTGCCCTTGATAGCTTCGACTTTTTCCTTGTACAACGCGATCTTGTGCAGCAGCCCTTCCAGAATACCCGCCTGTTCACCGGCCTGTACCAGATTGCAATACAGTTCGTCAAAATAATAGGGATGCTTACGCATGGCGTCTGTGAGTGTATTACCACCCTCGACATCGGCCTTGATGGCGAGAACCAGATCCTGCATGGATGGGTTATCATGACCACGACCAATGATCTCAAAGGATTGCACCAACGGCACGCCAGAACTCATCATGGTCGCCAGTTGACGGCTAAACAACGCAATATCCTTGGCCGTGATTTTCTTCTTGCTACGGCCACCCAATCCACTCAGAGATTTCTTTTTAATCTTTTTTGGATTAATGCCCTGACGACGCAACTCGTTTTTAATCATCGCGGCATTTGCACCACGGGTTTCACCCGTGACCTTGCCACCCTTTTTGTCGGTGCCTTCCCAGGCAAACAAGTCCAGCTTTTCTGCTTTTGATGCTTCTTTTTTCTTGAGTACTTTTGCTACCATGGCGATTATTCCGTAATGACGCGGTTGATTTCTTCCAGACTGGTCATACCCTGCCTGATCTTTTTCAAGCCCGAAGCACGCAGATCTGCAATCCCTTCCTGGCGCGCCTGGTCGGCAATCTGCATGGCATTACCACCGGCCATGATAATGCGTCCCATGGCTTCGGACACAGGCATGACCTGATAAATACCGACACGGCCTTTATACCCTTCTGTACATTGATCACAGCCCACGGCCTTATACACCGTGAGTCCATTCAAATCCTTTTCCGTGAAACCCACTTTAAGCAATGCGGCAGAGGGAATATCGGCCACCACCTTACACTTGGAGCACAGCCGCCGCGCCAGACGTTGTGCAATGATCAGCGAAACTGCGGAAGCAATATTGAAAGGCGCGACGCCCATGTTCAGCAGGCGACTGAGGGTTTGAGGGGCATCATTGGTGTGCAGGGTAGACAGCACCATATGGCCGGTTTGCGCGGCCTTGATCGCAATTTCGGCGGTTTCCAGATCACGAATTTCGCCCACCATGATCACATCCGGATCCTGTCGCAGAAATGCCTTTAGCGCTGCCGAAAACGTCAGGCCTACCTTAACATTGACATTCACCTGATTAACGCCGGGTAAATTTATTTCTGCGGGATCTTCGGCCGTGGAAATGTTGCGGTCCATGGTGTTCAAAATATTCAAGCCCGTATACAGTGACACGGTCTTGCCGCTACCGGTCGGCCCTGTTACCAGAATCATGCCATACGGCATATGTAATGCCTTCATATAGGCGTCTTTTTGTTCCGGCTCATATCCCAGCGCATCAATACCCAGTTTGGCACTGGAGGGATCCAGAATACGCAACACGATTTTTTCACCAAACAGTGTCGGACAACTGTTAACACGGAAGTCGATGGCACGGGTCTTTGACAACACCATTTTCATGCGTCCGTCCTGCGGCACCCGGCGTTCCGAAATATCCAGGCGCGACATGACCTTGAGACGCGCAGAAATTTTGTTGGCCAGCGCTACCGGAGGGGTGGCGATTTCACTCAGCATACCGTCCTGACGATAGCGTATACGATAGATTTTTTCATACGGCTCAAAGTGAATATCCGAGGCGCCCTTGTTAATCGCATCCAGCAAGATTTTGTTGATGAAGCGCACTACCGGAGCATCATCAACCTCAGAACCTACGTCGTCTTTTTTACCCTCATCATCACTGTCACTGGTGATATCCAGATTATCCAGATCAGCATCACCCAGATCGGTCATGGAGGTCTCACTGGCCTCCAATGCTTTCTCAATAACTTTGGCCAGCTTGTCTTCTTCAACCAGCACTGCTTCGGTATTGACGCCTGACTGGAACTTGATTTCATCCAGCCCCACCAGATTGGTAGGATCAGACACGGCTACATAGAGACGGGTGCCTCGCTTGAATAACGGCAAGGCATTGTGCTGACGCACCAGTTTTTCACTGACCAGCTTGACCGCCGCCGACTCCAGATCCATGGCATTGATATCAAACAACGGAATGCCAAACTCCATGGAACCGGCATTGGCGATAGCGTAACTGTCCACCAGCTTGCTTTGTACCAGATGACTGACGAAGGGAAGCTTGTTTTTGGCTGCGTATTCCTGCGCCTTGGTCACCTGTTCTTCGTTCAACAGGCCGTCCAGCACCAGGCGCCGTGCCAAGCCGCTAAGTCCACCATTAAGAGTGGGTGTAACTGTACTCATGATGCTCTATATTCCTGAAAGAGTTTGCTTATCTTGTATCGGCACGGGGCGGGAATTATTTGAGGGGGTAGAAGGGGAGATAGGAGGGATGATCGGCCCGGTGTGGGGTGGGGGCGTGCGGCCAGACGATGCGGGGGATTAGCAAATCGCCGGAGCGTTTGTGCAGGCGCTCTCTATGAACCAATAAAATAAGCCGCCCGAAGGCGGCTTATTGTCAAGCCTTGCTGAACACTGGGGTTAGCAGATGGCGGCAGTCACACAAGTACTGGCAGGCCTTTTAACCCACTGTACCGCTTGGCCAGCAGCAGCAGTTGCGTCAAGTATATAATTCTCACCCTCCAGGCCTTTAACGGGCGCGCCAGCGGCACCTATGGCGACCATGGTAATTGTGGCTGTGGTTGCAGTTTGAGCGCTCGCTACTCCCGAGCCAGTTGCCACGAAACCGGTGGGGGTGGGTGCTACTGGTACACCGCTGGCACCATTGGTGCAGCCAACAAAAGTGCCCAGCTCCTGAAAGCAGATTTCCATGCCGAGCTTGACGGGCGCAACAGCCGAAACCACTTCGGTGAACTTGGCTTTCTTGGTGTAGGTTTGGTACGCGGGAACGGCAATCGCCGCCAAAATACCAATGATCGCAACAACGATCATCAATTCGATCAGGGTAAAACCCTGTTGTGCTTTCTTAATGTTCATGGTGTGTCTCCTGTCCGTTAATATTCAAGTACTTAAATTAAAATTAAACGCTTTGGCATCCGTCCTTTGCCGACCTATCCCTTGGGTGCTACGCTTCCAGTGCCTGATCAGCAAAATCAAATGCCTTGACTAGGACAATGCATGGGGTGTGCCAACCTGAAGATGAAGGGGCTTTTAATGTGCATCATTTTGCATGAAACAAGCAAGTGATGATAAAAAATTTAATGTAATTCATGCGCTTAAACATTTATCGCCGGGATCAGGATGGCCGCTTTCCATCGTCAAAACCAGCTTGTTAAAACGGCTTTCACCCCCGTATAGCCTGCCGCGCTAGGTCATAATGTGACCAAAATTATCAGTATTCTTGATATGGTTTTATCGCGTCACATTCGAACAAGCGAGTACCCATTAACAACGGTGCTCGGGAGCAATAAAGAGATCGCGGGATGTTGCGCGTTGGCATGATGTATTGGAGCGCGCTGATATTGCAGAATCAGTATGTTAACGACAGAAAAACGGGCGGGGGTATCTCCATCCGCACCCATCTTATTCCAGACCCAGCTTCTTGAGTCGGTAACGCAATGCCCGAAAGGTGATGCCCAGCAGCCTGGCCGCAGCGGTTTTATTGTAATGAGTTTGTTCCAGCGCTTTCATGATGGTGTCTTTTTCGATATTGCCCAGATACGGATCCAGCGACAATGACGTGCTGTCATTGCCGGTAACGGGCGCGGCGGCGGCCTTGTCTACAGATAACTCCATGAGAGGTAGTTGCGGCAAGCGCAAATCGGCCGGCTGAATGGTATTTCCTTCACACAAGGTAACGGCGCGCTCCAGAATATTTTCCAGTTCGCGCACATTACCGGGGAACGGGTAGTACAGCAGCATGTCAATGGCGCCAGCAGACAGTACCGGTGCCAGTGGTGATGCCGTGCCCCCGATCTGCACCTGTGTCTGTTTGCACAACCGCTGTAAAACATGTTCCGCAAGCTGCGGGATATCCTGTGCCCGCTCACGCAAGCTGGGTGCATGTAACTCAATGACATTGATGCGATAAAAGAGATCTTCCCGAAACGCGCCGTCTTTTACCAGTGCGGCAAGATTCTTGTGCGTGGCGCTCAAAATGCGCACATCCACCGGCGCCTCCTTTTGCGCGCCCACGGGCCGTACGGCTTTCTCCTGAATAACACGCAATAATTTCACCTGCATATGTAAGGGCAGATCGGCAACCTCATCCAGAAACAATGTACCGCCGTGAGCGGCATGAAACAAACCCTCTTTATCGCCACTTGCACCCGTGAAGCTACCTTTTTTGTGGCCAAAGAATTCACTTTCCATTAAATGCTCGGGAATGGCACCGCAATTAACCGGCACAAATGCCGCGTCGGCACGTGGCCCTTTGTCGTGAATCAAACGCGCAATAAGCTCCTTGCCGGTACCCGATTCGCCGCTGATATATACCGGTGCCTGACTGCGCGCCAGCTTGGCAATCGTCGCACGTATTGCCTGCATGGGCGCAGAGTCACCCAGCAACTCATGACGTGAACGACGTCCATCGGAATCACCTGGAAGATGCTCTGGCACGGGCGTGGCTAATTTCAGCGCCGTGGTCACCAGATTGCGCAATACATGCAAGTCCAGCGGTTTTGAAACAAAATCGAACGCGCCAGCTTTGAGCGTACTGATTGCCAATTCCATATTGCCGTGAGCCGTGATGACCGCCACAGGCAAATTCGGATGATGTCTCTGAATATATTCCACCAGCTCAATACCACTGCCATCCGGCAGGCGCATGTCGGTGATGCATAAATGAAATAATGAGCTTGCGGCAACCGACGTTTCCAACAGTGCACGTGCCTGGGCAAGATTTTCGGCCGCGCGTGTTTCTATACCCATGCGACCCAGCGTAATATCAAGCAGCTCACGAATATCGGGTTCATCATCAACGATCAATGCAAGATACTGGCTCATGCTTATGCCACCTGTTTACGACGTGGATCGGCAAACGTAATGCGAAAACAATTACCATCACCGCCGGTTCCCTGTGAGTCTGGAGATGCATCTGCGTTACGTGCCACCCGATAATTCAGGCGCGCCTGATTACATTCACACAATTCACGGCAGATATACAAGCCAAGCCCCGTACCTTGTGATGCCGTGGTAAAAAAAGGCTCAAAAATATGCTCGACAATATCAGCCTTAATAACGGGTCCACGGTCGATGATGTCAAGAAAGGGATGTGGTGAATCCGGCATGATGGCGCTGGACAGGTGAATGGTGGGCGCACCAGAAACCTTCTCTTTCGTGCCATGACGCAGTACGTTATCACATAAATTGGACAGTATCTGGTGCAGCTGACTGGGGTCTATGCGCACTCGAAGATCATGAGGGTTTATCTCTACCGTAAAGATGAAGGAATCAATATTCTGGCTGCGGCTAAACTCATCGACAAACTCATCAAGCCAGTCTTTCAATATAAAATCCTGTGGGTGCGAACGCTCACGACGGCTCAACTGTAGTATATTTTCAACAATGGTATTCACGCGGCGGGTCTGATCACCGATTATTTGAATAAACCGTGCGTCATCCGCATTTCGCTGCGGTGATTCCGCCAATAATTGACCCGCATGGCTGATCGCGCCCAGCGGGTTACGAATTTCATGCGCGATGCTGGCTGTGAGACGGCCCAGCGATGCCAACTTCATTTGCTGCGCCTGTTGTGCCAGTGCCGCTGTATCCTCAAGAAAAATAAGCGTGCCGGATGCTGCGTCGCTCCCCATGTGTGCAAAACGCGGCAACAGCATGGCAGCCGTTTGTGAAGGACTAAATACCTGTGACTCCAATTGCAGATCGGCACGCCAATCACGCCATTGTTCCGCCAGTGCGGGACATAATTGCTCTATTGACTGATACACTTCAAAGTTGTCACTATTTTCCGATTTTCCGCCGAGCAAATGGCGTGCTGACTCATTAATCAAACGTACATTCTCCTGGGGGTCAACAACCAGTACACCTGTCTGCATACGCTGAATAATATACTCCGTCAACTGCTGCATGTTGGCCAGATCAACACCACGCTGCGCCGCCAGTGTCTCACTACGACGGATACGCTCCGCCAGCGTATGTGTCAACCATGCCGCCGCAAAAAAAGCAGCGCCCAATAAACCCGCCAGTGTGTAGTTGGCACCCAGCACCGGGTTCAGCAGGTGTGCACGCACCTGTTCGACCAATACCATCAGGGTAGCCGTCGCCGCAAAGAAAATTGCGGTGCGCCCCGACATTAAAATACCACCCACTGCAACTGATACCAGCAACAACATGCCCAATCCGCTGCTAATACCACCACTGGCATGCATCAATAAGGTGATAAACAAAATATCCATCAACACCTGGACATAAGCCTGTACGCTAAAGCGCGGCCAGCACCCATAAATACTGATGGCACTGAAAATACTGAACACCAGATAGATCAGGCTGGTGGCCAGAAACAATTCGGGTGTACTGGCCCCCAATGACTGGGATTCAATACCAATCAGCGGCAGCGTAACAAATAATGCCGCGATCACCATGCGATAACCATTCAGTAATTTCAGCAACCGCCAGGTGTCGGAGATCTCGGGAGATGCCTCCGCATCTTTGTGCTGCTGTATATTATTATCCGGCAGCGGGGGGGTATTGATCTCAGCGTTGGGAAACATTCCGGGTAAATTCCATCTGTAAACGCTTATAAATTGCACACAAGAATGCGCCGATCACACCAAAACAGCGGCACATCTGTTATTTCGCCATTTTTGTGAGCAAGCGCAGGATGCTCACATGCCGTCATCACGATATTCGAAATGACCCCTGTCTCAGTGCTTCACCAGTACTATCGGCCAGGGTTCGGCAGGGCTTTATTTCAGGAGCCCTCTCCCGCGCAGATAACGTATTACCGATCGGCGTTGTCGATCGTTTTCTCGCCACACTTGCCGACGAATATCCTTCCAATACCTCACCTTAATTCTGTGCCGGATGATTTATCAGACCATCACCCAGAAGGAGGGTTCTGTATTATGATACTTCTGCTTCAAAACCCTCTGATATTCAGCAAGATCCAACCTTAAAGAGTACGGCTGATGAAAACCTGTCTCAAAACGATTCTGATTGCCATGGCATTACATTTTCCACTGAATGCGTCTGCGCTGGATGCAAGCACCACCGTCACTATAACCCCACTCATAAAATCAACGCACAACTGGGATAATAAGCCCATCATTTATCCGAAAGGACAGGCAGAGGTTACCGGGCTATTAATCGAAATTGCGCCGGGGGCGGCAACCGGCTGGCATAAACACCCCGTTCCTTCTTTTGCGATGATCTTGCAGGGAACGCTGGAAGTAACCTTAAAGAGCGGTGCGACAAAACAACTGCACGCAGGAGAAGCGTTAATCGAAGTGGTCGACACGGATCATGTCGGCCGTAATGTGGGTGACATCCCTGTCAGGCTGGTGGTGTTTTATGCCGGCGTGG